>NZ_JAJSOU010000005.1:0-328583 GCF_021282405.1 Buttiauxella cochleicola
GCCTACCGTTCCGCTGATAATCTGCTCACGACTGCCCAGCTCATCATGATTCAGGGTGTTATCAGCGGTGACATCATCCACCGTGATGGTGGCATCTGCGTGGGTATCCAGTGTCACGTTCTGGTGCTCTGTCGCCACAGCGTCGTTACCTGCCGCATCTTTACTGGCAATCGCCACTTCGACGTTGTTATCACCTTCGTTCAGCACGCTGCTGTCTACCGCTACGTGGTAATGCAGCTTCCCGGCTGCATCCGCCACCACCTCACCGGTAAAGGCTTTGCCGTTAACGGCCACCAGTACCGGATCGCCTGCTTTCGCGTCCGGCCCGCTCACCTCACCGTTGATATAGGTCGGCCCCTGGGATTCGGTGTGATTCACCACGCCGTCTTTCGACACCGTGCTGATGGTCAGGGCGTTGTTCGCATGGTTATCGATATGCACCGTGTGATCGGTGTACGCCGTCACCACGTTTCCGGCGGCATCATGGGAGGTCACGGTAGCGTGAACATTGACGTCGCTGTCTATCTCACCCTGGTTATTGCTGAACGCACGGGAGTCAACATCAATGCTGTATCCCAGTGTGCCGTTGCCCTGGTCAACAACCTCTCCGGTGAACCGGTGGCCATTGATCTCCAGCGTCACCTTATCGCCGATCCGCGCATCCTCACCTACCTGACCGGTGATGGCATGTTTCGGGCTGTCCAGCTCGCTGTGATTGAGCACATTATCTTTGGTGACACGATCAATACTGATGTTCGCGTGCGCATGCGTGTCCAGCACCACATTGCGATGCTCTGTCGCCACAGCGTCGTTACCTGCCGCATCTTTACTGGCAATCGCCACTTCGACGTTGTTATCACCTTCGTTCAGCACGCTGCTGTCTACCGCTATGTGGTAATGCAGCTTCCCGGCTACATCCGCCACCACCTCACCGGTAAAGGCTTTGCCGTTAACGGTCACCAGTACCGGATCGCCTGCTTTCGCGTCCGGCCCGCTCACCTCACCGTTGATATAGGTCGGCCCCTGGGATTCGGTGTGATTCACCACGCCGTCTTTCGACACCGTGCTGATGGTCAGGGCGTTGTTCGCATGGTTGTCGATATGCACCGTGTGATCGGTGTACGCCGTCACCACGTTTCCGGCGGCATCATGGGAGGTCACGGTAGCGTGAACATTGACGTCGCTGTCTATCTCACCCTGGTTATTGCTGAACGCACGGGAGTCAACATCAATGCTGTATCCCAGTGTGCCGTTGCCCTGGTCAACAACCTCTCCGGTGAACCGGTGGCCATTGATCTCCAGCGTCACCTTATCGCCGATCCGCGCATCCTCACCTACCTGACCGGTGATGGCATGTTTCGGGCTGTCCAGCTCGCTGTGATTGAGCACATTATCTTTGGTGACACGATCAATACTGATGTTCGCGTGCGCATGCGTGTCCAGCACCACATTGCGATGCTCTGTCGCCACAGCGTCGTTACCTGCCGCATCTTTACTGGCAATCGCCACTTCGACGTTGTTATCACCTTCGTTCAGTACGCTGCTGTCTACCGCTACGTGGTAATGCAGCTTCCCGGCTACATCCGCCACCACCTCACCGGTAAAGGCTTTGCCGTTAACGGTCACCAGTACCGGATCGCCTGCTTTCGCGTCCGGCCCGCTCACCTCACCGTTGATATAGGTCGGCCCCTGGGATTCGGTGTGATTCACCACGCCGTCTTTCGACACCGTGCTGATGGTCAGGGCGTTGTTCGCATGGTTATCGATATGCACCGTGTGATCCGTGGTAACAATAACTTCATTGCCAGCAGCGTCATGGGAGTTCACGGTGGCATGGAAGGTGACATCAGTATCGATCTCACCCTGGTTATTGCTGAACGCCGACGAATCGACATCAATGTGATAACCGAGGTTACCGTTGCCAAGGTCGCTGACGTGTCCGCTAAATTTGTGCCCGTTAATATCAAGCGTGACTTCATCGCCAACTCGGGCATCACCGCCAACGGTTCCGCTGATGCTCTGCTTAGGCGCATTCAGTTCATCGTGGTTCAATACGTTGTCTTTAGTGACAAGATCAATTGTGATAGACGCATCCGCCTGCGTATCCAGCACCACCGTTTTGTGTTCGATTGCCGTGGTGGCATTACCGGCGTTGTCGGTGCCGGTGACCATCACCTGCACATCGTTGCTGCCTTCGTTCAGGGCCACCGTCGGCACCGGTACTTCGTAACGCAGGTGGCCGTTTTCATCGGTCACCACGTCGCCACGGAATTCGTGACCGTTGACGCTGACCACCACATGGTCGCCTGCGTGTGCATCCCCGGACACCTCACCGCTGATAAGCGTCGGCATACGGGACTCGGTGGCGTTCACCGTGTCGTCACCGGCCACCGTTTCAATGGTCAGGGCGTTATGCGCCTGCGTGTCCAGCACCACCGTTTTGTGCTCAATTGCCGTGGTGGCGTTACCTGCGCTGTCGGTGCCGGTCACCATCACCTGCACGTCATTGCTGCCTTCGGTCAGGGCATTTGTCGGCACCGGAATTTCGTAACGCAACTGGCCGTTTTCATCGGTCACCACGTCGCCACGGAATTCGTGACCGTTGACGCTGACCACCACATGATCGCCTTCCTGCGCATCACCGGACACCTCACCACTGATAAGTGTTGGCATACGGAATTCGGTGGCGTTCACCGTGTCGTCACCGGCCACCGTTTCGATGGTCAGGGCGTTATGCGCCTGCGTGTCCAGCACCACCGTTTTGTGCTCAATTGCCGTGGTGGCGTTACCCGCGCTGTCGGTGCCGGTGACCATCACCTGCACATCGTTACTGCCTTCGGTCAGTGCATTTGTCGTCACCGGAATTTCATAGCGCAGTTGGCCGTTTTCATCGGTCACCACGTCGCCACGGAATTCGTGACCGTTGACACTGACCACCACATGGTCGCCTGCCTGCGCATCACCGCTCACCACACCCGAGATCATCGTCGGCATACGGGATTCGGTGGCGTTCACCGTGCCGTCACCGGCCACCGTTTCGATGGTCAGGGCGTTATGCGCCTGCGTGTCCAGTACCACCGTTTTGTGCTCAATTGCCGTGGTGGCGTTACCGGCATTGTCAGTGCCGGTGATCATCACCTGCACATCGTTACTGCCTTCGTTAAGGGCAACCGTCGGCACCGGTACTTCGTAACGCAGGTGGCCGTTTTCATCGGTCACCGTGCCGTAGAAGTTCTGGCCGTTGACGCTGACCACCACATGGTCACCTGCATGTGCATCCCCGGAGACCTCACCGCTGATAAGCGTCGGCATACGGGATTCCGTGCGATTGACGATGTCGTCTCCCGCCACGGTTTCAATAGTCAGGGCGTTATGTGCCTGCGTATCCAGTACGATAGTTTTGTGCTCGACCGCAATCGCCGTGTTGCCAACATTGTCGACACCCGTAACCATCACCTGCACATCGTTGCTGCCTTCATTCAGCGCTGAAGTTGGCACTGGCACGGTATAACGCAGTTTGCCATTTTCATCAGCGACCACTTCGCCATTAAAGCTCTGGCCGTTAACGCTCACTACTACATGGTCGCCAACCTGCACATCACCGGTGACTTCACCGCTGATAAACGTTGGCATACGGGATTCGCTACGGTTCACGGTGTCATCACCAGCAACCGTTTCAATCGTCAGAGCATTTTGTGCATGGGTATCGAGCGTGACATTGTGATGTTCAACAGCAATCGCTTCGTTACCCGCAGCGTCATGGCTAATTACCTGTACCTGAACATCATTGGCCCCTTCGTGAAGAAGACGAGTCGGAACCGGTACTTCATAGCGCAATTGGCCGTTATCATTAATCACAACGCCATGGAATTGCTGGCCTTGTACTGTAACGGTAATAGGATCACCTGCTTTAGCATCACCACCGACTTCACCAGCAATCAAGGTTGGCATACGAGATTCGCTGGCATTAACGACATCATCGTTAGCAACAGTTTCAATCGTGACTGAGTTATGAACATCGAGATCGATATCCACATGGTGATCGCTTGATGCCTGAGTCGTGTTCCCAGCCTCATCGGTTGAGGTCACAGTGGCATGAATATTCGGATTGGCCAGCAGCCCCTGAGTTGAGACATTAATCCGATAGCCAAGATTGCCATTACCGAGATCGATAACGACATCGTGATATTCCTTACCATCGACGGTTAATGTGATGGCATCGCCGATTTTTGCATCACCAGAGACGCTGCCGTGGACTGAGGTTTGCGGCTGATGTGATTCATTGATGTTAATAACGTTATCAGGCGTGACGCTATCGATGGTTATCTGGTCATGCAAATCAGTCACATCGATCACAGCATCCGTCGTGCTTTGCGCGGTGCGGCCTGATACATCCGTAGCTGTGGCGGTAACGTTGATCTCACCTTCAACCAAACCACTTAAATCAGGGTTTGCTGTCCAGTGGCCATTGTTCACCGGAACATCAATAGTAATTGTATTTTTTTGGCTATCGGTGAAGGTCAGCGTGATGTGGTTTTGATTACTGGTGCCGTTGATATTGGTATGGTTGATTTCATTTTTGTTAATAAAACCATCGTTACCGGCAAAATCATCAATGTGAACCAACGGTGGGAGCACCGCAGGTGAACCAGAGGAGCCAGCCGTTGTGAAACCATTTTCCGGCAGGTTAAGTTCAGGTGTTGGAGCCCCAATACCTGCCGTATTAAAACCGGCAGTAGGATCAACGATTTTCCCAGTCAAATCCAGCTGCACCAGGGTATGACCACCACCGCCACCTTCGATTTGCACCGGTGCTTCATTACCCGCAGCGGTTGCTTCTAATGCTTGTGTCGGGTCAGCGCCGTCAGCAATAGCTTTCTGTAACGATGCGACATCCTGAGTGTCATGATCTGAAGTGCTTACAGCATTCAAGCCATGCTCGCTCCAGTGGCTATTACGCCCGAGATCCAGGGTTTTACCATTTGGCAGCTCCATACTGACCGCGCCGCTGTCCCCGGTAACAATCTCTTCGCCACTATAGATTCTGTCGCCTTCTTTCAAGAGACGTTGTGAGCCGTCTGCTTCAACTACATAAACCAGACCAATTACTGCTTTAATCACACCAAGTAAATTGCTCACTATTACCTCTCTTGAATACTTTCGTTATTTTTATAATTGCTACTATTAATTAAATAACTAATAACATTATTTTCCCATTCATAAATCACCTCTAAATCAAAATGCCCATTAATGGACATTTCATTCGAAGGTGATTAATGAATGTAGAAAAAAACACAGTTATTAGAACTCTATTATCGGAGACTTGACTGAGCGTTAAATATAATCAAAAATGACGGAAAGTGAAACATCACATTACAGAACATTAAATTTCATTGCGAATGAAAGTTGCGTTTAATGTAATCAGATAAAAACCTCTGCACTTGTTAATTAATATGATGTTTCGTGTTAAAACAGAAATGGATATAAGGCGTGATATAGGGATATCATTAACGCGCGCAATAAAGGCTTCATAAAATGCAGAAGTTTTCCCTTTTTATACTTGGTTGTTTATCAATACCATCAGTTAACGCAGCAACTTTACAAAATACCGTAAATCAAGCTTTATCCAGCCACCCGGAAGTGAATGCATCAGTAAATAGTCGTTACTCTGCAGAGCAGGATTTGCGGGCAGCCCGCGGTGGATATCTTCCTTCCCTGAATTTAGATGCTGAAGCAGGCCAGAAAAATATCAACGATGCTACCACGCGCGCGGGTGGTAGTAAGAATGGGATGAATCTGTCTCCAAACGACGCCACAATTAGCCTCAACCAAAATGTATTCGACGGTTTTGCGACGTCAAGTGAAGTTGACCGTCAAAAGGCAACCGTTGATTCCCGGGCTTTTAGCGTGCTGAATATCAGCGAAAATACCGCATTCCAGGTGGTTCAGGCCTATCTTGACGTATTGCAACGTCAGGAATATGTGCATCTGGCAGAAGATGACCTCGCCAACCATGAGCGCATCTACGACCAGATTCGTTTACGTACCGATCAAGGCGTTGGCCGCTCAGGCGATTTAATGCAGGCTGAAGCGCGTCTGGCGCAAGCTCGCAACAACTTGTTGACTGAGCAGACCAACCTCGAAGATGCCAATACTACATTCATGAGTGTGACCGGTGAAGCGCCTGAAAACCTGAGTCTGCCTGAAAGTATTAATGCCATCCTTCCAAAATCGCTTGAAGATGCCAAGCGCATAATGGAAGACAACAGCCCGCTGCTGAAATCTGCCAATGCTGATATTCAGGCTGCTCGCCAGCAATATGAAGCTTCAAAATCAACGTTTTACCCTCGTGTTGATGTGGCGCTATCTCGTAGCATCAGTAATGACACCGACACGACTCGTGCCCATTCAGAAGAGTGGGAAGCGATGGTGAAACTGCACTACAACTTGTACCAGGGCGGCAGCGATAAAGCAGCAATGCAATCCCGCGCGTATCTGGAAAAACAAGCTCAGGACGTACGTAATAACACGCTGCGCCAGATGAACCAGGAAATTGGCCTGGCATGGTCAGCATTAAAAAGTGCCAGAGACCAAATTCCCGCAGCCACAGATTATGCCGACCGCAGCGTGAAAGTTCGTACCGCTTATCAGGATCAGTTCAGCCTGGGTGAGCGAACTTTGCTGGATTTATTGGATAGTGAAAATGAAGTATTCTCAGCTAAACGCCGCCTTGTTGAATTACGTTATCTGGAAATTTCGACGGGTTATCGTATTTGCGCGCGTACAGGTGAATTATTAAAAGCACTTAAAATTAATCCAGTGCCTGCAGGTCAACCAATAGACTCTCCAGAAAATAACTCATTACCTGAACTTAATTAGCATTTAATTAACTGAAATAGTTCCCCGCTGAACTATTTCAGGATTAGTTCGCTTTTTATTTTTTGCTAAATAGTTGCGTCAGGAACATTCCTATCAATGACTTCACAAGTTGAACACATGAATACAATGTCAGAGGCTCCTCCTGTAGAGGAGTCGCATTATCATGACCCGCGCAGCCGCAATGACGATCCATTGCTTGATTGCCTGCTGGTTCTTTGTTCTGTGCATGGTAAATCAGCAAGCCGCTCAACATTGAGTAGCGGGCTGCCCCTGGAGAACGATCGCCTGACGTTGGCTATTTTGCCTCGTGCCGCTGCTCGTGCTGGATTAAAAGCACGTGTCATCAAACGCTCGCTCAATAAAATCGCCGCCATGTCTCTGCCTGCGATACTTTTGCTGCGTGACGGTGGTGCCGCCGTACTGCTTGGCTGGAACGCAGATGGTACTGCTCGCATTATGCCAAGCGAGAGCGAAGGCGGTGAAATCAATATTGATGCAGCAGAACTTGAGAAAAGCTACGCAGGCCAGGTGATTTTCGCACATCCTCGCCATGAGTTTGACTTACAGTCTGAATCTTTCCTGCCACGGACAAAATCCTGGTTCAAAGACACGCTGATGCTTTCTCGCTATCTGTACATGGATGCGATATTAGCAAGCCTGCTGATTAACCTGATTGCGCTGGGAACTCCGCTGTTCACCATGAACGTGTATGACAGGGTTGTACCCAATCATGCCACGGTGACTTTGTGGGTTTTGGCCGTCGGTATTTGCATGGCGTTTGTTTTCGATTTGATCTTAAAAATGCTGCGCGGTGTCTGCCTCGACATTGCAGGTAAAAAGAGTGACCTGATTATCTCAGCCACGCTCTTTGAGCGTATTACCGGCATGGAGATGAAAGCGCGCCCAGCCCGTGTGGGTAGCTTTGCACAAAACATTCATGAATTTCAGTCGCTGCGTGATTTCCTCTCATCTCTCACGTTGACCACACTCATCGATTTGCCGTTTACACTGGTGTTATTACTGGTGATTGGCATTATCGGTGGTTCTCTCGCATGGATTCCTTTACTGACCTTCCCTATCGCGCTGGTGATTAGCTGGGCGTTGCAGAAACCGGTAAATGCCGCCGTTGCCAAAACCATGAGTTTGGCAAGTGAGCGTCAGGCATTGCTGATTGAAACACTCAGTGGCCTGGACGCTATCAAAGTCAACAACGCACAAAGCGAACGCCAGTATCAATGGGAACAAACTCTGGGCAGTTTAAGCCGCCTGGAATTACGCGTTAAAACCTTATCCAGCTTCGCCAGCAACTTGACCGGATGGTTCCAGCAAATGTCTGGCGTCATCATGATTATCGTCGGCGTGTATATGATTATTGGCGGCAAGCTGAGCATGGGTGGCCTGATTGCCTGCTATATGCTTAATGGCCGTGCGCTGATGCCAATGGGCCAACTCACCGGGTTGATTGCCCGTTATCACCAGGCGCGTTTGACCATCAAAAACACCGAACAAATGATGTCGATGCCGCAGGAGAGACGCGATCATGAGCACCCTCTGAAGCGCGAAACATTCCGTGGCAGCATTGAGTTCAAAGATGTCGACTTCAGTTATCCCGAGCAGAAAAACCCTTCACTGCAAAAGATTAACCTGACTATTAAGCCTGGTGAGCGAGTAGGTATTATCGGCCGCAGCGGCTCAGGCAAGAGCTCGATTAGCAAGTTGATAATCAATCTATATCAGCCAACCAGCGGTAATATTTTGATCGACGATGTCGATGCTCGTCAGTTGGACGTCAACGATTTGCGCCACAGCATTGGTTATGTTCCTCAGGACATTCAGCTGTTTAATGGATCACTGCGCGATAACCTGATTTGTGGTGCCCGTTATGTTGACGATGAAACAATGCTGCGCGCCGCGGAACTTGCTGGCGTTAACGAATTCGCTCGTATTCACCCTGACGGCTACAACTTGCAAGTTGGTGAGCGTGGTATGCAGCTGTCCGGTGGGCAACGCCAGGCTGTTGCGCTGGCTCGCGCACTCCTGCTGGAGCCACCAGTTCTGCTGCTTGATGAACCGACCAGTGCGATGGACAACACCAGTGAAGACAAGATTAAACAAGGTCTGGTGCCATTTGTCGCTGATAAAACGCTGTTACTCGTGACGCACAAAGCGTCGATGCTAACGCTGGTTGATCGACTGATTATTGTTGATAAAGGACGCATTATTGCTGATGGCCCTAAAGCCATTGTTATGGATGCGCTGAAGAAGGGTCAAATCAATGCGTCTCGCTGAGTTATTTACACGTTTACGCCCGCAAATTCGCAACTACTTCAAAGGTCGCGATGAAAACCAGGCCGATAACATTAACGAGGTGAGTCATGCTCTGATTGATGACTCGCCGCGCGTTATTCGCCTCACTCTTTGGACTATCCTGGTATTAGTCGTGCTGGCGTTCACTTGGGCTGGATTTGCCAAACTTGATGAGGTTACACGGGGTGAAGGAAAAGCCATCCCGTCATCACGCTTGCAAAAAATACAGAACCTGGAAGGTGGTATTGTCACCGAGCTGTATGTGCATGAAGGGCAAATCGTTGAAGCTGGCGCGCCGTTGATTCATCTGGATGACACTCGTTTTGCTTCAAACGTTGGTGAGACTGAAGCTGATAAGCTTGGCTTACAGGCTAAAATCGATCGTCTGGCTGCGGAAGCTGAAGACAAAGATTTTGTCATATCTGATGAGATTGCTAAGAAGGCTCCTGATGTTGCACGTGGCGAACTGGATTTATTTAACAGTCGCCGTCGCCAGTTCCAGAATGAAATTGAAGGTCTTCAAGAGCAGCTAGTTCAGAAGAGACAGGAACTGCGTGATTTCCAGTCCAAACAGGAACAGTACAAAAACAGCCTTAGTTTACTGCAGCAAGAGATCAAAATGTCTGAGCCGCTGCTGGCATCAGGTGCAATTTCTAAAGTTGAAATCCTGCGTTTACGTCGTACTGAAGTGGAAACTAAAGGGCTGCTGGATTCCGTCACGCTTTCCATCCCTAAGTCTGCATCTGAGACAAAAGAGATTGAAAACAAGATTGGCGAAAGTCGTAACCGCTTCCAGAGCGATGCACTCTCACAGCTAAATGAAGCACGCACTAACTTAAGCAAAGCTGAAGCCACCGGCAAAGCACTCGAAGACCGAGTGAATCGCACCATGGTGGTTTCGCCAGTTCGCGGTGTTGTCCAGCAAATTTTGGTTAACACCATCGGCGGTGTTATTCAGCCAGGCAGTGATTTAGTAGAAATCGTGCCACTGGATGACAAACTGCTTATTGAAGTGAAAATTCAGCCGCGTGACATTGCCTTCCTGCACCCAGGGCAACATGCCGTAGTGAAGTTCACCGCTTACGACTACACCACGTATGGCGGCCTGAATGGTGAACTGGTCCAGCTAAGCCCAGATACCGTGACGGATAAAGAAGGCCACAGTTACTACATTGCACGCCTGCGCACAGATAAGAACTACCTGGGAACCAAAGAGCATCCAATGGTCATCATTCCAGGTATGGTCGCATCAGTCGATATTATAACTGGTAAGAAATCGATTCTGAGTTATCTGCTGAAACCGATCATTCGCGCCAAAGCGGAAGCATTACGCGAAAGATAGAAACGATAAAAAAGCCGCAACAGATGATGTTGCGGCTTTTTTTATCGTGAAATTCAGTAGCTGGCTGGCGTTAAATACATAACACCCGGCTTTGTCTTATTGGGCATTAAACGAAGACAACTTCCCACGGTTCAGAGTCAATTTACCCTCGTTAACCAGTTCCTGAAGCACTTTATGGATAGCGCTACGTGAAATGTGGTTCCTACTGAGGATAAATGTATAAACTGATGTTTTTTCACGTATTTCAGGCTCAAGTGACCAAATGTGTTTCACGTGTTCCGTCACAATTTCGCGAATAGTTTTATGCGAACGCAGATTTTCACGCTGGAAATAACGCTGCAGATGGTTGGTCAGAATATCAAATGCATGTATCCATAGGTTTTTCTTGCTAAGCATCTCATTAGCATTAGCCGCATTCATTACCCACATCTCACAGTCCGTGTCACAACGCAGGTAATGAGACATCACATCATTACGCATCTGTGCCAGGCCAAGGATAGCGGGGGCGGTAAAGCTTACTGTAACAAGGTCATTTTCAACTCGGTAAACAGAGACAGAGCCTTTCTCAAGATAAAAAATGTTTCCATCTTTTTTCATTTCAATGCGCTGACGTTTTTTCCTCAGAGAGAAATAGGCGTTTTCAGATTTTTTAATCTCGTCTCCAATGAGCATTACAGATTCATCAAAATTAAGAATGGACATCAGCTTCTCTTACTCTAGTTATGGGATTGAGATTATCTCCTGGCACAAAGCAAAGGAGATCGCCCTAACGCAATCGATACCCCGTTACTCGTAACGTATATCAATATAGGACATTACGGCAAACCTGCGATTGGTAAGCCAGATTTTGAGGATTGTAGGATGGCGATTTGAAATGAATAACCTTATGAACTCCATGCCAAACAATATTCCACGCTCATGAACAACCGCATACATTATTATTACTTCATTATACAACCATGAAATAATCACTCAAAAAATCATATCAGGGCATATTGTTTTTCAAACAATCACAACTGTTATTCCATAAACAGCAGGGATTAAAAATAACTTGAAAAATAACATATATCAAATACAATGGCCAAATAATTGATATCACAATCACTGTATCAATCTTATCTTTGAACCAGGCAAAATCATTTTTCTTATACTTTATAACCTGCATCCAAAGCCATACAACTCTGAATAGCATAAACACCAGGGTTGAAACCCCATAAATACATACTATTAATTGAAATAGTTTATTCATTGGCTATATCCCCGTTGTTATGGTGAGACATCATCAACGAAGAGTAAAGGCGACTTAAATACTCAGGTATTAAATATCATTTTCAAATTTACACTATTGAGCATCTAACTCTGAGATACCATGCCTGCCCCCTCATGCTGCTCTGTCAGTGAGTATATTAATCTGAGGGCAGAAACGTAATTTTTTTAATCTTTGCGGTGGTAATTTTTTCTTTTCAGTTAAAAAAGAAGTAGCACATAACCATAACAAATTGATTTTAAATGATTTTTAACGTATAAAAATAGTTAACACTTGGTTAATCATAAGTATATTGATGATCCGAGAAGTACCTAAAGGGTAAAGTAGCTAAAAGGCTGGATTATTCCATGCCACATTGTGCTTATAATGGCAGGTGGAAAACCAGCCTGAGTCAACGAGAGTAGTGGCAACATGTCCGAAGCAGATAATCTATGTTATCTCATTGAAAACAAAATAGTATTTCTACCAGAGAAACAGTGTCTGGTACATACAGACAGCCATGAAGAGATAAAACTCAAGCCGACAGCCTCATTATGCCTACTGTTATTGCTCAGGAATCACACTAAGATTGTTACTCAGAATGAGTTACTCGCTTTCGCTTGGGGTGAAAGCCACAGACAGGTTAGCTTTAACGCCTTTTATCAAAGCATTCTCTCTCTGCGAAAGTCATTTTTACAAATGAATGTAGAGAAACAAATAATCACCACAATTCCTCGTAAAGGTCTTATCATTCAACAAGAAATAACCGTTGAAAAAAAACGGGATCATGTTGTACCTGAGGTTGAGATCGAACTTACAGAGCCGCACGCTGTAACAGATACGAATGGAATAGAAAATAAAAAACTGCCAAAGGTAAATCTGGCGGAAGCACTTATTATTATGTTTACCATCATAATAGTTGGGGTGCTTATCTACCCTAAAGTATCCAGCGAGAATTACTTTTCGGGTTATGTTGCTTCAAAAAAATATGATGGCCAATGCCACTATTTTTTAAATGATGATGCAAGTAACCATATTCGTCATGAGGATTTTATCAAGCAGCATCCTGAAATGTGCAGTGATGATAAATACCTCTATATAACGGCTTATCCTGAGACGAAAAATATTTCTATCATTACGTGCACTACCAATATGGAATTGTCACATGATAACTCCTGTCAGTCCGTCTATTATCCCCGGTACGATAGTAAATGAAGATGCTTAGCGCGATAGCCACTATCAGAAAACAAACACGTATCATTTTCCTGGTGTGTCTGGCGATACTCTCCGGTCTCGCGTTCTATCTATATATGCCCTCATACGAGAATCCGCACAGCATCGTATGCCGGTCGACGCTACAGATAGTTAGGGGTAATGCGTCATTTAGAGGCATTGTCGATTTCAAATCGGGTGACGGAAAAGGTATTGCAAACATTAACGGCATCATAAACGTCACGCCGCAGGAAGAGTATACGGTTCAGAGGACCATCCTCTTTACGCTTGCTGAGTATGGCCTCAGCCCCGTCTGGGTATCCCAGCAGATCATCATTTCCAACCGTGAAACCGTACCCGCTGCGATTCTGCAACAATTTTTCCCTGATTTTTATCTGAAAAACTCAGGAGTAAGCGATATCGATATTTTTAGGCTAAACAAGGATGCCGCTCTCCTCACCCGTGAAGACATTCCTTATTTATACTGCCAGAAGTATCAGCTTCCCGATGAAGAGTAACTTCGTACAAACATCTACAGCGACTTGAACTAAGTTAAATCATTTCAGGCATGTTTCAGCCCATTAAAAGACAACCAGTGCACGGATTGTCTTTTATTTGTGTAAATTAATAAAAATATCTTGAACATAATAAGTACCACGTTATTATCCACTCGCACATTAAGATGATAATAAACATGCAGCTTCCTAAAAGTAAACTTTAAGTTAAATATGTTATTTAATTATGATATCTCATTAGTCCTACTCGCAGTAATTATTGCGTGCCTGGCTTTTTATGTCTCTTTTTGGCTATGTAAAGCTGGCGCTCGAAAAAAACATTACTGTTGGCCTTTATTTAGTGGCCCAACTATGGGCTGTGGTATTTGGGTTTTACACTACATGGTGATGCAGGCCCATCATCATAGTCATATTATAAATTATAACATTAAGATAACGCTGGCCTCTTTACTCGTCGCTATTATTGGTTGTTCCCTGGGGTTTGGTTGCTTTTTATTCAAAAAATTACGCAAAAATCACTATCTCATTCCTGCATTGATATTTTCTGCCACCGCAGCATCCATGCACTACCTGGGAATGGCTGCAATCATCAATACAGGTGATTGGTATGTTAGCAATGCTCATATCACACTTTCGCTAATCGTTATTTTTATTACTTCATTAGGCATGCTGCGTTTAACTCATTTGATGTTGGTTATGACGAGTAAAAACGACAGCTACGCTAACTTCTGCCGACTGGGTGCCACTCTTACTCTTTGTACCGGTGTAGCAATCATGCACTTTTTAGGTACAAGTAAAATGAATATGGCACCAATGGCCTCCTCATTTATTAGCATAAAACATGATGATTACATCGAAAACACGATAGCTATGACGATGGTAATACTTATTACCCTGGTATTTATGTTAGCTATCTTCATCTGGTTTATTAATTTCAAAGAACATTTGAGTAATGAACTTCTCAAAAGTGAGTTAATTTCGAAGAATTTGCAATTAAAACAAATGACGCAACATGATTCATTAACTCAATTGCCTAATCGCCTTTATTTACAAAACCATTTGAACACTCTATTTGATAAACAGATGCAACCACTGTTCATTATGTTTATTGACCTTGACGGCTTTAAACGTGTTAACGACGTCTGGGGACATGCCATTGGTGATGAACTGCTGGTAAAGATATCTAAAATGCTCAGGAACGTTATTGGCAAGGGAGGATTTGTGGCAAGAATTGGTGGTGATGAATTCATCATCGTCGTTTGCGAAAAAACAGAGGATGCGGCGATCAAACTTGCCAAAAAATTGCTTTCAAGAATCTCAGATAGCTATGAACTCTCAGCAACAACAGTTGATTTCTTGTCTGCCAGTATCGGGATTTCTATTTACCCGGAGCATGGGCAAGATGTTGCCACACTTTTGAAAAAAGCCGATGTGGCGATGTATTACATAAAAGATAAAGGGAAAAACAATGTCATCTTTTATGATGAGATAGCAATGACATTGCCCACGTGATGCCAGGTTAATACCAAAGTGTATTAATAGAGCAAGATAGCCGAGTGTTAGTAACACTTTTTTTAAGCAATGGATGCTTGTAAATCATTCCAGATAGTGGAATTAGTAAAAAAGCAGACATTGATGATGAAATTTACTGCGTTATACAATAAGTACAAAGACAAATGGTGGGCTTTGCCACTTGTCCTCCCCTTCATTCTGTACCCTATAACTCAGTATATGAGTTCTTACGGCTACGTTGACGGTTTCGAGATACCTTTCTTTTATCTCAACATGGCACTGATGACAACCCTTACCATGATTTATGGTTTTAAGGCATTGCCAGGAATCATTCTATGCATATTTTACCGGGTAGCACCTGATCGCGGCTTTGAACCGGCAATTATGTCAGTACTACATTATTTTACTTCAACTGCAATAAGTTGTGCTGGTTACTATTATTTTACGGGTAAACGTGGCCGCGCAAGTTTTGGGCGTTACAATCTAACCTGGCAGCGTATTTTTTGGCTGGTATTTGTTAATGCCACTTTATTCTTAAACTATTTCCAGGCTGTGCTCTATTTGGGGATGTTTGGCGTGCATCAAACAATGATGTACATAACCCCATTCACCACGCGAACATTGATAAATTATCAGGGAATGCTGGTTGGGAATATGATTGGCTTGCCAATGTGTTATTTGGTAATTCGTTCGATCAGAACGCCATCATACATCAAGAAATATATTGAAAAAATCCGTAATCAAGTTGCAGAAGACCTGCGAGCGCTGGAACTCATTTGTCTATTTGGCGCACTGATATTGCTTACAGCGCTCATGATTTCGCCAATCAATCATAAACTAACACTGATAAACTCCGTATATACCCTGACATTACTGTTACCGGTCATGATTTGGGGAACACTACGTCTGGGCCATGCCGCCATTTCTCTCATTTGGTGGGTGTTATTGGTTGTACTAAGTAATAACTCTCAAAGTTATATCCCTCAAACAGCCGATTACAAGTTACACCTGGCCGTTGCAACATCCTGCTTTGCAGCATTTTCGATAACTATTACTTTGATGGCTATAAATATTTCACGACAACGTGCGTTAAATATTAAGTCCAAACGATTAATGAGCATCGATCCAGTTTTGCATCTACCAAACTTGCTGGCACTTGATGCAGATTTAAACAAAAACACTGTGTCTGTTTTATGCCAACTATATATTCCGGATCTTGAGTTATTGGGTCGCCATTATGGCTTACTCATGCAAGTGCAGTACAAACAACAACTGGCTCAGTTTTTAAAACCTGTACTGGAAAGTGATGAGCTTATTTATATCAGCTCTGGTCACGATTTAATCGTACGAATGTCCCCTTTAAATGCTGAAAAAAGAATCTCTGAGCTACACAACAAAGCCAAAACATTCCGTTATACCCGTGATGGGGTAAAGCTCTACCCACAAATTGGTTGTAGCTACTGCATCATTAACTACCCAGTGGGTCATCTATATTTATTAATTGGTGAATTACGAGCACTGGCAGAGATCTCCCTGACAACAAACTTGCCCGTGGATATGAGAAAGCAAAGCAGCCGCCAGGTACAAAGTCAGGTTAAAACTAAAGTCGACATGATGAATCAACTTCAATATGCGCTTGAGTTAGATCGGTTTGTTTTGATGGCTCAGCCAATAGAAAGTAAAAATGGTCACCGCTACCATGAAGTCCTGTTGAGAATGCTTGGTAGTAATGATGAACTTATTTTCCCGGATACTTTTTTACCGCTAGCAAATGAATTTGGCATGTCATCGAGCATTGATCTATGGGTGTTAAATAACACCATGAAATATATGGATGAAACTCGTCATGCACGGCCAAACCAATGCTTCGCCATTAATCTGACCCCAGCATCAATCTGCCGCACAGATATGGCGCATCTCATTGAAAACATGCTAATTAAGTACGGTATTGCGCCTGAGCAGATCGTTCTGGAAGTGACCGAGACCGATGAACTTACCAACAACTTACAAGCAGATAAGACACTGGATGCACTACAGCGTTTAGGCTGTAAAATTGCTATCGATGATTTTGGAACGGGTTATGCGAGCTATGCGCGACTAAAAAACATGCAGGCAAATATACTCAAAATCGATGGTAGTTTTATCCACAATATTATTTCCAGTGAAATGGATTACAAAATCGTGGAATCTATTTGTGAGTTAGCAAGAATGAAAAACATGACGTTAGTGGCTGAATTTGTCGAAACAGAAGCGATTCAGAATGCTCTATTCCGCATGGGAATTGACTATGTTCAGGGCTACTTCATTGGTAAGCCTGCTCCTATCGAAACCTTACCGGCAACTGTTTAAGACATAAAATCAGGCAGCAGGAAGCGCAATACATGAGGTTTTCTGCTGTCGCCATGAATAATGATAAAGCAAATTCAGGACGTAAAAGTAGCGTATCGAATGGGTTCGTTGGATTCTAAATAGATTAGGAAAGGTATGCTGGAGCGGGTGAAGGGAATCGAACCCTCGTATGCAGCTTGGGAAGCTGCCGTTCTACCATTGAACTACACCCGCTTAAGAAGTGCGTAGGCATTATAGACGTTCAGCTTTCACTGGCAAGCGCCTTTTCATTTTATGTGGTTAATTATTAAGCGATTGTTTTTATTAGAGGCATGCGAATATCTAACCCTTGTTGGCAAATCATTTCCCTTGTGATTCCCTCACGTTTTCCCCTCGACCCAATAAGTTCTACAATGGTGAACTTTTTAAACTCACCGAGCCCTAAAATGATTGATGAGAACCGCCGCATACAGTCTGTTGAACGCGCAATGGCAATACTTGAAGATATTGCCGCTGCAGGTGGTGTCGCTCGTTTAGCCGATTTGTCAGCACGGCTTAATTTGAACAAAAGCACATTACATGGACTGCTCAACACTCTCTCGGCTCTGGGCTACATAACCCGCAAAGGGACGCATTACGCACTAGGTTTGCGTTTGCGGGACATCTCGCAACCTCTGGCGGACGCTGATGAACAATTGCGGGAAGTATTTACGCCGGCTTTATTGAGAATGGCGAGATTAAGCGGGGAAACCAGCTATCTGGCAGCCCCTTGTGGCACGCGTGAGTACCTTTATATTGATGCTATCGAAGGTTGCAATAATCTACGGGTAGCCAGTCCGCGCGGCCGCCGTGAAGGGTTAACGACCTCCGCTATTGGCAAGATATTTTTAGCTAACGAACCTGAATTAGTGCGCAGTTTGCGACGAGCAAATCTCCTGCCGGCAAAACTTGAGCAGGAATTACATATCATCCGCGAGCAAGGCTATGCGCTCGACCTTGAGGAAGCTGAAGTGGGGCTAAATTGTCTGGCTATACCGCTTCGTCGGCAAGGATGCGTTATTGCAGCATTAGGTGTAGCAGCTCCTGCCAAACGTTTAAGCAAGCCAGCCTTAACAGCGCTGGCGATCGCATTCAACCAGGCTTAGTTCGGCATTATCAAACTTTAGCCTCCAATCACCCGACCCATCTTCACAAATTGTTAGCTCACAGCAATCATTGGCGACTCTTTATCACATCAAGGAGTTTTCCAATGTCTGCTTTAAGTGAATCAACCGTTGTGCAAGTGATTGAACGCGCCCGAAAGCTCGCTCAAGAGATGAATTTTGCTATTAATATCAGTGTTGTTGATGACGCAGGTCTACTGCGCGGTTTTTTGCGCATGGACAACGCAGTCCCGGGGGCTATTGATGTCTCAATCAAGAAAGCACGCACCGCAGCACTTTTTCGTACAGATAGCCTGACTCTTGGTGCAGATGCTCAGCCAGGTGGCGCAATTTATTCTCTGGAGTCCACTAACGGTGGGCTGATTAGTTTTGGCGGCGGCGTTGTGCTCTACGATGAACATAACCACGCGACTGGAGCAGTAGGTATTGCCGGTGCAACGGTAGAAGCCGATCAAATCATTGCGCTGGCCGCAGCCGGGAGAACATAAATGAGCACGCCACATCGTATTCATGCGGGTGTCTGGGCCCTGGCAGTTACTGCATTTGCTATAGGTGTGGCGGAGTTTATTGTCGTCGGCGTGTTGCCCGCCATAGCTCAGGATTTACATGTGTCTCTGGCTCAGGCCGGAAGCCTGGTCGGAACCTACGCGCTCGCGCTCGCCATTGGAACACCGATTGTCGTTCTTGGGCTTGCGCGATTACCGCGTAAGCCATTGCTGCTGGCATTAGTGACGACCTTTCTTTTTGGTAACCTGCTATCAGCATTTTCTACCGACTATCACATGCTATTGCTTGGTCGCATCATCACAGCAATTGCACACGGCAGTTTCTTCGCTATCGGTGCCACTGTCGCAGCCCGATTAGCAGCACCTGGTGCTGCAAGCCGGGCAATTTCCGTTATGTTTGCAGGCCTGACGCTTGCGATGGTTATCGGTGTGCCATTAGGAAGTGTGATTGGTAATGGGCTGGGCTGGCGTTTACCCTTTTTTGGGGTCGCAGTGTTAGCCGCAATTGCTCTGCTGGCAACGGCACGCTGGGTTCCGGTACTACCCGTGCAGAAGGCAGGCTCGGCGTTTATACAATTGTCTGCGTTAAAACAGCCCATGATTCTGGCGATGATGAGTATTACCGTACTAGGCTTTGGCGCAAGTTTTGCTGCCTTCACCTTTATCACCCCTATTTTGACTGGCATCAGTGGGTTTTCGACCCATAGTGCCAGCATGTTATTGGTGGTATTTGGCATAGCCACTTTAGTTGGGAACATGGCCGGAGGACGTTGGGCTGCAAGTCTCGGCTGGCCCACTGCGCTACGTCGTATGCTGCTGGGTCTGCTCGCGGTATTTGTGCTCCTGGCGCTCACCCTCTCCAGCAAACTGGCTGTTGTACCGCTGCTATTTATTTGGGGTGCGCTGGCATTCGGGATGTCGCCAGGTTTTCAGGCAGGAATGCTGGAAACAGCATCGCGCTGGACTCCTCGCGCAGTGGATTTTGCTTCAGCGTTGAATATCTCGGCATTTAACCTGGGTATTACTTTGGGTGAGATCCTGGGGAGTGGATTAGTGGCACAAAACAAGATGGCGCTAACGCCGTGGGCAGGAGTGCTGTTGGTGCTGGTTGCTCAAATTCCCCTCTTCTGGCTTACGCGTAAACACAATCAACGCACCTGATAGATAAAAGGGAAACCTCGCGGTTTCCCTTTCATTTTTAAGCGTGAGCTACCACTTTTTTCGGGAATACTATTAGAGCCACGATAGGTGAAACCACCATCAGCGCAAACACCCAGATAAAGCCCATCGTGAAGCTACCGGTTGCATCAATCGACCAACCAATTAATTGACTGTTCGCGGTGGCGATAACGAATGTACATACCCAGAACGTCGACATTGTATAAGTCACAGTTTGAGTATTGGCCCCTTTTAATGTCTCTTTTGGGATAGAGAAAATAAAGGCAAACCAGGTCGCAAACACAAAGCCCGTCAGGAATGAACAAACCAGAATCAGAATGTCATTGGTTGCGAACAGCATAATAAAGGTGGTAATTGCCATCGCGATGCTGGTGCTAAACAACCAGTTTTTATAATGGTAGCCGCGAGCTTTGCAGAATGGTCCTGCAATCGCACCGAGCATAATCCCGACCTGGTTTACCGTGCCGCTCAGGTGAGCATGCGATTCTGGCGGCAGGTGCGCGTATTTGGCGTAGTAAAGCGGCAGGAAGGTGAACATGAAAATCATCATGATCATCGCGCCGACATACTGGGCAATCATCCCCCACACAACGCGGTTAAAAATCGCATCTTTCATAATGCGCAGTTTATCCGTGCTGCCGTCGTGGCTTGCAGTAGTTACAGCAACTTCTTCATCGGTGAAGAAGATTAGCCACACAGCCCCCAGAACCAGTGTAACCACACCATAGACCGCCAGCAGATTTCTCCAGCCACCAAAGTAGATAGACAAGCTACCTGCCAGCGTCAATGCGATAATGGTGCCGATGATATTGGAGGTGCAGTTCAGGCTGTTGAGCGCAGATGCGGTTTTGTTATCAAACAAACGTGCCACGGTCGGCACCAGTGAAACCAGGCAAATTGCACCGCCCAGGCCGCCCATAAAGCGAATAACTAACAGCAGGTCAAAATTATTGGTCCATGGGATAAATATCGATAACCCGGTAAGCACACAACCCAAAAGATAGGATTTCTTCGCACCCAATTGTGCCGTCAGAATTGACGTGCAGAAGGCACCAAGAATTTTCGCCCACAGAATCACATTCGACATCAACGCCGCATGAGAAACATCGATATTAAAATCAGCCATGATTTGCGGCATCACTGCACCGGTTGTCGCCCAGGCAGCACCAAAAACCATATAGACCGCATACAGAACAAACTCGATTATCCACTTATTCACGCAGAAACCTCCTGAGCGCTCAGAGTGATGATTTCCAGCAGCATTTCGCTTGCCAGGCGCAGGGATTCTGCAGGGAGAAACTCTTTGGTGGAGTGGAAATTATGAGCACCGGTAAAGATATTCACGGTAGGTAAACCGGCTGGAGTGATGACACTGCCGTCATACCCACCACGCATAATTAGCGGCTTCGGCTCGATTCCCAAATTGCGCATCGCCTGTTGAACACTGGCAATAATTTCCGGCTTTTTGTCGAGACCCGCTTTGACATTATCGTAAGTATCAGATAGTTCCAGAATAACATTGTCGTGGCCGTAGCGATTTTGGAGTTGTTCGGTAATTGAACGTAGTGTTGCTTTTCTATTCTGGTAGCCGTCGACTTCAAAATCACGCAGTGCAATTTCAAGCGTAGCACTGACGGTATTACCGCTGATTTTATTCACCCAGAAATAGCCTTCACGACCCTCTGTTAATTCAGGGCGTTCAGCTTCGGGTAATGCGTTAATCACTTCATTAGCGATTAATACGGCATTAACCAGTTTTCCTTTGGCGCTCATTGGATGGGCAGTCACGCCTTTAAAGGTCATTTTTGCGCTGCCTGCATACCAGTTTTCAACCACATATTCGCCGATACCACAGCAGTCGAGGCAAATACCAAAGTCAGCATTTAATGCGGCCACGTTTAATGCTTTAGCTCCGCGAATACCAATTTCTTCATCCGGGAGCAATACCAGTTTGATATCGCCATGTTTAAAGTCCGGTGTCGCAAGCATATAGCGAATGGCTTCGACGCCAGCGGCAATCGCGGCTTTGTCGTCAGCGCCCAACAGGCTGGTGCCATCAGTGGTGATGATCTCCTGGCCTATGTAGTCCAGTAACTCTGGGAATGCTTCAACGGTAATCGCATCGCCAGTCGCAGGCAGCACGATATCTGTACCGTCATAGTTTTTCACGCGTACAGCGTGGGTGTCATTCGCGTTATCTGGCGCTGTGTCGAGATGTGCAAAGAAGACAATGGAGGGCATTTCCGGGTTATTTGCGGCAAGGCTAAGAACGGTAATAGCATTATCGTTAATGGTGGTCTCAACAGCACTTTCAGTTGCGAACTCATCGGCAACAAGTTGCGCTAATTTGTACTGGTTTTCACAGCTAGGAAGTTGTTGATTATCTGCAACGGAAGTGGTGTTGATTGTTGTATACCTGATAAAGGTATTTATTATTTGGTCTGCATTGATACGTGTTGTCATTATTTGCTACTCACCATTAACATTGAATGGTTGGTAAATATCATAATTGCATCAACCTCGTCATATTCGTTATAACTCAGTTGTTATTTTGCAAAATATTAACCATTCATATTATGAATCGAAGTGTTTAGCATTATTAGTCAGGAAGGCGGGGTAATGCGTGATAGAGATCAATAGCGAGGGGATTTATTAAAAGCCAGATTCGCTCTGGCTTTTAATTATTAGCAGGAAGGTTTGCTGCCCATCGGAGGTAAATAACGCTGAGGATCAATCGCGTTTGCCCGGTAGCGAATCTGGAAGTGGAGATTCACAGAATCCGAACCGCTGCTACCCATGGTGGCAATTTTCTGCCCGGCAGTGACTTTCTGACTGGTGTTCACCAATGTCGTTTCGTTGTGCGCGTAGGCGGTGATGTATTCTTCGTTATGTTTGATCATCACTAAATTGCCGTAGCCACGAAGCTGGTTGCCGACGTAAACCACTGTTCCAGCGGCGGATGCGTAAATCGGTTGCCCGCGTTTTCCAGCTATATCAATACCTTTATTCCCACCATCACTATCGGAGAAAGGCGCAATCACTTTACCCGACGTCGGCCAGAGCCAGCATTTTGAGCCAACCGGAGGTGCAGCGACTTTCGCTACGCTACTTGTGGAAGATGAACGTGGTTTCGAGGTTTTCGCAACGGCTGTTTTCTTTGAAGAAGATGAAGAACCAGAGCTACTTTTAACACGGATTTTTTGCCCTATCTCCAGCGTATAAGGAGCAGGAATACCATTGAGGCGTGCCAGTTGGCCGACACTTGTGCCAGTCATGCGTGAGATTTTGGAAAGGGTATCGCCACGTTTGACAGTGTAAACCGAGCCGTTGTAACTGCCGGAGGATGCTTTAGAGCTGCCCGCTTTATTTGATGAACAAGCGACGAGTAACAGGCTTAGTAGGAGGATGAGGACATTGGGTGCCCATGTTCTGACTGTGCTTTCCTTGCTCAAACCAATCCTCTGAATACATTAACTAAAAAATGGGTTCCTCCCCGAAGGGAGGAACGAGCATAACTTACTTAACCGGGCGCAGAGCCGGGAACAAGATAACGTCACGAATGGTGTGGCTGTTAGTGAACAGCATAACCATACGGTCGATACCAATGCCCAGACCCGCCGTTGGTGGCAAGCCGTGCTCCAGTGCAGTCACGTAGTCTTCGTCGAAGAACATCGCTTCGTCGTCGCCTGCGTCTTTCGCATTAACCTGGTCAGCAAAGCGCTGTGCCTGATCTTCTGCATCGTTAAGCTCGGAGAAGCCGTTACCGATTTCACGACCACCGATGAAGAACTCGAAGCGGTCCGTGATTTCTGGGTTCTCGTCATTACGACGCGCCAGTGGAGAAACTTCTGCCGGGTATTCAGTAATGAAGGTCGGCTGAATCAGGTGGCTTTCAGCCACTTCTTCGAAGATCTCGGTGACTACACGGCCCAGACCCCAGCTCTTCTCGACTTTGATGCCGATAGCTGCTGCGATTTCCAGTGCTTTGCCCATATCGTCCAGATCTGCAATATCAGTTTCCGGGCGGTATTTTTTGATGGCTTCACGCATGGTCAATTTGGCGAATGGCTGGTCGAAGTCAAAGATCTCTTCGCCATACTTAACCTGCGCAGTACCCAACACGTCATGTGCCAGAGTACGGAACAGAGATTCGGTCAGCTCGATCAGGTCTTTGTAATCCGCATACGCCATGTAGAGTTCCATCATGGTGAACTCTGGGTTGTGACGCGGAGAAATACCTTCGTTACGGAAGTTACGGTTGATCTCGAATACGCGCTCGAAACCACCCACTACCAGGCGCTTCAGATACAGTTCCGGTGCAATACGCAGGTACATATCGATGTCCAGCGCGTTGTGATGCGTGATGAATGGACGCGCAGATGCGCCACCCGGGATCACTTGCATCATTGGCGTTTCAACTTCCATAAAGCCACGTGCAACCATGAACTGACGGACGCCAGCCATAATCTGTGAGCGGATTTTAAAGGTGTTGCGGGATTCGTCGTTGGAGATCAGATCCAGGTAACGCTGGCGGTAGCGCGCTTCTTGATCCTGCAGGCCGTGGAATTTGTCCGGCAGCGGGCGCAGTGCTTTGGTCAGCAGGCGCAGTTCAGTACAGTGAATGGAAAGCTCACCAGTTTTGGTTTTGAACAGCTTACCGCGAGCACCCAGGATGTCACCGAGGTCCCATTTTTTGAACTGCTCGTTGTAGATGCCTTCTGGCAAATCATCACGCGCAACGTAAAGCTGAATGCGACCACCAACATCTTGCAGGGTAACGAAAGACGCTTTACCCATGATACGGCGAGTCATCATACGACCAGCAACGGCAACTTCAATGCCCAACTCTTCCAGCTCTTCGTTCTCTTTCGCATCGAAGTCAGCGTGCAATTGGTCTGAGGTATGATCGCGACGGAAATCATTTGGGAAAGCAATGCCCTGCTCGCGCAGGCCTGCCAGCTTCTCGCGGCGTGCTTTCAGTTCATTATTAAGATCGACCGCTTCGGTACCCTGTGCTTGTTGTTCAGACATGTTGGTTCCTCATAACCCTGCTTTCAAACTTGCTTCGATAAATTTGTCCAGATCGCCATCCAGTACCGCCTGCGTGTTACGGGTTTCTACACCTGTACGCAAGTCTTTGATACGGGAGTCGTCCAGTACGTAAGAACGAATCTGGCTGCCCCAGCCGATATCCGATTTGTTGTCTTCCAGCGACTGCTTCTCAGCATTCTTCTTCTGCATTTCCAGCTCGTATAACTTCGCCTTCATCTGCTTCATCGCCTGATCTTTGTTCTTATGTTGCGAACGGTCGTTCTGGCACTGAGTCACTGTATTGGTCGGAAGGTGGGTAATACGCACCGCGGATTCTGTACGGTTAACGTGCTGACCACCTGCGCCAGATGCACGATACACATCGATACGCAGATCCGCCGGGTTGATTTCGATATCAATATCGTCATCCACTTCTGGATAAACGAAGGCGGAGCTAAAGGAGGTATGGCGACGGCCGCCGGAATCGAACGGACTCTTACGAACCAGGCGATGGACGCCAGTTTCGGTACGCAACCAGCCAAAGGCATACTCGCCCTGAATGCGAATAGTCACCGATTTAATACCGGCAACTTCACCTTCAGACTCTTCAATAATTTCGGTTTTGAAGCCACGTGCTTCTGCCCAACGCAGATACATACGCATCAACATGCTGGCCCAGTCTTGCGCTTCGGTGCCGCCAGAACCTGCCTGAATGTCGATATAACAGTCAGCGCTGTCATATTCGCCGGAGAACATACGACGGAACTCCAGCTGTGCCAGTTTGGCTTCGAGCTGGTCTATCTCAACAATGGTTTCATTGAAGGTATCTTCGTCGTCGGCTTCGATGGCCAACTCCAGCAAGCCGTTAACATCTTCCAGGCCTTGCGTCATTTGGTCCAATGTATCAACAATGGCTTCCAGTGAAGAACGCTCTTTACCTAACGCTTGTGCGCGTTCAGGTTCGTTCCACACATCAGGCTGTTCCAGCTCTGCGTTTACTTCTTCCAGGCGCTCTTTCTTGGCATCATAGTCAAAGATACCCCCTAAGAACGTCGCTGCGCTCAGTGAGGTCCTGGATGCGGTTTTTTACCGGGTTAATTTCAAACATGGTCTGTATTATCTTATGTTGATGACAGAAGACGAAAATGCGGTCGTAGACCGGAAAGTTTACCGGAATTGCGCCGCTTTTTATAGCTTTGTTGCCCGTTAATAGCCAAGTAATAGGGCTATAGAGGCCAGATATGATCGATTAACAACTGAACGCTGCGATTACCGCGAAACTCATTTACGTCCAGCTTGAAAGCCAATTCAACTTCACGCACGCCGTTATCCGGCCAGCATCCGGTATCCACATTGAATGCAATGCCGTCAATCAGCGGGCCACCGCCGATGGGTTCAACCATCACTTTAAGATGGCGCTCGCCCACCAGCCGTTGTTGTAACAAACGGAATTTGCCGTCAAATAATGGCTCAGGGAACATCTGCCCCCACGGCCCGGCATCGCGCAGCATCTCAGCGGTTTCCAGCGTCATCTCTTGCGCGGAAATAGCACCGTCTGACCAAATCACGCCCTGAAGCAATACGGGATCAAGCCATTCGCCGATCAGATCGCCAAAGCGCTGGCGGAACTCTTCAAATTTAGTCTCCTCCAGCGACAAACCTGCCGCCATCGCGTGGCCGCCAAATTTCAGCATCATGCCCGGATACAGAGTATCGAGACGCTCAAGAGCATCGCGCATATGCAAGCCTTGCACCGAGCGGCCAGAGCCTTTCAGCGTGCCGTCACCAGCGGGTGCAAATGCAATTACCGGGCGGTTAAAGCGCTCTTTGATACGTGAAGCCAGGATACCGACCACGCCCTGATGCCATTCCGGGTGGTACATCGCCAGGCCATATGGCAACTCATCATGGCTGTGCTCAAGTTGTTGGCACAGCGTTAGCGCTTCAACCTGCATGCCTTGCTCAATCTCTTTACGTGTCTGATTGAGTGCATCCAGCTCATTGGCCAACATCCGTGCTTCAGCAATATTTTCACTGAGCAGTAGCGCCACACCTACGGACATATCGTCCAGGCGCCCTGCCGCATTCAGGCGCGGACCTAACGCAAAACCTAAATCGCTGGCAGCAAGTTTTTGCGGCTCACGGTTAGCGACTTCCAGCAGTGCTTTAATACCAGGACGACATTTGCCTGCACGAATACGGCTCAAACCCTGCCAGGTCAAAATGCGGTTATTGGTATCAAGCGGAACAACATCGGCCACGGTGCCCAATGCCACTAAATCCAGCAATTCTGCAATGTTTGGAATCGCCAGGCCCTGCTGTTCAAACCAGCCGCAATCACGCAGATGAGCACGCAATGCCAGCATCAGATAAAAGGCAACGCCAACACCGGCAAGTGATTTTGACGGGAATTCACAATCAACCAAATTTGGGTTAACGATGGCATCAGCCGCCGGAAGTTCAGGCCCCGGCAGGTGATGATCCGTCACGACTACCGGAATGCCCAGTGCGTGAGCTCGTTCAACACCGCTATGGGAAGAGATCCCGTTATCGACGGTCAAGATCATCTGCGCGCCACGCGCATGAGCTTGATCCACCACTTCCGGGCTCAAACCATAACCGTCGTCGAAACGGTTAGGTACGAGATAGCTAACGTTTTGGCACCCAAGGCTGCGCAACCCCAGCACACTTAACGCGGTACTGGTCGCGCCATCGGCATCAAAATCACCGACGACGATAATGCGCAAACCTTCACGGAAAGCGTTATGCAGTATCTCAACGGCTTTATCCATGCCATTAAGTTGTTGCCACGAGAGCATTCCCTTCACACTGCGTTCCAGGTCTTGCTCGCCGCGCACACCACGGCTGGCGTAAAGGCGTTTTAAAAGTGGGTGCAATTGCTGGGGTAAGACCACGGATTCATCGACCGTACGGCGGCGAAGTTGTGTTTGCTGTTTCACCCGTTAACTACCCACCTACATTGGTCAGTTGCTGGTGTGCATCCAGCATTTGCTTCATCTCTTTCGGCCCCTGGTAGCCAGGAATAACCGTACCGTTACTCAGCACAATCGCAGGCGTCCCCTGAATGCCGAACTGCACGCCCAGGTTGTAATGGTTGGCGATATTCATATCGCAAGTCCCACCCGCAACAGCTTCTCCTTTCATCGCTGCATCAAATGCTTTTTTAGGGTCTTTTGAACACCAGATAGCTTTCATATCGTTTTCAGTCTGGCTTTGCAGACCCTGGCGAGGGAAGGCCAGGTAACGCACGGTAATACCTAGCGCGTTATAGTCTTTCATCTCTTCATGCAGCTTGTGGCAATAGCCACAAGTGATGTCGGTAAACACGGTGATAACGTGTTTTTCCTGCGGCGCTTTATAGATGATCATCTCTTTTTCGAGCGCGTTCAGTTTACCCACCAGCAGCTGATTGGTGACGTTAACAGGCTGCGCGCCGCTCACATCGTACAGCGGCCCCTGAATAACGTGTTTACCGTCTTCGGTCACATACAAAACGCCGCTATCGGTTAATACCGTTTTCATGCCCGCAACAGGTGCCGACTGAATGTCAGCATTTTGCACGCCTAACTTAGCAAGAGACTGCTTGATTGCTGCGTCGTCAGCATGAACAAAACCAGACACAGAGACCGCTAATAATGGGAGCAGCCACAAACGCTTTTTCATGATGATTCCTTATCTTCTACCACTCACGCTCGTGGGTGGTGCTGTTGATGTAGCTGGCGTAACCGCTCTGTAGCTACATGCGTATAAATTTGGGTGGTGGACAAATCGCTGTGTCCAAGCAACATCTGTACGACTCGCAAATCCGCACCATGGTTCAGTAGATGCGTGGCAAATGCGTGTCGCAGAACATGTGGTGACAGCTTTTCGCTATCGATTCCAGCCTGCACCGCATAATGTTTAATGCGATGCCAGAATGTCTGGCGCGTCATTTGTTGGGCACGATTGCTCGGGAAAACGGTATCTATTGATACGCCATTGAGCAGCCATGGCCGCCCATGTTCCAGGTAGTTTTCCAGCCAGTAAACAGCTTCTTCGCCCATTGGAACCAGACGTTCTTTATTACCTTTACCGATGACTCGCACCACGCCCTGACGCAGGCTGACATCACTCATTGTCAGGCCGACTAACTCCGATACGCGCAGCCCGGTAGCATACAATAATTCGAGCATCGCTTTGTCACGCAGTTCGATAGGCTGGTCGACACAAGGAGCTTGCAGTAGACGTTCTACCTGCGCCTCGCTTAAGTCTTTCGGCAAACGCTGCGGTAGTTTTGGCGATGAAAGCATCACACTCGGGTCATCTTCGCGTAATTTTTCGCGGTAGAGATACTGAAACAACCGACGAATCGCGCTCAGCATACGCGCTGAACTTGTTGCTTTATATCCACCTTCAAGGCGCTCAGCAAACAGCGACTGCAAATCGCCAGTTTGCACATTCAGCAGACTCAGAGAGTGACGTTCCAGCCACTCCGCCACCATCTTCAGATCCCGACGGTAGGAGTCTAACGTGTTTTGTGCCAGATTCCGCTCAAGCCAGAGCGCATCAAGAAATTGTTCGATTCGGGCCAGATCCTGTTCCACTACAGCCTCACATTTGGCGAATTGTGTCCATTATGCATGATGCACAATGGGATCTGATACACTTGCAATCCTGCACGTTTTTAAAAGAGTTGTTAACGCGATGAACATTGGCCTTTTTTATGGCTCCAGCACTTGTTACACCGAAATGGCTGCCGAAAAAATTCGTGACATCATTGGCCCGGAACTGGTGACGCTGCACAATCTGAAAGATGATTCACCAGCCATGATGGAACAATACGATGTGTTAATTCTCGGTATCCCCACCTGGGATTTCGGCGAATTACAGGAAGACTGGGAAGCCGTCTGGGATCAACTGGATAATCTGAATCTTGAAGGCAAACTGGTTGCGCTTTATGGCATGGGCGATCAGCTCGGCTACGGTGAATGGTTCCTTGATGCTCTGGGTATGCTGCACGACAAACTGGCCCCACGCGGCGCTCAGTTTATTGGCTATTGGCCAACTGAAGGTTACGAGTTTACTAGCCCGAAACCGGTTATTGCCGATGGGCAACTGTTCGTTGGCCTGGCGCTTGATGAAACCAATCAGTACGATTTAAGCGATGAGCGAATCGAAACCTGGTGTGAGCTAATTCTTGCAGAAATGGCCGAACATTTTGCCTGAAAGCTGTTTAAGCTTCCCCACTTCCACTCGCCTGTTGTTGCAGCATCAGGCGACGTAAATCACGCCACTCCCCCGTGTCCATGCTATCAGCGGACAGCCATAAATGCTGGCAGCGTTTGCGCCCGACTCGGCGTAAGCGCAGCATCATGCCACTGCGTAAAACCCAAGGGGAACCAACGATTTCCCACTCCTGGTTTTGCCAACGCAGATGGTAGTCGGTCAGAAGTTTCATTTCGCCCTGGCAGGCATGGATGCGCCGCTGGCTGCGCACACTGTCAAATACAACCAGCGAAAGTAGCAGCATCCAGATTAGCGTATAGCTCATCGGCCACGGCATCAGCAGCACAAAAAGTGCCACCAGACCGTGTGCTAAAAGTGATAGCCATTGTGCACGCCAGGAGACGCGAAGATCAGATTGCCACAGGACCACGTTCTTTATTCCGTGTCTGAATCAGTGTCACCATCCGTTGCAGCTCTGTATCTGCGGGTTTGCCATGATTCATTAACCAATTGAACAGGTCTGGATCATCGCTTTCCAGCAAACGGACAAACAACTGCTTATCCTCAGTGCTTAACGAGTCATATTCATATTCGAAGAATGGCATAATCGAAATATCCAGCTCGCGCATTCCCCGGCGGCACGCCCAATGAATTCGGGCTTTGTTATTGATATCCATGTGCTCTTTCCTGGTTCTCTGACAAAGTAGGTACAAATGTTAGTGTAACGTGTTTTTATGGCACGCATTAAATGAATGTTACCGTTTGCGCGCTTTATCGTGAGAAAAATCTGTAATGCGTTGCTGTTGCATTAACCTTGCGAGAAAACGCGTAATCGCACAACTCGCGTTATCAAACTGCTTGCATTGCCAAATGGCTCTTTTACCATTGAGCCAATTCATTTGCTCAAAACCCAGGGACATAACTATGGCTTTCACTCCATTTCCTCCGCGTCAGCCTACGGCCGCAGCCCGCCTGCCGCTAACACTCATGACTCTTGATGATTGGGCACTGGCAAGCGTGACAGGCAAAGATGCAGAAACCTACCTACAAGGCCAGGTCACGACCGACGTTGCACAACTGGCTGCAAATCAGCACACACTTTGCGCGCATTGTGACGCGAAAGGAAAAATGTGGAGCAACTTGCGCCTGTTCCATCGTGGCGAGGGTTTTGCCTTGATTGAGCGCCGCAACCTGCGTGATGCGCAGCTTGTTGAGCTAAAAAAATATGCAGTATTTTCCAAAGTCACCATCGCTCCAGATGATGAAAGCGTGCTGATGGGCGTTGCAGGTTTCCAGGCTCGCGCTGCGCTGGCTAATCTCTTTGCCACCTTGCCTGATGCAGAGAATCCGGTTGTACAAGAAGGTGCTACCACGCTCCTATGGTTCAACTTACCTGCCGAGCGTTTCATGCTGGTAACTGATGAATCTACCGCGCAAATACTGGCTGAAAAATTACAGGGTGAAGCACAGCGTAACGACAGCCAGCAATGGTTAGCTCTGGAGATTGAAGCTGGTATTCCGGTTATTGAACCGGTTAACAGCGCACAGTTCATCCCACAGGCCACGAACCTTCAGGCGCTGGGCGGAATCAGCTTCAAAAAAGGTTGTTACACCGGCCAGGAAATGGTGGCTCGTGCGAAATTCCGTGGCGCTAACAAGCGTGCTCTATGGTATCTCGCAGGCAAAGCCAGCCGCTTACCGGAAGCTGGTGAAGACCTGGAGTTGAAAATGGGTGATAACTGGCGTCGTACCGGTACGGTACTGGCAGCCAGCCAGCTTGATGATGGGCGAGTATTGGTTCAGGTTGTGATGAACAACGATCTGGAAGCCAATAGCGTGCTGCGCGTTCGTGATGATGTCGGCAGCGAGCTGGTTATTGAGCGACTGCCATATTCGTTAGAAGATGAGTAAAACAACCCGCCGTCGCCCTGCACATGGGGCGACGGATAATTAATGAATATAGAGATAAATCGCAAGGAAGTGGCATACACTGCCGCCGAGCACAAAACCGTGCCAGATTGCATGGTTGTAGGGAATACGCTTGCAGACGTAGAAAATCACTCCCAGCGAGTAAATCACCCCGCCAACTGCCAACAGCGTTACGCTGCCCGGCGCGAGTTTAATTACCATTTGATAAATAACTACCAACGATAACCAGCCCATCAGCAGATAAGTCACTAACGATAAAACCTTAAAGCGATGTGCGATGGTGAGCTTAAAGAGAATACCAGCCAGCGCCAGCCCCCAAATAACAACCATCAGCCCGCGCGCCAGAGGCGAATCCAGGCCCACGAGTAAAAAGGGCGTATACGTCCCGGCTATCAACAAATAAATTGCGCAGTGGTCAAATTTTTTCAGCCAGCGCTTGGCGGGTTGATGGGGAATCGCGTGATACAACGTTGATGCGAGAAACAGCAAAATCATGCTGCCGCCGTACAGGCTATAACTGGTTATTGCTGTCACACTTGCGTTAGCATCAACCGCCTGTATCAGTAACAAAACCAGCCCGACAATCCCAAAAACCAGTCCTATACCATGGCTAATACTGTTGGCGATTTCCTCCGCCATTGAATATCCTTTCGCTATCAATGGTTTGTCAGACATATGGCAACTCCCGGTGAGACAAAAAATGGATAATGCATTGCAACTCTACCCAAGATAATTCGAGTTGCATAAAGGCGGCGACGCAGTGAGTCCCCAGGAGCTTACTTGAGTAAGTGACGGGGGTGAACGAGGAAAGCCAACGCATATGCAGCTCGAAGAATGATGGGTAGAGCATAGCTGAGAACGATTCCAGCTAACACCTGTACGCTAAAATAAATCCATCAAAACTTATAACGGTATCGATACAATATATTCACACCAATAATTTACTAATGGAGCACCAGGATGACGCAGCTAGCTTTCGGCGCAATGAGTGAAGTGATTAACTTTCTGATGGAGATCGACAAGCTAAAACTTGTTGAGCGCCGCACTAAGATTATCGGTCATGGTCGCCCCGAGAACTCCGCTGAACATAGCTGGCATTTTGCCGTAGCAGCCATGAGTCTTGCTCCCTTCGCCCCAGAGAATGTTGATATTTCCCGAGTCGTCCAGATGGCATTACTGCATGATATCGTCGAGATAGATGTCGGTGATGTCCTGGTTTATGACCTTGCCGCTCGCGCAGCCATTGCCGAGAAAGAAGCCATCGCAGCTGAAAGGTTGTTTGGATTGTTACCTGAACCACAGAGCACTCTGTTTTTACAGCTATGGCTGGAATATGAAGCCGGTGTCACCGCCGATTCTCGCTTTGCAGGAGCACTCGATAGAATCCTCCCTATCCTGCAAAATTTGCATAACGATGGGCAAAGCTGGCGCGAGAATGGAATTTCGCTCGAACAAGTGTTGAAGCGCAACGCGCTGGTGGGCGAAAGCTGGCCCGAATTATGGCAACATGTCGTCGGTCATTTATATTCAGCGCAAGAAAAAGGCTGGTTAATTTAATTCGGGAAGACCCAGATGTTTACTCATGCAGCAATTGCCAATCTCAATGGCCTGGAAATGCTGGTCTATAATTTTGTCATCAAAAATCGTGACAAAGTGATGTACATGACAATCCGCGAGTTGGCTGATGCGGTGGGCGTTTCCACGACAACAGTGCTGCGTTTTTGCCGCAAGCTAAATTGCGAAGGCTATTCTGAATTTCGTGTGCGCTTTAAATTGTATCTTGAGCAAAATGATGAGCAGCTGGTTAATTTTGGCCCGAGTGAAATAATCAGCTTTTTTAAAAGCACTAATAATGAAGAGTTTGATAATTTAATTGATCAGGCAGTTGATATTATTTGTTCATCAGAACGAATTATATTTGTCGGAGCAGGAACTTCGGGTGCTTTGGCTAAATATGGTGCACGTTTCTTTTCTAATGTCGGAAAATTTAGTAACCATATTGATGACCCTTATTTCCCAGTCACTAATGATATGGCGAAAAATGCCCTGGCAATTGTGCTTTCAGTCTCCGGTGAAACAGAAGAGATCCTACGCTTCGCCAGCCAGTTCAGCCTGCATAACTGTAAAGTGCTCTCGATTACCAGCCACGAGAACTCAGCGCTGGCAAAGCTTGCTGACTTTAATATCTCCTGGCACATTCCACTTACACGCGTTGGCGGGGTGTATGACATCACCACGCAAATCCCTGTCATTTATATTTTAGAGACCATCGGCCGTAAATTGGCTAAGAAAATGGCATAAAAAAAACAGCCTGTTTTTTCCGTGTAACAAATCACATGAATCGTGATTTGTTATATCGTGACAATTAAATCTCATTTGCTAGACTCCAGACCAGAGCTTATTAATGCGCTGCCATTTTGTGATGTATCCCACATTATTTCTGGCACTGACAGTGAGATTACAAAATATGAAAAAACTGACTTTACCGAAAGATTTTTTATGGGGCGGTGCAGTTGCTGCACACCAGGTTGAAGGTGGCTGGAACAAAGAAGGTAAAGGCCCAAGTATCTGTGATGTGCTAACCGGTGGCGCTCATGGCGTGCCGCGTGAAATCACTCAGGAAGTTATCCCTGGAAAATATTACCCGAACCATGAAGCCATTGATTTCCATGGGCGTTACAAAGAAGACATCGCGCTGTTTGCAGAGATGGGCTTCAAATGCTTCCGCACCTCAATCGCCTGGACGCGTATTTTCCCGAAAGGCGACGAACTTCAGCCTAATGAAGAAGGGCTGAAATTCTATGACGACATGTTCGATGAATTGCTGAAATACAACATTGAGCCGGTTATCACCCTATCCCACTTTGAAATGCCACACCATCTGGTTACCGAATACGGTGGCTGGACCAACCGTAAAGTGGTCGATTTCTTTGTTCGTTTTGCCGAAGTGGTGTTTGAACGCTACAAGAGCAAAGTGAAATACTGGATGACCTTCAACGAAATCAATAACCAACGCAACTGGCGTGCGCCGCTGTTTGGTTATTGCTGCTCCGGCGTGGTTTACACCGAACACGATAACCCGGAAGAAGTGATGTATCAGGTGCTGCATCACCAGTTCGTGGCCAGCGCCATGGCGGTGAAAATTGGTCACCGTATCAACCCTGAGATGCAAATTGGCTGCATGCTGGCGATGGTGCCGCTGTATCCTTTCTCCTGCAAACCAGAAGATCAAATGTACGCCCAGGAATCCATGCGCGAACGTTATGTGTTCACCGACGTGCAACTGCGTGGTTACTACCCTTCTTACGTGTTGAACGAGTGGGAACGCCGCGAATTCAATATCAAAATGGAAGCAGGCGATGAGCAAATCCTGCGTGAAGGTGTATGCGATTACCTCGGCTTCAGCTATTACATGACTAACGCCGTGAAGGCTGAAGGCGGTAGTGGTGATGCACTATCTGGCTTCCAGGGCAGCGTACCGAACCCGCACGTTAAAGCGTCTGATTGGGGTTGGCAAATTGACCCGGTTGGCCTGCGTTACGCGCTCTGTGAGCTGTATGAACGCTACCAGAAACCACTGTTCATCGTTGAAAATGGTTTTGGCGCTTACGACAAAGTGGAAGAAGATGGCTCAATCAACGACGATTACCGCATTGATTATCTGAAAGCTCATGTTTCCGAAATGATGAAAGCGGTCACGTATGACGGCGTAGATTTGATGGGATACACCCCGTGGGGCTGCATCGACTGTGTTTCGTTCACCACCGGTCAGTACAGCAAACGCTACGGCTTTATCTACGTGAACAAGCACGATGATGGTACTGGCGATATGTCTCGCTCACGCAAGAAGAGCTTTAACTGGTACAAAGAAGTGATTGCCAGCAACGGCGAAAACCTCTGATTAATTTGATCAATCTTGCGCCCCCATTTGCGGGGCGCTTTTAATTCAGGTAGGCAATCCAAAGCGGAAGCAGGCACCAGTTTCTGGTCTTTCCACCAGCGCAATATCGCTGCCGTGCAGTTGCAGCATCTGGCGCACAATCATCAGCCCTAATCCACCAACTCTGATATGTGACTGATTGACAATCGACGGGCGTACAAACAATCCCTCTTTCAGTTCCTGTGGGATACCCGGTCCACTATCGCTAATTTGCACCATCACTTTTTCGCCCTCTTTCCACAATCGGACGGCAACGGTTCCTTGCTCCGGCGTATGGCGAATCGCGTTATCCAGCAAATTCGTTAATACCCGCTCAATCATCCCCAAATCCGCATCAATTAACGGCAAGCCAGGCTGAATATCGGCCACCAGTTGCAACTGACGAGTTTGCGTCATCAGTTCGAATTTCTGGAAGACATCCTGCAGCAACTCGCTCAGACAAAAATGCTCTTTCTGCGGCTTCACAACGCCGTATTCCAGACGCGCCAGTTCAAATAATGATTGTGCAAGAGTCCGTACTTTCTGGCTCTGCGCTAAAGCGATTTCCAGATACCGTTTTTTCTCAGCTTCGGAAAGTGTTGCTGACATAACAGATAAGCTTTCCAGATAACCGTGAAGTGAGGTTAACGGCGTGCGCAGGTCATGAGAAATATTGGCGATAAACTCACGGCGCAACTGGTCTTGCTGCGAAAGGCGGTGCCACTGTTCCGAAATCCGCCGCGCCATCATGATAACCCCCTGGCGTAACAGGCTAATTTCATCATTGCTATGTACTTTTTCGCAGGGGAGCGCGGCCATCGCCTGCATTTCCGCCATGCCACCGGTTTCCAGCGCATTAACCTGACGTGAAAGCGAGCGCAGTGGCCGGGTAATCCAGCGAAATGCCAGTCCACCAACAATCAGTCCAAGCAACGCAACCAGGCTGATAGAGAGCAGAACCACTTTAAACAACGTATTCGACTGCGCGTCGCTAGCAAGCGCATTGTAATTTTCACCAAGCAAAATGACATACAGATACCCTTTCACCTGCCCGTTTTGCCGCATCGGAGCCACGCTAAACACTTTTTTGCCATCGATACTACGTGGATCATCACCATAGATCGGATACTGCCGATCGTTAAGTGCCGACTGGATCGGCTCCAGATCGACTTGATGGCGTTTAATATGATCCGGCGGAGCGGCATCGCCAATGATGTTGCCTTTATCATCCAACAGATAAACTTCAACGCTTGGGTTAACCGTCATCAGATGATCAAACAGCGTGCGCACAGAATCATTATTCAGCCCATCTTGCCCAAGCAGCGGGTAGCTCTGGTTGATGTGTTCAGCCAGTGAACCTGAAAGTTGTTGGATCACCGCCTGGCTGTACTGCGTGCTGGTGCGAATCTGCAGCCATCCCAGCAGGGAGCAAGAGGTAATGAGCAACAACGCAAAAACCAGAGTCAGGCGCTGTGAAAGAGTGAGTTTTCGCATGGTTTACTCGTGTCGCGGTGCGATGAATTTGTACCCTTTTCCCCACACCGTCAAAATGAATTCAGGCTCTGCGGGGTTATCTTCAATCTTGATGCGTAGCCGATTGATGTGCGTGTTTACCGTATGTTCATAACCTTCGTGTTGATAGCCCCAAACCTGGTTGAGCAAATTCAGCCGGGAGAAAACTTTGCCAGGGTGTTTGGCAAAAAACCACAGCAAGTCAAATTCGCGTGGCGTCAGTTCCACAGGCTGATTTCGTAAATGCACATCACGCGCCAGCGGGTCGATAGTCAGCCGTTCAAAAGTGAGCGTTCCTGCATCTTGCATCAGGTTTTGGCTCATTGCTTCCTGGCGGCGGAATAGTGCTTTCACACGAGCCACCAACTCCAGCATAGAAAACGGTTTAGCCAGGTAATCATCCGCGCCCAATTCCAACCCCAAAACCCGATGTGTTTCGCTTGAGCGCGCGCTGATCATCACGATCGGCGTATAGCGTGTCATGGTGCGGGCGTGGCGACATATTTCCAGGCCATCAACGCCAGGCAGCATAAGATCTAAAATCAAGGCATCCCATCCACCCTGCTTAAGCAATTCCAGGCCCTGCGAACCATCGGCCGCATGGACAATTTCATATCCTTCTTCGCGCAAATGCAGTTGCAGAAGTTCTGCAATGTTTTCGTCATCCTCAACGATTAATAACTTTTTGGGCTTCATGACTCCGCCTTATTTCCGCCTGTTACCAGAAGTCTATACAACAAACCGACGTGGAGTTATCACATTTAATTTAACTTTTGGTGAGACTTTGGCGAACAGATTTAGGCCACACTCATTTCAACGCAATAACCGGAAATAAAACGATGGATACTCCAACGTTTCAGGTTAAACCCATTATCGTTCATCCGATGTGGTTGAGGATTTGCCACTGGTTAAATGCACTGGCGATGCTTGTCATGGTGGCAAGCGGATGGCGGATTTATAACGCCTCGCCGCTGTTTAATTTTACTTTTCCAGCTGAGTTAACCCTCGGTGGTTGGTTAGGCGGTGCGTTGCAGTGGCATTTCGCAGGAATGTGGCTCTTTGGCATTAATGGCGTGGTTTATTTGCTGATTAATATTTTCAGCGGCCGCCTGAAACGCAAATTCTGGCCTTTGTCGCCACGTGAGTTAATCAAAGATTTTGTTGCAGCACTGCGCGGAAAACTAGCTCATGAAGATCTTAGCCACTACAACACCGTACAAAAACTAGCGTATCTGTTCGTGATATTCGACGGGATCATTCTTGTTTGTTCAGGTCTGGTGGTGTGGAAATCAGTGCAGTTTCCACTATTACGCGAATTACTTGGCGGATATGACAACGCGCGTTTTATTCATTTTTATGCCATGTCTGGAATGGTGGGGTTTATCGTCATTCACCTGATTATGGTGGCGCTGGTGCCAAAAACTTTACTCGCTATGCTGCGTGGGCGATAAGGGAAAAAGATGAACAATAAAAATAAGCTTTTCTCTGAATCCGATAAAGCAGTCATTATTCACGATGCCACGAAAGAAATTAATAAGCCGTTATCATCGGAAGGCCGACGTCGTTTTTTAAAACAAGGTTTAACGCTGGGTGGTTTGATGATGCTAACCGGTTGCGATATTAGTGATAATCAATCGGTAGAAAACACATTAAGCCGTATTTCACGCTTTAATGACCGGGTGCAAGGCTGGTTATTTAATGCCAATGACCTGGCTCCGATTTATCCGGAAAACATGATGACACGCCCATTTCCCTTCAATGCTTTTTACAGTGAAGAGGAATCACCTGTGGTTAATGGCGAGGCATACCGCCTGGAAATTGCCGGTTTAGTGGCTGATAAACGCCCGTGGACACTCGCCCAACTGCACAAGATGGCGCAGGTCAGTCAGGTGACACGGCATATCTGTGTTGAAGGCTGGAGTGCCATTGGCAAATGGGGCGGCGTGCCGTTCTCGCTATTTCTCAAAGGCATTGGTGCCGATTTAAATGCCCGTTATGTCAGCTTCAAATGCGCTGACGATTACTACACCAGTATTGATATGGCAACGGCGTTACATCCGCAAACCATTATTGCATTGACTTACGACGGCGAAATATTGCCACGTAAATATGGTTTCCCCATGAAATTAAGAATGCCAACCAAGTTAGGTTATAAAAACCCAAAGCATATTTTAGTGATGGAAGTCACCAATCGTTATCCCGGAGGTTATTGGGAGGATCAGGGTTATAACTGGTTCGGCGGAAGTTAATACCCTTCATAATTCACTGTAGTTAATTAAACGATGAGGATATAAAAAATGAAAAAACTCTACACTGCTCTGATGTGCTCAGCATTATTCTTTGGCGTAACGGCTGCAAATGCTGCCGATAATATGACTAAAGATAATATGGGGAAAATGTCCCATGACTGCTCTAAAGACAGTATGAAAAAAGACTGCATGTCGAAAGATCCTATGTCAAAAGACGGCATGTCTAAGGATCATATGTCCAAAGACAAAATGTCTAAAGACAATATGGCTAAAGACGAGATGGGTAAAAAGTAATAACCCGAATAATGGCAGTTCACCGAAACATTCAGGTGACTGCCATTGATCTTATTTGCCACCCGCCAAATCCAGGAAACTTCCCGTCACGTAAGAGGCGTTATCGCTAAGCAACCAGGCGATGGCCTGTGCGACCTCTTCTGGCTGGCCGCCACGTCTCATCGGCAAGAGATCTTTTACGCGATCGACTCTCCCGGGTTCACCACCAGAAGCATGCATTTCGGTATAGATAAAACCTGGCCGCACGCCATTTACACGAATACCCTGCGCAGCAACTTCCAAAGAAAGCCCGGTGGTTAACGTGTCTACCGCACCTTTCGACGCCGCATAATCAACGTATTCACCCGGCGCACCTAAACGTGCCGCGGCAGACGACACATTAACAATCGCGCCCCCCTTTCCACCGTGGCGAAACGCCATGCGTTTTACGGCCTCCCGGCAACAGAGGAAATAGCCAGTGACGTTGGTCGCCAGCACGCGATTAATACGTTCAGCCGTCAGTTCTTCAATTGTGGATTGCTGGAACAAGATCCCGGCGTTGTTGACCAGCGCGGTCACCGGCCCAAAAGCATTGTCGATTTCGGCAAACATCGCCATCACTTGCAGTTCATCGGCAATATCCGCTTTGATGGCAAATGCCTTGCCGCTGTGCGCACGAATAACACTCACCACTTCATCAGCGGCTTGTTTGCTTTGCTGATAATTAACCACGACTTTGTAGCCAGCCTGTGCCAACAGGATAGCGGTCGCCCTACCAATGCCACGGCTTGCGCCCGTTACCAGAACCACGCCCATTTTGCCTCCTGAGCTACAGATAAAACAAAGGGCACCGAAGTGCCCTTAAGAGTATATAGCGGGATAAATATTACTGATATTCGCTCATCGGCACACAAGAGCAGAACAGATTGCGGTCGCCGTATACATCATCCAGACGTTTCACAGTTGGCCAGTATTTATTGCTATGGCCTACCGGGAACACCGCCAGTTCGCGGGTATATGGATGCGTCCAGTCAGCAACAATTTCGTCCTGCGTGTGCGGCGCATTAACCAGCGGGTTATCTTCCAGCGGCCATTCACCACGCGCCACGCGGTCGATTTCAGTGCGGATAGTCAGCATCGCGTCAATAAAGCGATCCAGTTCCAGCTTGCTTTCTGACTCAGTTGGCTCAACCATCAACGTACCCGCAACCGGGAACGACATAGTTGGCGCATGGAAGCCGAAATCAATCAGTCGCTTAGCAATATCCAGTTCGCTGATGCCTGTCTCTTCTTTCAGTGGGCGAATATCGAGAATACATTCATGCGCCACATGGCCACTGCGCCCGGTATAAAGAATCGGGAAGGCGGATTTCAGGCGAGTCGCAATATAGTTAGCATTCAGGATTGCCGTCTGGCTTGCCTTTTTCAGCCCCTGCGCGCCCATCATGCGGATGTACATCCAGCTGATTGGCAGAATTGATGCACTACCAAACGGTGCTGCGGAAACCGCGCCCTGCTGGGTTAACATCTCTTCAATTTGCACCACGCTGTGGCCTGGTACGAACGGAGCCAGGTGCGCTTTCACCCCAATTGGACCCATACCTGGGCCGCCACCGCCGTGTGGAATACAGAAGGTTTTGTGCAGGTTGAGGTGCGAAACATCCGCGCCGATATAGCCCGGTGAAGTAATCCCCACCTGTGCGTTCATGTTTGCGCCATCCAGGTAAACCTGGCCGCCGAACTGATGCACGATCTGGCAGACTTCACGGATCGTTTCTTCATACACACCATGGGTAGACGGGTAAGTCACCATGATACAAGACAGCGCATCGCCCGCTTGCTCTGCTTTAAGACGCAGATCGTGCAGATCGATGTTGCCTTGTTTATCACAGGCAACCACCACCACTTCCATACCCGCCATTTGCGCCGACGCCGGGTTTGTACCGTGCGCAGAGCTTGGGATCAGGCATAGATTACGGCTGCCTTCGTTGCGGCTTTCGTGGTAGCGACGAATCGCCAGCAGACCCGCATATTCACCTTGAGCCCCAGAGTTTGGCTGCATACAAAGCGCGTCGTAACCGGTCAGTTTCACCAGCCAGTCAGATAGTTGGGAGATCATCTGGTGATAACCTTCCGCCTGGTTTGCCGGGCAGAATGGATGTAATTCTGAGAATTCAGGCCAGGTAATTGGGATCATTTCAGCCGCAGCATTCAACTTCATGGTGCAAGAACCGAGCGGGATCATCGCCTGGTTGAGCGCCAAATCTTTGCGTTCAAGCGAGTGCATGTAACGCATCATTTCGGTTTCGCTGTGGTAGCGATTAAACACTGGATGGGTCAGGATCGCGTCTTCACGTAGCATTCCTTTCGGAACAGAAAGGCTATCACCCGCAACGTTTTGGTCGAGTTTGTCAATATCCAGGCCGTGGTTGTCACCCAGTAAAACGGTGAACAACGCCTGCACATCTTCACGGGTGGTCGCTTCATCAAGCGTAATGCCAACCGCGTTAAGAATATCGCTGCGCAGGTTGATTTCATTGGCTTCGGCACGAGCCAGCACACCGGCTTTATCGGTGACTTCGACACACAAAGTGTCGAACCAATGTTTATGACGCAGCACCAGCCCTTTTTGTTGCAGGCCAGAAGCCAGAATATCGGTCAGGCGATGAATGCGCCCTGCAATGCGTTTCAGGCCAGCCGGGCCGTGGAACACCGCATACAGGCTGGCGATGTTTGCCAGCAAAACCTGAGACGTACAAATGTTAGAGTTCGCTTTCTCGCGACGGATATGTTGCTCGCGTGTTTGCATCGCCATGCGCAGCGCGGTGCGGCCCGCGGCATCGCGAGAAACGCCGATAATACGGCCTGGCATGGAACGCTTGAATTCATCGCGTGCAGCAAAGAATGCGGCATGCGGGCCGCCGTAGCCCATTGGCACGCCGAAACGCTGTGCGGAACCAAACACGATGTCGGCACCTTGCTTGCCTGGTGCGGTCAGCAGAACCAGCGTCATAAAGTCAGCGGCAACACTCACGATGACTTTACGTTGTTTCAACTCGCTAATTAGCGCGCTGTAATCATGTACTTCGCCGGTGGTGCCCACTTGTTGCAACAGCACACCGAACACGTCCTGGTGATCCAGCACTTTCGCGGCGTCGTCAACAATCACGTCAAAGCCAAAGGTTTCAGCACGGGTGCGCACCACATCCAGCGTTTGCGGGTGTACGTCAGCGGCAACAAAGAAGCGGTTGGCGTTTTTCAGTTTGCTGACGCGCTTGGCCATGGCCATGGCTTCAGCAGCGGCGGTCGCTTCGTCCAGCAAAGAAGCAGAGGCGATATCAAGGCCAGTAAGATCCAGCGTCACTTGCTGGAAATTAAGCAGAGCTTCAAGACGGCCTTGGGATACTTCAGGTTGATACGGCGTGTACGCGGTATACCAGCCTGGATTTTCCAGCATGTTACGCAGGATCACCGGCGGAGTTTGCACCGCGGTATAACCCATGCCGATATACGTTTTAAAGCGCTTGTTACGGCTGGCGATGGTCTTTAATTCAGCCAGGGCCGCGAATTCAGTTGCAGCCTCACCCACCTGTGGTGGCTCGGCAAGCTGGATATCTGCCGGAACGATCGAAGCGATCAGCTCGTCTAACGAACGAGCGCCCACCGTCTCCAGCATTTCGTGTTGCTGCTGTGCGTCTGGTCCAATGTGGCGGTCGATAAACGCTTCGTGATTTTCAAGCTGACGTAAAGACTGGGTCATGAGCGGTGATTCCTGAAGTGTTTTCCCTCACCCAAAAAGATGAGGGGATAAAAGATTTATTCGTCTTCTAACAGAGCTTCGTACGCGGTTGCATCCAGCAAACCATCCAGTTCGGACTCGTCGCTAGCTTTGATCTTGAAGATCCAGCCCGCCGCGTATGGCTCGCTGTTGATTAGCTCAGGCGAGTCGCTCAGCTCGGTGTTGACTGCGATGATCTCGCCGCTGATTGGCGCGTAAATATCGGAAGCCGCTTTTACAGATTCGGCAACGGCGCAATCATCACCAGTGCTGACTGTTGCGCCCACTTCTGGCAGGTCGACAAACACCATATCGCCCAGCAGCTCTTGCGCGTGCTCGGTGATACCAATGGTGTAAGTACCATCAGCTTCTTTACGCAGCCACTCGTGTTCTTTGCTGTATTTCAATTCGTTCGGCACATTGCTCATTGTTTTTCTCCTGATTTCAAATTCACTGCGCGACAGCTTTACCGCCGCGAACAAAAATTGGTTTGGTTACTTTGACCGGCATTTCTCGGTTGCGGATTTGAACAATGGCGGTTTCGCCGATGCCCGCAGGAACGCGTGCCAGAGCAATGCTGTAACCTAACGTCGGCGAGAAGGTCCCGCTGGTGATAACGCCTTCACGAATGTTGCCTGATTCATCAGTAAAACGAACAGGCAGCTCATTACGTAATACGCCTTTTTCCGTCATGATCAAACCAACGAGCTGGTCAGTGCCTTTCTCACGCTGGCTCTCCAGGGCTTCACGGCCTATAAAATCACGGTCTTCAGGCTGCCAGGCGATAGTCCAACCCATATTCGCGGCCAATGGAGAAACACTCTCATCCATTTCCTGGCTATACAGGTTCATACCGGACTCCAGACGCAGCGTGTCACGTGCACCAAGGCCGCAAGGTTTCACGCCAATCTCGACAAGCTGTGCCCAAAACTCGGCAGCTTTTTCGTTTGGCATAGCAATTTCATAGCCCGCTTCACCGGTATAACCGGTGGTCGCAATAAACAGATCGCCCGCCTGAACACCGAAGAATGGCTTCATACCTGCAACCGCTTTGCGTTGTTCTTCAGTAAATAGCTGCGCGGCTTTTGCCTGAGCATTTGGACCCTGAACGGCAATCAGCGACAGGTCATCACGCACGGTGACTTCAACCGCGAACGGTTCGGCGTGTTGATTAATCCAGGCCAGATCTTTTTCACGGGTGGCAGAGTTCACCACCAGGCGGAAGAAGTCTTCGGTCTGGAAATAGATAATCAGGTCATCGATAACACCGCCGGAAGCGTTGAGCATGGCGGTGTAGAGGGCTTTACCAGGCTGGGTCAGTTTGGCTACGTCGTTTGCGACGAGATAACGCAGGAATTCGCGGGTACGGCTGCCTTTCAGGTCAACGATGGTCATGTGGGAGACATCAAACATCCCTGCATCGTTGCGCACCGCATGGTGCTCATCAATCTGCGAGCCATAGTGCAATGGCATCATCCAGCCGTGGAAGTCCACCATGCGCGCACCGCAGAGATTATGCTGTTCAAACAAAGGGGTCTTTTGAGTCATTTTTTCCTCTTTAACCATCTGGTTGAAAAGCGCATTTCGCTTTTCTTTTCTTCAGACGAAACCCAGCACCGCCATCGATCCCGAGGGCGACGCAAACGTTACCTTTTGTCTGAAGTTACCATTGAATGAGGGAGTAAACCATAAGGCTAAAACCGTTATAGCATTAGCTTATGACCAAAATAGAAAGCGCAGCATGCAGAGTATTCGACTGGAAAAATGCGAGACACCGCGCATAAATAAGAAGTGTTTTAGTCATAATTTAGCGTTAGCTAACATTTACGACCATTTCAGAAACAAATTCACTACATCGCTAAAAACGTGGGATGAGAAAAAGTAATCCGAAATAATAGGTGAGATTAGAATTTTTCAAATGAGGAGGGTGTTTCCCTTTCCAATAAAAGGAAAGGGAAATGTGACGTAGTTATCTTAACCAATTCGGTAAATCGTGTAGGCCCATCGCCTGCTTAACAAGTTGCGGTTTTACACCCGGAAGCGTATCCGCCAGTTTCAGACCGATATCGCGCAGCAGTTTCTTCGCCGGATTGCTTCCAGCAAACAGATCGCGGAAACCCTGCATACTGGCAAGCATCATCGCGGCACTATGTTTACGGCTACGCTCGTAGCGACGCAGATACAAATACTGCCCGATGTCTTTGCCCTGGCGATGCAAACGACGCACTTCATCAATCAGTTCAGCGGCATCCATAAACCCAAGATTCACACCCTGCCCGGCTAACGGATGAATGGTGTGTGCCGCATCGCCGACCAGCGCCAGACGGTGAGCCGCAAAATTGCGCGCGTAACGGCCTGTCAGCGGGAACATCTGGCGTTCGCTTTCAACACTGCACAAACCAAGGCGCATATTGAATGCTACGGACAGCGCCTGGTTAAATTCTTCATCGCTTGCCTGTTGCAAACGTTCAGCTTCCAGCGGCGGCAATGACCAGACAATTGAACATAAATGCGGGTCACTTAATGGCAGGAAGGCCAAAATCCCTTCGCCATGAAACACCTGACGAGCCACTGCTTCATGGGGTTCGGCGGTACGGATGGTGGCAACCAAAGCATGATGGCGATAATCCCAAAAAGTGAGCGGGATATCGGCCTGGTTGCGCAGCCAGGAGTTGGCACCATCAGCCCCGACGACCAAACGCGCGGTGAGCATTGCGCCGTCTGTCAGCGTTATGAACGCCTCGTTTTCACCCCACGCAACCTGTTGTAATTCGGCAGGAGCCATTAGGGTGACATCACTGCACTGCTCAGCTCGTTGCCACAATGCATGATGAATTACCGAGTTTTCGATAATGTGGCCAAGATGGCTGAAACCAAAGGATTTATCGTCAAAAGCGATATGCCCGAAGCTGTCTTGATCCCACACTTCCATGCCGTGATAGCAACTGGCACGTTGGGCAACAATTTTTGGCCATGCACCAAGATGAGTGAGCAATTTTTCGCTGGCAGCATTGATGGCTGAAACACGCAAAGCGGGTGCAGATTCAGGTGCTAGCGGCTTTGGGAGATGGTTCTCCAGCACCGCAACACCCAAACCACTGCCTTGCAAGCCACAGGCAACCGCCAGCCCAACCATGCCACCACCAACAATCGCCACATCAACGCTTTGCAAATTGACTCTCCTTTAACATTCTTAAACCTGCTCACCAGGCGTATATGTTGCAGCCAGTTTGGATCGGGAGTGCGCGGAGAAACCGGAGCGTACTAAAGTACGTGAGGATTTCGAGCACATTCCCGGGGCAAAATGGCAAATAAATAAGGCTGGTGGCAGGTTTTAACGCGCAACCCAGCCTAGCGTACGCTGCGCCAGCGCATCACGTGCAGGGGTAAAATGTTCCATCGCCATCAGCCCAAGATTTCGTCCAACAACCAGCGGAGCCCAATGATTGGCGAACAGCCGAACTAGGCCATCGGTCACGCCAATGGTGGCAATTTTATCTTCATTACGGCGCTGCTGATATTGAGTAAGCACGCCGTAGCCGCCAATATCCTGAGATGCTTCATGTGCAACAGCCAGATTTTCAGCAAGCGACATAACGTCACGCAAACCAAGGTTAAATCCCTGCCCGGCAATCGGATGCAAAGTTTGCGCGGCATTTCCCACCAGCGCAAGGCGGTGAGAAACCGCCAGCGAAGCAGTAGTCAGTGCCAGAGGATAGTGCGCCCGCGCGCCAGCATGAGTGATTCGGCCAAGCCGCCAGCCAAATGCGCGTTGCAGTTCATTGCAGAACCGCTCGTCATCCCACTGCGCAATGTCAGCCTGAGCCGCCAGAGGATGGCACCACACCAGCGAACAGCGCCCATCAGACATTGGCAACATTGCCAGCGGCCCATGCTCGGTGAAGCGCTCAAACGCCCGCCCGTTATGCGGTTGCGAAGTGGTGATATTGGCGATCACCGCCACTTGCCGATAATCCTGCTGCTGCCAGGTCACGCCACACTGCGCGGCAAGCGCCGAGCGCGAACCATCTGCAGCCACCAACAATTGGCCTTCAATACATTCGCCATTATCGAGCTTAACGCTGACTTTATCGGTTTCGCGAGTAAAGGACGATACACGTTGCGGGCAATGCAAGGTCACGCCCGGCGCTTTACGCAGTAAAGCAAATAAACGCAGACCGACATCATGCAGCTCTACCACCTGCCCTAACGCAGATATTTGATAATCCTGTGCTTCGAGAGTGACAAAACCTGCATGCCCACGCTCGCTGACATGAACTGTAGTAATCGCCGTCGCGCACTCTTTGAGAGCAGGCCACACGCCGATGCGCGTCAGCTGCTGGCAGGTGCCTTGCGCGATGGCGATTGCGCGGGCATCAAAACCGGGATGCGCCGCTGATTCTGGCGCTGCCGCTTCAATCAAGTGAACCGGCAGTTTTCCGTGAGTTAACTGCGAGATAGCCAGTGCGAGCGTCGCGCCCGCCATACCGCCACCGACAATAATCACGCTCATGACTGACGAGCCGCCGCCATTAATGCTTCGATATCGTCTGCCGATTTCACCACGCTGGCCGTCAGGTTTTCGTTACCGTCGACGGTGATAAGAATATCGTCTTCAATACGAATACCAATGCCACGGTACTCGGCAGGCACATCTGCATCTGGTGCAATGTATAAACCGGGTTCAACGGTAATAACCATTCCCGGCTCAAGAAGGCGAGAACGATCCTGCCCGTATGCGCCTACGTCATGTACATCCAGCCCCAGCCAGTGGCTCAGGCCGTGCATAAAGAACGGGCGATGGGCGTTGTCAGCAATCAGTTGATCAACCTCACCTTTGAGAATGCCGAGCTTCACCAGCCCGCTAATCATAATGCGCACCACTTGCGTGGTAACTTCCTGCATCGAGGTGCCTGGGCGGTAGAGTTGTAGAGCAGTTTCAAGGGATTCGAGAACGATGTCGTAAATCGCACGCTGCGGAGCGCTGAATTTGCCGTTCACCGGGAAGGTACGGGTGATGTCACCGGCATAGCCTTTGTATTCGCAACCGGCGTCGATTAAGACCAAATCGCCATCACGCATTTGGCTTTCATTTTCGGTGTAATGAAGAATACAGGCGTTTTCACCGCTGCCGACAATCGTGTTGTACGACGGGAAGCGTGCGCCGTGGCGGTTAAATTCGTGAAGGATTTCGCCTTCAAGCTGGTATTCAAACATGCCCGGACGGCATTTTTCCATCGCACGGGTGTGCCCGAGTGCCGTGATTTCCCCGGCGCGACGCAAAGCGACTATCTCTTCTTCCGACTTAAACAGGCGCTGCTCGTGAACCCACGGACGCCAGTCTGTCAGCGTCGCTGGCGCGGTCAAATTCTGGCGCGAGCCGCGGCGCAGTTTGTCGAGTGCGGCAAAAACAATGGTGTCGGCATGAGCGTATTCGCCCTGCGCGTGGTAGACCACATCCAGACCGTTCAGCAACTGGTGTAACTGCTCATCAATTTCGGAAAATGCCAGCGCACGGTCGACGCCCAATTTCTCGGGTGCCGCTTCCTGGCCAAGACGGCGACCAAACCAAATTTCTGCGGTTTTATCGCGCAGGCGATTGAACAGCACGCTGTGATTATGGGTTTCGTCGCTTTTAATCAGTACCAGTACAGCTTCAGGTTCGTTAAAACCGGTGAAGTACCAGAAATCGCTGCTTTGGCGATACGGATATTCGCTGTCTGCGCTGCGAGTGGCCTCGGGTGCGGCAAAGATAAGCGCCGCACTGGCCGGAGCCATTTTGGCCAACAACGCCTGACGGCGACGGAGAAATTCGTGCTGATTCATTACACCTCCTGGAGCGATACCTTTCGTCGTTTTTAGTGTAGCGTTGGTTTCTGCACTTCCGGCGCGGTCGGAACCGGGCGAGTAAAGGTGTCGTGGCACAGCAACGCGGCAACTCGCACGTACTCGATGATCTCTTCGAGCGACATTTCCAGCTCTTCTTGATCTTCGTCTTCGTCGTAGCCCAGCTGCGCGATGTTACGCAAATCGTCGATAGCTTCGCCGGTTTCGCCGGTGACTTTATCGAGCTTAGGCTGCGTTACGCCAAGGCCCAGCAGGAAGTGGTTTACCCAACCCGCCAGTTCATCGGCACGCTGGAATACGGTAACGTCGTCGCCATCGGGAAGGTAAAGCTGGAACAGGAAACCGTCATCTTCCAGCGAATCGCTCGTTGCACCGTGCATCTGGCGCAATGTATCGGCAAGGTTTTGACCAAAGGCCAGCCCTTCGTTTGTCAGGTCGTGTAGCTGTGGCTGCCAGCTGGTATCTTTGTTGCCACCACACAGCATGCCGCTAATCAGGCCGTGCATTTCGGAGGCCGTCAGCCCCACACCTTGTTGGTTCAATAGTTGGCCGACTAAGTCATAGTCAGGCATAGTGTTCTGTATAGACATGCGCATTCGCCATCGTTGGCAGGGATAGTTCATGTTATGCTACCACCAGGGACCCCAAGGCACCAGAAAAGGGCTTGTATCTTCATTTCGGGATAGCTATAGTGACGCCCCTTTCGTTACCAGGTACGGTAAACGAAGGCAGGCGAGTTAACAGCAGGAAGGTGGCATGTCTGCACAACCAGTCGATATCCAAATTTTCGGTCGTTCATTGCGCGTGAATTGTCCGCCTGAACAACAGGATGCACTGAATCTTGCGGCGGAAGAGCTTAATCAACGGTTGCAAGATTTAAAAGTTCGCACTAGAGTCACAAATACTGAGCAGTTAGTTTTCATCGCAGCACTGAACATTTGCTACGAGTTGGCTCAGGAAAAATCGAAAACCCGCGACTACGCTTCCAATATGGAAGAACGTATTCGGATGTTACAGCAGACCATCGAACAAGCGTTGCTTGAGCAAGGTCGCATAACAGAAAGACAGGGTCCAAATTTTGAATAACACTTCACAGTTACCTATGGTAGAGTAACTTTGAAGACCAAATTTCTCTGAGATGTTTGCATGCGGGCCAGTCCCCTGAGCCGATATTTCATACCACAAGAATGTGGTGCTCCAGATTCTGTGAGCATGCTCGGTCCGTCCGAGAAGCCTGATGATTCTGACGCTGCATTCACCTTGAACCAAGGGTTCAAGGGTTACAGCCTGCGGCGGCATCTCGGAGATTCCCTCTTTCTACCAAATTAGTCATCACCATGACGAAAACTCAGCTAATCCCATCGCTTCGCTCAGAAATCCGGCAACACATTCGGCAACGACGCCGTGCACTCACACCAACTGAACAACACCATTTTGCTGAACTTGCCGCTGCGCGCATGCTCGCATACGAGCCCATTGCGAAAGCTGCGACGGTCGCTGTGTTTTTGTCGTTTGACGGTGAGCTGGATACCACGCCATTAATCCGCGCCTTATGGCTCGCGGGGAAAACCGTTTACCTGCCCGTCCTGCATCCCTTTAGTAATGGCAATTTGCTGTTCCTGCGTTATGCCGAGGATAGCCATCTGGTGATGAATCGTCTGAAAATCCTTGAGCCTAAACTTGATGTGCGTGACGTACTGCCGCTGGATAAACTGGATGTGCTGATTACGCCGCTGGTGGCATTCGACGATCAAGGGCAAAGGCTGGGAATGGGTGGTGGTTTTTACGACCGTACGTTGCAGAACTGGCAGCAGCATGGCTTATGGCCGGTTGGGCTGGCACATGATTGCCAGCACGTTCCGGCGTTACCCGCGCAAGAGTGGGATATCCCGCTGCCTGCAGTGGTCACGCCATCGCGTATCTGGCAGTGGTAAACTCAGGCTACACGCAGTTTCAGTAACTGCTTTGTGTGCCAGTATTGCAGTATCAAAACCGTAAACAGCGCGCCGAGAAGCGCACAAAACATATCTGATTGCGTGTCCCATACATCGCCCTGAGTCCCCAAAAACTCATCTGCTCCCTGCCCTAATGACAGCGCCGCCGCCCATTCAATGAGTTCATAAACCGCACTGATGGCGAGCGCGACACAGCACACCAGAAACGCGATCATTTTGCGTCCACGAACATAGCCACCCCGAACCAGAATTTCTCGCGCCGCCAGTGCGGGAACCAGACCCTGGAAAAAATGGCCGACTTTGTCATACGGGTTGCGGCTCAGGCCTAACCATTCCTGCACATCAAAACCAATGGGTACTTTCGCGTAGGTATACAAACCGCCGACCATCAAAATAATGGCGTGGAAGAAAATCAGCGTATACAGAAGCGGAGTCAGCGGGTAACGAGCGTGAGTCGCTAAAAGCAGAGGGACGACAATAATGACCGGCGTGACTTCCATCAGCCAGGTAAGCCTGTCTGCGGTGCTAAGGCCCGTATAGATGAGAATCAACAGCAGGATAAAGGCACCGGATTTTAAGAATGTACTGGTCATGTTGTTTCGCCGCCTGGCTAAAAGCGTAACTATCAGTGGGCAGGGTGAAAAAAACAACTCAGGAAAGGGATTTTGAGAATAAAACGGGAGCCCTGGTGGACTCCCGTAAACTTGAAACTAGTAAAGCAGACGAGCGCGAATAGTGCCTGGAATCGCCTTCATAGATTTCAGTGCAGCTTCAGCAACATCTTCTTCAGCATCCACATCAATAACTACATAACCCATTTGCGGAGTGGTTTGCAGGTACTGAGCGGCAATGTTGATGCCTTGCTCGGCAAAAATCTGGTTCAGCGCGGTCAAAATGCCCGGACGGTTTTCATGAATGTGCAGCAAACGGCTGGTGCTTCCACCGTGTAGCGGCAGGGAAACCTCTGGGAAGTTAACCGCAGACAGAGTTGAACCGTTATCAGAGTATTTTGCCAGCTTGCCAGCGACTTCCAGACCGATGTTTTCCTGCGCTTCCTGGGTAGAACCACCGATGTGCGGAGTCAGGATCACGTTATCAAACTCACACAGTGGTGACGTAAACGGGTCACTGTTAGTCGCAGGCTCAGTTGGGAACACATCGATTGCCGCGCCAGACAGATGCTTACGTGCTAAAGCATCACACAGGGCAGGAATATCTACTACAGTGCCACGTGCGTCATTGATGAGCAGCGCGCCCGGCTTCATTAGTGCCAGTTCATTGGCGCCGATCATATTTTTAGTGGAAGCATTTTCAGGCACATGCAGGCTGACTACGTCGCTCATATTGAGCAAATCGGACAAGTGCTGCACCTGAGTGGCATTGCCTAGCGGCAGTTTGTTTTCGATATCGTAGAAGAAAACGTTCATGCCAAGCGCTTCAGCCAAAATACCCAACTGAGTCCCGATATGGCCGTAACCAATGATGCCGAGTTTCTTGCCGCGCGCTTCATAAGAGCCCACAGCCACTTTATTCCACACACCACGATGTGCTTTAGCATTAGCTTCTGGCACACCACGAATCAGCAGCAATAGTTGGCCAATAACCAGTTCAGCAACAGAACGCGTGTTGGAGAACGGGGCATTAAACACTGGCACGCCGCGTTTAGCCGCAGCATTAAGGTCAACCTGGTTAGTACCGATGCAGAAACAGCCCACAGCCACCAGCTTTTCAGCTGCAGCCAGAACATCTTCAGTTAAGTTAGTGCGGGAACGCAGACCAATGAAATGCGCATCACGGATCGACTCTTTAAGGGCTTCGCTGTCCAGCGCGCCTTTGTGGTATTCAATGTTGGTATAGCCTGCTGCGCGAAGGTTATCCACGGCTTTCTGGTGTACGCCTTCCACCAGCAGGAATTTAATCTTGTCTTTATCCAGTGATACTTTTGCCATTTCCCGACCCTATTTTTAGAACTGATGTTGTGCTGTGTGATAAGACACCCTTCTGCCAAAATATCAAAAAATACGGGCGGGGCAATATAAACGATTGCGCACTCATCTGGTCAAAAAAGGAATAAGCCATAACAGGCAGCAGAAAATGCTAAGTAGAAGAGAGAACCAGGAATGAAAAGTAGACAGTTGTTAATAATGTGACATATGTCACCAAATTTGGCGTTAGATTATTTTGTCATTTTTTATTCGGGTATGGGGCGCTTGCCACGCCCCAACCAGATCATTTCACAATGGTTTTCACGCCATCGGCAGTACCAATCAACGCAACATCCGCGCCACGGTTAGCAAACAGGCCGACAGTCACGACACCAGGTATGCCGTTAATCGCATTTTCCAATGCAATTGGCTCGGCAATGCTCAGGCCATAAACATCAAGAATGATGTTGCCGTTATCGGTCACCACGCCCTGGCGGTATTCAGGGCGACCGCCAAGTTTGACCAGTTGGCGAGCCACACAGCTACGCGCCATTGGAATCACCTCAACCGGCAGCGGGAAGTTACCGAGGATACCCACCTGCTTAGACGCATCAGCGATACAGATAAACTTTTCCGCCACAGACGCGATGATTTTTTCGCGGGTAAGAGCGGCACCACCGCCTTTGATCATTTGCATCTGGCCATTGATCTCGTCTGCGCCATCAACGTAGATGCCCAGTGAGTCAACTTCGTTAAGATCGTAAACCGTGATACCAAGGCTTTTCAATTTGGCGGTAGAAGCGTCGGAGCTAGAAACAGCACCATCAATTTGATGCTTGATAGTCCCGAGAGCATCAATAAAGTGTGCGGCCGTTGAGCCGGTACCCACACCAACGATCGTGCCTGGTTGCACGTATTGTAATGCTGCCCAGCCAACTGCTTTTTTCAGTTCATCCTGCGTCATGGTTTTTTGCCTGTGCTGTGAAAACTGACGCGCATTATAGAGCAAGCTTCAAAAAAATGTCCTGCGATTGCCGTAATACTCAGGCGAACTTTGCGGTTTTGGTCTGGATCAGCGGCAAATTTATGTCATAGTGCTGGGATAACAAAAACAGGAGTTAGCTAACAACAATGAAACGCCCGGACTATAGAACACTACAGGCGCTGGATGCAGTCATTCGTGAACGTGGATTTGAGCGCGCGGCACAAAAGCTCTGCATTACTCAATCCGCCGTTTCACAGCGTATCAAGCAACTGGAAAATATGTTCGGCCAACCATTGTTAGTGCGCACCGTCCCACCTCGTCCAACCGAGCAAGGACAAAAGCTATTGGCGTTATTGCGCCAGGTAGAATTGCTTGAAGAAGAGTGGTTGGGCGATGAACAAACCGGTTCCACACCACTCCTGCTGTCACTTGCGGTCAACGCCGACAGTCTGGCAACCTGGCTGCTGCCAGCGCTCGCTCCTGTTCTTGCAGACTCCCCTATCCGCCTGAATCTTCAGGTTGAAGATGAAACCCGAACGCAAGAACGCCTGCGTCGTGGTGAAGTGGTCGGTGCGGTGTCTATTCAGCCACAGCCGCTGCCAAGCTGCCTGGTCGACAGACTGGGTGCGTTAGATTATCTGTTTGTCGGTTCGAAAGATTTTGCCGCTCGCTATTTCCCGAACGGCGTCACACGTTCTGCCCTGCTAAAAGCGCCAGCGGTGGCGTTTGACCATCTCGACGATATGCACCAGGCGTTCTTACAGCAGAATTTTGATTTGTCACCTGGCAGCGTACCGTGCCATATCGTTAACTCGTCGGAAGCCTTCGTACAACTGGCGCGCCAGGGCACCACATGCTGCATGATTCCGCATCTGCAAATTGAAAGAGAGATTAACAGCGGCGAGCTGATTGACCTGACGCCGGGCCTGATGCAGCGTCGAATGCTGTACTGGCACCGCTTCGCGCCTGAAAGCCGCATGATGCGCAATGTCACCGATGCACTTCTCGAGTACGGGCATAAAGTTCTACGACAGGACGCAGAATAGAAGAAGGCCGCTAATATTTAGCGGCCTTCTTGTTTTGTCGGGTGACGCTAACGCTTATCCGACCTACATTTTTGCAGTTTTGTAGGGTGGATAAGCGCAAGCGCCATCTACCATTTATTGTGCTGGCTGCTCGCTCTTAGCGCGTTCCAGCTCAAATACCACATCAACCTGATCATCAAACTGAATAGTTTGCTGATCGTAGGTATCCTGGGCCGATACTGGTGGAGCGGCGTCAGCTTTCATCATCCGCACCATCGGTGCTGGCTGGTAGTTAGAGACGTGGTAACGCACGCTATAGACTGGGCCCAACTTGCTGCTAAAGCCTTCGGCCAGCAGTTTTGCCTGGCGAACGGCATCGTCGATAGCGGCTTTACGCGCTTTGTCTTTGTATGCTTCCGGGTTCGCAACACCCAGAGAAACAGAACGAATTTCGTTAAGACCTGCTTTTAATGCGCCATCAAGCAACTCGTTCATTTTGTCGAGTTTACGCAGCGTGACATCCACCTGACGCACGGCAATGTAGCCTTTAAGATGCGTTTTACCATCCTTCAGGTATTCATATTCTGGCTGAGTACGAAGATTGGCAGCATTGATGTCTTTCTTCTCGATGCCACTTTGCTGCAAGAATGTCAGGTATTGTGCAACACGATCGTCAGCCTGTTTTTTAGCTGATGCAGCATCTTTGGCTGACACATTGACTTCGATTGCGAGCTTAGCAATGTCAGGAACAGCATCCACGCTTGCGGTGCCGGATGTCACGACATGTGGGCCATTTGGCAACTCATCGGCCAACGCCGGAACCGAACCTAATCCCACTAAAGCGGCTAATGCCAGGGTTTTAAACTTCACTGTAATTCCTCCATGCTACATTCCACTGTCATTACGCCCGCAAAATACACGGACGTCTGGCAGCAAGCTTAGCCTGGAATAGTCAGTTGTCTATCAGATAAAGGCTAATTAGCCTATCAGGGTAGTGATATGGCGTACGCCATCTGCCGCCAGTTGTAAGGCAATAACCCACATCACCAGGCCAACCACGCCATTAATAATGCGCTGAGCTTTCGCGGTACGCAGACGCGGCGCCAGCCATGCCGCCAGCAGTGCCAGGCCGTAAAACCACAGGATGGACGCACTCACGGTACCTAATGCAAACCAGCGTTTTGGTTCATCAGCCAGTTGCCCACCGAGACTCCCCAGCACCACAAAAGTGTCCAGATAAACATGCGGATTAAGCCAGGTCACCGCCAGCACGGTGGCAATAATTTTCCAGCGCCCTTGCTTCATAACCTCAGCTGACGCCAGCTCAACGCTGCTGCTCATTGCGGTACGCAATGCACCCCAGCCATACCACAGGAGGAATGCCACACCGCCCCATGTGACGATAGCCAGCAGCCATGGCGACTGCATCAGCAGCGCGCTACCGCCAAATATCCCACCGCAAATCAGCAGTACATCGCTAATTGCACAGAGGGAGGCAATCATCAGATGATACTGGCGGCGAATGCCCTGGTTCATCACAAACGCATTTTGTGGTCCCAGCGGCAGGATTAACGCAGCGCCCAATGTAAGACCTTGAAAAAAATAAGATAACACGATGATTCACTCTTTAATGTTCAGCAATTAAAGAGGAGTGTAATGGGGAAAAATTATTAGAGGAAATGGATAATTTTAATGGTTTATAAGTATAACTAATGAAGAATGGGCCAGCCTGAACTGGCCCCAGAAAATCACTGTTACGCAGCCTCTTTCACGCGTTTGAAATTCACATCCATTTGCGGATAAGGGAAGCTAATTCCCTGCGCATCAAACTCGCGTTTAACGCGTTCCAGCACATCCCAATAGACGTTTTGCAGGTCACCGCTGTTGCTCCAGGCACGCACCACAAAGTTAATGGCTGACGGCCCAAGCTCATTAAGACGCACGGTGATTTCGCGGTCTTTCAGCACGCGCTCATCGCTGTTGATGATATCTGTCAGGATTTGCTTCACCTGGTCGATATCCGAATCGTACGCCACGCCGATGATAAATTCGTTGCGGCGCACCGGTTCGCGGGAGAAGTTAATAATATTGCCGGCGATGATTTTGCCGTTTGGCACCACAACGATTTTGCCGTCCACAGTGCGCAAAGTGGTGGAGAAAATCTGCACGTTCAGCACGGTTCCGGCGATACCGCCGAGATCGACATATTCACCCGCGCGGAATGGACGGAAAGTCACCAGCAACACGCCTGCCGCCAGGTTAGAAAGCGAACCTTGTAACGCCAGACCAATGGCTAAACCTGCGGCACCGAGTACCGCGATAACGGAAGCAGTCTGCACGCCAACGCGCCCGAGCGCAGCAATTAACGTAAATGCGATGATGCCGTAACGCACCAGAGCGGAAAGGAAATCAGCTACCGTCGCATCAATACCACGCGCCAACATCACACGGTTAATCGTATTGGAAACCACGCGAGCCACGATCATCCCGACGATGATTATCGCAATCGCCGCCACAATATTGACCGCATAGCTCAGCAGTAACGCCTGGTTGCGTACCAGCCAGCCTCCAGCATTATTAATACTGTCTACTACGTTGAGATCTTCCATTCACGGTTCCTTGTCATTACTGAAATTTGCGCCTGAAAGGCACAACAGAGACTTTAAAGGGTAAACAAAACAAGCGAATGTGCCAAGTTAGTCACAAATTTGGCCGAAAAAAACCCGCACGAGGCGGGTTCAGGAGAGTGAATAAATGCAGCGTGGCATCAGATCGAGTGCGTAAAGGTGCGAGAAATCACATCCTGTTGCTGTTCTCGCGTCAGAGCATTAAAACGCACCGCATAGCCGGAAACGCGGATGGTCAGCGTCGGGTAGTTTTCTGGATGTTCAACGGCATCAAGCAGCATTTCCCTGTTCATGACGTTTACATTCAGATGCTGGCCGCCTTCAGTTCGCACATCGTGATGGAAATAACCATCCAGCAATCCTACCAGGTTTAACTGGCGCACGGCGTCATCACGCCCTAATGCCGCAGGAACAATCGAGAAGGTGTAAGAGATACCATCTTTGGCGTAACTGAACGGCAGTTTGGCGACCGACGTTAATGAAGCCACAGCACCTTTCCGATCCCGCCCGTGCATTGGGTTCGCCCCTGGTGCAAATGGCATTCCGGCACGGCGACCATCTGGCGTGTTACCCGTTTTTTGCCCATACACCACGTTCGAGGTGATCGTCAGGATCGACTGAGTCGGCACCGCGTTACGATAAGTTGGCAGCGCCTGGATCTTCTTCATAAAGCGTTCAACCAGATCGCAGGCAATGACATCAACACGATCGTCATTATTGCCGTATTGCGGGTACTCACCTTCAATAACGAAATCAACCGCCAGCCCGTTCTGATCGCGCACCGGTTTCACCGTCGCGTATTTGATTGCGGAAAGCGAATCCACCGCCACTGAGAGCCCGGCAATACCACATGCCATTGTGCGATAAACATCCCGGTCGTGCAGTGCCATCAGCGAGGCTTCGTAGCTGTATTTATCATGCATATAGTGGATGAGATTGAGCGCCGTGATGTATTGCGCCGCCAGCCAATCCATAAAGTGGTCGAGGCTGCTCATCACCGTTTCATAATCCAGAACATCGTCCAACAACATTGGCATTTTCGGGCCGACCTGGATTTTCAGTTTTTCGTCCATCCCGCCGTTGATGCAGTACAGCAGCGTTTTGGCGAGGTTGGCGCGTGCACCAAAAAACTGCATCTGTTTGCCGATAACCATCGGGCTGACGCAGCAGGCAATCGCGTAGTCGTCACTCTCGAAATCGCAACGCATCAGGTCGTCGTTTTCATATTGTAGCGATGACGTTTCGATGGAAACTTTAGCTGCATACACTTTGAATGGTTTCGGCAGCGCTTCCGACCACAGAATCGTTAGGTTCGGCTCCGGCGCAGGCCCCATGGTGTACAGCGTGTTCAGGTAGCGATAGGCATTTTTGGTGACCAGCGTGCGCCCGTCTAAACCCATCCCACCGATCACTTCGGTCGCCCAGATAGGGTCGCCGGAAAACAGCGAGTCGAACTCTGGCGTACGCAAGAAGCGCACCATACGGATCTTCATAATGAAATGATCGACCAGCTCTTGAGCCTGCAGCTCAGTCAGCAATCCCGATTTCAGATCGCGTTCAATATAAATATCGATAAACGTTGTGGTGCGGCCCAGTGACATCGCTCCACCATTTTGCGATTTCACCGCGGCCAGATAAGCAAAATAGAGCCATTGCAGCGCTTCTTGTGCATTGTTGGCAGGGCGTGAAATATCAAAGCCATAGTTCGCCGCCATCTCCTGGATTTGTAACAGTGCGCGGCGATGTTCAGACAACTCTTCGCGCAGGCGTATCACGGCCTCCAGGTTTTCACCGCGCTCAAGCTGGCCCTGTAGATCGGCAAACTGCAATTCACGCTCGCGTACCAGATACGCAATCCCGTAAAGCGCCACACGGCGGTAATCACCGATGATACGTCCGCGCCCGTAACCGTCCGGTAAGCCGGTCAACACTCCCGATTTACGGCAGCGCAGGATATCCGGTGAATAAACGTCAAATACGCCCTGGTTATGGGTTTTACGCAGTGAGGTGAACTGGTATTCGAAGTCTGCATCCATTTCACGACCATAAGCTTCAAATGAGCTTTTGATCATATTGATGCCGCCATACGGATGGAGGGCACGCTTCAGCGGTTTATCGGTTTGCAAACCAACAATTTTTTCACGCTCTTTGAGAATATAGCCCGGTGCATGGGCGGTAATCGTGGTGGCAATATTGGTATCGAAATCCACCGGGGCATGGGTGGCATTTTCGATACGAATACCGTCCATGACCTTTTCCCACAGCGCCGTGGTTGCAGGAGTGGCTCCCGCTAAAAATGATTCATCGCCTTCATACGGGGTGTAGTTATGCTGGATAAAGTCCCGCACATTAATACTTGTTTTCCATTCGTCGCCCGAAAAATGCTGCCAGGCTTCAGAATAATTTTCGCGGGTAATATCGACATCTAATTTCATTACTTCATTCCTTTAAAGCATATTATTAATTCAGGCATATTCTGCGAGGCAGCATGATTGACCTATTTGCAGGGCATCAAGTGCAATCATTTTCTCTTCGTTAGTCGGAATAACGGCGCAAATAATCGCTGAACTATCACTGGAAATAATTCGTTGTCCGATTCGGTTAGGCCGATTATTTCTTTCAGTATCCAGTTCAATCCCAAATACCCGCAATCGTTCTGAAACCAGTCGGCGAATAAGAATGGAGTTTTCACCAATGCCACCGGTAAAAATAACGCCATTAAAACTCTCTAATGCCGCGGCATGCGCGCCAATGGTTCGGGCGATTCGATGAACAAAGGTTTTAATCGCCAATTGCGCCTGTTCATTGCCTTCGTGCCAGGCTTTTTCCAGGGTGCGTAAATCAGATGACAAACCTGAAAGGCCTAATAACCCGGACTCTTTATTGGCGACCTGTTCCATGTCATCCAGCGATTGCCCGGTCTGGCGGGCAAGCCAGGCCATAGCGCCGAAATCCACATCGCCGCAGCGCGTGCCCATAATCAGCCCTTCGAGCGGCGTCATGCCCATCGACGTATCAACGCTTTCGCCATTCTGCACCGCGCAAACCGAAGCGCCATTTCCTAAGTGAGCAATCACCAACCCCGATTTTGCTGACTCCAGGCCGGGTAGTTCGCTCGCCTGCTGGGAAACGTAGCGATGCGAAGTGCCGTGGAAGCCGTAACGACGTACCCCGTATTCTTCAAAATAGCGATACGGCAAACCGTATAAATACGCTTCAGGTTTCAGCGTTTGATGGAAGCTGGTATCAAATACCGCCACCTGCGGAACGCCAGGGAAACGCGCCCGCGCCGATTCCACCCCATGCAAATTGGCGTAATTATGTAACGGAGCCAATGGTGAAACCTGGCGAATTTTTTCTATAACGTCATCGGTAATTAATACCGACTCGCTAAATAAAGAACCACCGTGAGCAATACGGTGGCCAACAAAGGCCACACTATCAATTAAATGACGTTTCTCAAGTTCCGAAGATATTACAGCAAGTGCCTCTTCATAATTCTGGTGAGCCAGAATAACTGGCTCTCCATCATTAACCGTTAAAAATGCACGCTCGGTATTAATACCTTCGCAAATTCCCGATAAAAGCACATCGCAAGTTTCTGCATCTAACACTGAAAACTTAACCGAAGAAGAACCACAGTTAATCGTCAACACTACCGGGTATTCATTCATTTTTAAATTCCACTCGTCCTGAGTAAGTAATTAGATAAGCTTGTAGACAATATTAAGAATGGTCAGCAAACCAATTACTGTGACAAAAATGTTTTCGGTTCTGCCTTTATATTTCGCCAGCGCAGGCGTTTTGCGAATGGCATACATTGGCAGCAGGCAAAGAAGAGAGGCAATTATCGGCGCACCCATGGCTTCAATCAAATCGAGGATGTTCGGGTTGGCATAAGCCACAACCCAGGTCGACCCCATAATAAAGACCATACTGATGAGATTGAGTTTGCCCCCGGAGACTTTGGTTTTATCGCCCTTAAAGCCAAACTTAAGAACCAGACCGTTAAGCCCTTCGAGTGTGCCGAGATAGTGGCCGAAGAAGGATTTGAAGATTGCGACCAGGGCAATAATAGACGCACCATACTCAAGCGTAGTGGCGAAGGTAGACTTCGAACCTGACATCGATGAGAAGTGGTTTGCCAGATAAGAAAGCACCGGAATGTTTTGCGCTTTTGCTTCGGCCATATTTTGCGGTGAAAGCGTGAATAAGCAGCTGAAGGCGAAGAACATTACAACAGCCACCATCAACATGCTGGCACGGGAGATAATTTTCGAGCATTTGTCTTCGGTGTACTGCCTGCCGAAGTCCTTCTCATACTCTTCGCGTTTGGAAACCACAAACGAAGAGACAATCGGTGAGAAGTTAAAGGAGAAAACCATGATGGAAATACCGAGCCATACGGTCACAAGAATGCCGTCACTGCCGGTAAACGAAATATCGCTGAGACTCACCTGATCGATAACCGCAGAGTTCCAGTAAGGGATCAGCGAGACGGAAATCAGGATCAGGCAGGCAATGAACGGGAACACCAGATAGCTCATGACTTTGACCATCAGGTCTTTGCCAAAATAGATAACAAAAGCCATCAACAGTAGCAGGAACAGTGCCACCACACCGCGGTTTAGCGGCATGAGTTGCAGCTGGTTTTCCCAGAAAGTCATAAAGGTGTTGGTAATCGTAACGCCGTAAATCCACAGCAACGGGCAAATGGCAAAGAAGTACAGGAAGGTAATGACCACACCACCTGTCTTACCAAAATGCTCTTCTACCGTTTCGGTAATATTTCCAGAAGGGTTGCTGCCCGACAGACACAGGCGTGCTAATGCGCGGTGGCAATAAAATGCAATGGGATAAGCCAGGAATAGCATGATCAATATTGGAATTAAACCGCCGTAGCCTGCACGGATCGGGAAGAATAAAACCCCGGCACCGATTGCGGTGCCAAATAAGCCTAATGTCCAGGTGGTGTCAGATTTCCGCCATTGCGATACAGCTTTTTGGCCAATAAGGGTTGCATCAGTATTACTCATAATAGAGTTCCTTTAATAATTCAATATCCGTTATATTTCGGGTTACACATTTATTATCCTGAGTGCAACCCGAATTAGTTGGCTATATCAAATATCTGCTGATCCTGTGATTTGCGAAACACGCGAGAGATCGATGTTTCCTCCGGAGATAATGCTTACTGTTTTACGGCCTTTAATATAATGATCCAACTTGCCACTCAATAAAGCTGCAGTGGCCAGTGCGCCAGCGCCTTCAGTAACAACTTTATTGCGTTGGATTAGCGCCACCATACTGTTGCGAATTTCATCTTCACTGACTAATACAATATCGGTAACTAATTTCTTCACGATTTCATAAGTTATTCTACCAGGACGGGAAACATCACAACCATCGGCTAATGTCCCTGAAGTACGGTGTGCCATCAGCTCACCTTTATAAAACGATGCGGCCATACCATGCACATTTTCAGCCTGCACACCGATAATATTAATTGTCGGGTTGATTGATTTAATCGCCAACGCAATACCTGCGATTAATCCACCACCGCCAATCGGCACGATAACGTTATCTACATCATATAAATCTTCAAGAATCTCGAGGCCGATGGTGCCTTGCCCGGCAATAACATGTTCATCATCGTACGGCGGTATGAAGATACGCCCTTCCATCTCAACAATTTCGCTAACCTTAGCGATGGTGTCGTTGAAGTTATCACCGTGCATCACTACCTGTGCTGAGTAATCGGTAGTTGCTGCCACTTTAGATTTCGGTGCACCGTTAGGCATCACCACCTTGCCATTGATTCCCAGAATAGCGCAGGAAAGTGAAACCCCTTGCGCGTGGTTGCCAGCAGAGCAAGCCACTACCCCTTTTTTTCTTTCTTCTTCAGTTAAGGAGCTAAGTTTATTAAAAGCACCACGTATTTTAAATGAACCTGTACGCTGCATATTTTCAAATTTCAAAAATATCTCGCCCTTGCAGCATTCGCTGAGATAATTAGAACGGGGCATTCCTGTTTTATATATATATCCAGCGAGTCTTTTCTTCGCTTCAAGAACATCAATAATAGTAACAGGAAGTTCATAGTCGATATGCATGTTGACCTCAACATTAAAAAGCTAAAACAATACAGGAGGTGACTGCTTATTAAATCAATCACCTTGAATGAGTTATATGTTTATCAATTAACTGAATTAGGCTAAGCAACTTCAGTTAATTGATTAAATTGAAACTGGCTACGCAATGAATGTTTTTTGGCAAGCTCAACTAATGTGGCTGCAGATCTATTAATTCGATAATTCTTAGACCAAACGGCAGCATAACGTGCGACAGGTAATTTATCTTCAACTGGAATTTTAATAAATTGATTTGACCCAAATGGAGAAATCATATCGCGTGGAATAACAGTGAGGAAACCAGCATTGAGTACCAGATTATAAATTGTGACTACTGAGTCCGTTTTGACAATGTTCTCGCTTTTAATATTGTTCTTTTGCAGTGTTGTCAAAAGCTCGCTGTAATATCCCATTTCCGTTTGTGGCAAAACCCATTGCTCATGGCTTAATGCGCTAAGCGTGGTTGTCCCTTTCACTACCCGCGTTCGGTCAGCAACCAAAACAAATTCTGACTCGAACAAGGGTTCAATGTGCAAATCTTGAAGCAGCATTTCGTCGCTCAATGTGCCAATCGCAAAGTCCAGGCGACCATCGCGAATAGCGGGCAAGAAAGAGGAAAGCTGGGCTTCGAACATTGAAACCTGTGCCTGTGGGAAAAGCTGTTTAAACTCTTTCATCATGCCAGGCAAAAAAGTAAAACCGATAAGCGACGGGTAGCCAAACGACACATCCACAACGCTATTGCCTACCATACGATTCATTTCACTACACATATTACGTAATTCACGGGTGATGGTTTCTGCGTGAGTCAGCAATACTTTCCCTGCTTCAGTTAATTTAACGCCGGTATTTTTTCTAATAATAAGCTCAAGGCCGAAATAGCTTTCCATCTCACTTATAATTTTACTGACGGCAGGTTGGGTCAGGCTCAATTGCTTGGCCGCAGAACCAAATGATCCACTCCTCACCACTTCCTGAAAAACAAGCAGGTGTTGTGTCTTGGGTAAGGTATTATTGTCCATGTGAATCTGCGCCTATTAACGTTCCATGCAGCAGATCATATCGAATTATGTATGAGTTGTAGTGTGCAGTGACTCACAATTACCAGAGCGTTAATCGTACGCAAAGCAAACAAACAAATTTAATCCTTTAAAATCAATATATTGAATATTCACCATTTGCCTTTTACATGACTAAGGTCAACCTTAGCTGGAGTAATAAAATAAAGTTATGGTGATAATAAAATCGTATCTGTACAAATAACTCCCACTTTTATAGTTACTTATAATAAAACTAAAATAATCTCATAAAGTTGCTGAAATAAATAACGCTCAGAAAGATCTCGCATCAGAAAATAGTGTTTCTATTATCAGTTTATTTCAAATCAAAATGCTGGTTATTTAAGCTAAGGCTGAAAATAAAATTTTCTTTAGGGTACAAAAAAGCCCGCACGAGGCGGGCCAGATTCAAGCGTTTAGCGCTTCAAATTACAGAACGTCTACTGCGTTCAGTTCTTTGAAAGCTTGCTCCAGACGGGTGATCATAGAAGTCTGTGCAGAACGCAGCCATACGCGCGGATCGTAGTATTTCTTGTTCGGCTGGTCTTCGCCTTTCGGGTTGCCCAACTGACCTTGCAGATACGCTTCGTTAGCTTTGTAGTAGCTCAGGATACCTTCCCAAGTTGCCCACTGGGTGTCGGTATCGATGTTCATTTTGATAACACCGTAGCTCACGGAATCTTTGATTTCTTGAGCAGTAGAACCGGAACCGCCGTGGAATACGAAGTTCAGGGAGTTGTGCGGCAGGTTGTGTTTCTTAGAAACATAATCCTGAGAATCGCGCAGGATAGTCGGGGTCAGAACCACGTTACCTGGTTTGTAAACACCGTGCACGTTACCGAAAGAAGCAGCGATGGTGAAACGTGGGCTGATTTTGCTCAGTTCGGTATAAGCGTAATCAACGTCTTCTGGCTGAGTGTACAGAGCAGAAGCGTCCATATGGCTGTTATCTACGCCATCTTCTTCGCCGCCGGTGCAACCCAGTTCAATTTCCAGAGTCATGCCCATTTTAGACATACGCTCCAGGTATTTAGAGCTGATCGCGATATTTTCTTCCAGAGACTCTTCAGACAGGTCGATCATGTGAGAAGAGAACAGTGGTTTGCCAGTTGCTGCGAAGTGTTTTTCACCCGCGTCTAACAGGCCATCGATCCACGGCAGCAATTTCTTAGCGCAGTGGTCAGTGTGCAGGATTACTGGCACGCCGTAATGTTCAGCCATCTGGTGTACGTGATGTGCGCCAGAGATAGCACCCAGGATTGCAGCGCCCTGAGGAACGTCAGTTTTCACGCCTTTACCAGCGATGAATGCAGCGCCACCGTTAGAGAACTGAACGATAACTGGAGCTTTAACTTTCGCAGCAGTTTCCAGTACGGCATTGATAGAGTCGGTGCCTACGCAGTTAACTGCTGGCAGAGCAAAGTTGTTCTCTTTTGCTACCTGGAAAACTTTCTGTACGTCATCACCGGTGATAACACCTGGTTTTACGAAATCAAAAATCTTAGACATGTTTGTCGTCCTGTATCGTCGCATTTAGAAAAAACGTTTGTGCCGCCGAATACTTTACAGCGGCATAAAATCAACGGGCAGGTTAACCCTGCCCGGAATCATTACTTCTTAGCGCGCTCTTCGAGCATCGCTACTGCTGGCAGGACTTTGCCTTCCACGAATTCGAGGAATGCGCCACCACCAGTGGAGATGTAGGAGATCTTGTCAGCAATACCGAACAGGTCGATTGCTGCCAGAGTGTCACCGCCGCCTGCGATAGAGAATGCTTCGCTGTCTGCAATTGCATTAGCAACGATTTCAGTACCTTTACGGAAGTTCGGGAATTCGAACACGCCGACCGGGCCGTTCCACAGAATGGTTTTTGCATTCTTCAGGATTTCAGCCAGTTGCTGCGCAGATGCATCACCGATATCCAGGATCTGCTCGTCAGATTTCACGTCGTTTACAGATTTCAGAGTTGCAGTAGCAGTCTCAGAGAACTCAGTTGCAACGCGAACGTCTGCAGGTACTGGGATATCACAGATAGTCAGCAGGCGTTTAGCTTCGTCAACCAGGTCTGCTTCGTACAGAGATTTACCTACATTGTGGCCTTGAGCAGCAACGAAGGTGTTCGCGATGCCACCACCAACAATCAGCTGGTCAGCGATTTTGGACAGGGAATCAAGAACAGTCAGTTTGGTAGAAACTTTAGAACCGCCAACGATAGCAACCATTGGACGAGCTGGTTCTTTCAGTGCTTTACCCAGTGCGCTCAGCTCTTCAGCCAGCAGCGGGCCTGCACAAGCGATGTCTGCAAATTTGCCAACGCCGTGAGTAGAAGCCTGTGCACGGTGAGCAGTACCGAAAGCGTCCATTACGAATACGTCACACAGTGCAGCGTATTTTTTTGACAGAGTTTCGTCGTCTTTCTTTTCGCCTTTGTTGAAGCGAACGTTTTCCAGAACAACCAGCTCACCTTCAGCAACTTCAACGCCGTCAAGGTAATCTTTAGCCAAACGAACCGGGGAAGACAGTTTGTCTTTCAGGTAGTTAACAACCGGCAGCAGAGAGAATTCTTCGTTGTACTCGCCTTCAGTCGGACGACCCAGGTGAGAAGTTACCATCACTTTAGCGCCTTGCTTCAGGGCCAGTTCGATAGTTGGCAGTGATGCACGGATACGTGCGTCAGATGTCACTTTCCCTTCTTTAACTGGTACGTTCAAATCTGCACGGATCAGAACGCGCTTACCAGCCAGATCCAGATCGGTCATCTTAATTACAGACATGGTGAATCCTCTCGTTGATTCTTAAAGTTTTGCGAACGCATATGCGCTCTACCTGAAACCACTTGCGGCCATGACTAACGTCGTGTCGAGCATTCGGTTAGCAAAGCCCCATTCATTATCACACCAGACTAGAGTTTTAATCAGATGTTGCCCACTGACCCGGGTTTGTGTGCCATCAATAATGGCACTATGCGGATCGTGGTTAAAATCAGTCGAGACCAACGGTAATTCCGTATAGTCAACTATACCATGAAATGAATCTCGTGCTGCTTTTTGCAGCAACTTGTTGACTTCATTGGCTTTAACTGCATTTTTCACCGTCACGCTTAAATCTATCGCCGTGACGTTGATGGTAGGAACTCGCACCGCGATCGCTTCAAAACGATCGTTAAATTTCGGGAAAATGCGTGCGATACCAGCAGCCAGACGCGTATCTACGGGAATAATGGACTGGCTGGCAGCACGGGTGCGGCGCAAGTCCGGGTGATAGGCGTCGATAACCTGTTGATCATGCATGGCCGAATGAATAGTGGTGACTGTGCCCCACTCAATACCGTAAGCATCATCAAGCAGTTTGATTATTGGAATGATGCAGTTTGTGGTGCAAGAGGCATTTGAAACAATGCGATGCTCAGCAACCACACTTTCATGATTCACACCGTAAACAACGGTGGCGTCGAGGTCGTTACCGCCTGGATGAGAAAAGAGGACTTTTTTAGCACCGACTGCCAGATGAGCTTCACCGTCTGCACGGGAGCCAAACACACCGGTACAATCGAGCACCACATCAACGCCCAGTTCACGCCACGGCAAATTAGCAATTTCCGGTTCGTGCAAAATACGGATGGCGTCGTCGCCTACCCATAGCTGGTCACGCTCCTGACGGACGTCCCAGGCGAAGCGGCCATGGCTGGTGTCATACTTCAACAGATGCGCCATACCCGCAGCATCAGCCAGTTCATTGATTGCTACGACGGTAATTTCCGCACGGCGACCGGATTCGTACAAAGCACGTACCACGTTGCGCCCAATGCGACCGAAGCCATTAATTGCTATGCGTACGGTCATATCTCTCCTGCCAGAATCCCTGAGACTAAGTGGCTGACAGAGTAATCCAGCAATCGTCTGAGGGGAATCCTCGCACTATTGAAACTGCATTTGTTTGCTTAATTGTCGAACATTTAGTCGACTGAAACGCTTCAGCTATGGTAAGCGAAACAGGGAATAAATGGAACGTTACCCCAGGACAGGCAACTAATCTTCTGACGCAGGTCACATTTTCGATGGAATAACTGCAACGAATTAAAGGCTAAGGACGAATAGTAGCCAGCGTAAACAAGCAACCACTCATACTCACAGGCTTTAGAGCATGATCGGATTAAAAGATGAAGGACAAACGCCACCACCGAGCAGCGTTTGTCCTTTATGCACTGAATATATGCACTCAATTAAAATTCGATTCGAGCACCCAAGTTATAGCGACGCCCTTCGACCAGCCCGTAATCACCCCATTGGGTGATGCGTTGTGGATCGGCATCAAACATGTTGTAAATCCCTGCCATCAACTGCGTGTGCTTGTTCAACTGATAACGCGCGCCGAGATCAACCATCGTCCAGGCTTCGTAGTCAATATGATCGCCAGTATCGCGGTTGCTGCTGCGATAATTCGCTTTGCTCCACAAATCCAACGCTTCGGTAGCCGACCAGGTCAGCGACACGTTTGCCATATGGCTCGGGTAGTCGTTTAGCGCGTAGCCTTTATTTACGCCTGTTTTCTGCTCGCTGTGGTTATAGGTGTAGTTTGCGTTAGCTTTTACCGTTTCAGTCATCTGCCAGTCCGCATTAAGCTCAACACCATAGACATCGGCTTTGCCGACGTTAAAGTATTTGCTGATGGAGTCTGCTTTATAGCCGTTCATCTGGCACTGGTTAGTCGCCGTCGTTTCGCAAATCGTCTCTTCGGAGATTTTATCTTTGAATTGGGTATAGAAAACCGTGCCGTCTAACGCCAGCCTCTCTCCTGCCCAGTACAGGCCGAGTTCGGAGTTGACGCTTTTCTCTGGTTTCAGGTCATCGTTACCTACGGTCAAATACGGGTACGGCGGTAATGAGCCACGTGGCGTAACAAAATCAGCGGAGGTTTCGCGCAGCTCAGGTTTTTTATAGCCTGCGGATACACCGCCTTTCAGAGCCCAGGCATCCGTAATCGCCCAGTTGCCATAAAGTTTTGGCGTGATGTGTGTACCGAAATAGTTGTCGCGATCCATACGTGCGGATGTGGTCAGCGTAAAGTCGCCAATTTGCCAACCATCTTCAGCGAACAGCGCCCAACCATTGCGACTGATTTTGGTCACCGGTTCAACGCCAGGCGCTTCTTTACTGGAAACAGCGAACTGGTCGTTAAGTTCTTCACGCGTGAAGTTAGCCCCAACGGTGAGTTTGTGATTATCGAATGTGAAAGTCGTCTGGCTGTTGGCAACGTAGTTTTCGGTCTCAATGTACTGTGGAGCATCGCCATCCAGGCTGTATTTTGAGCGCCCTTTCTCGTAGTTGATGTAGTTTTTTGTCGCGATAGTGTCTTCAGCGTACCAACCACTATGGCTTAGCGTCACCGCATCACGATCAAACTTCCACATCCACGGTGCATTATCGCGGTTTTTCTTTTGCTCGCCGGAGACAACGTTCAGATCAAATAAGTTTGTTTCATTGGCCGCAAGGCCTACGGTCATATCAATTGATTTACGATCGTTCTTGCTGAAGTAATTATTGCGCTCGTCGTCGCGACGATTAAGCCAGTCGGCGGCGACGCTAATACCCAGCACGTCGGGCACAATAGGCCCCATGGCGAACAAATTCATCTGGTTGGTATTACCGAATGAACTGTCTTCCTGAAGGAAAGTATTGGCCGCCAATGCTCCGGTCCAGTCCTGCACGCCGTAAGGTTTTTTGGTGATAACGTTAACCACACCACCGATCGCATCGGAGCCATACAACGATGACATGGGCCCACGAATCACTTCAATTCGTTCGATAGCTTCCATCGGTGGCAGGAAATTAACTTCAGCACCAATATCTTGCCCATAAGGGCGCGACTCACCGGTATTTTGTTTGACGCTGTTGACCATAAACGCGGTATAGCTTGAGTCCATACCCCGCATCATAATACTGCCGGTCGCCATATCACTCGAACCACTACCGATATTAACGCCTGGTAAATCCTGAATAGCTTCGGCAACATTTCTGTTTGGTTTTTCATCGAGCTGTTTTCGGTCAATAACGGAAATGGTGGCTGGGGCATCTTTTTTCTGCTGAGAAAAACCCGACGCAGTCACCACCATTTGATCTTCATTTTCGTTAAGAGAAGCGTTATTTCCCTCGGCTAACACTGTAAGCATTGAGCCTCCAGCCAGCACCGCTATTCCTGCCACTGTGCGTGCCAACACCAACCGCTTATTATTTCCCATTTTTTAATTACCTGAGATATTGAAAAAAGCCTGCCGGCCCTGTGAATTTTCACCACAGGGCTTTATTGTTCTTTTAATTAAAAGTGGATTAGATTTTGTCGAGATTGACTTTAATAATGTAATCCGGTTTTTTGCCCATCTCTTTTTCGCCCTGTTTCACGCTGGCGTAAAGAGTGTGGCCATCTGCTGAAAGCGCAAGGCTATTAGGCAAGGCCGACGTCGTAATGCTAGCTTTTACTTTGTAAGTGTCGCCGTCGACAACGCTTATCAGCTGTGCATTACGGTGAGTGATATAAACTTCGTTGCGGCCACTGTTGTACATCACTGCCAGAGAGTTAATCACCTTAATACGATCAATGATTTTCCCGTCTTTTAGTGAAACCACCAACACATCCGGTAAATCGGGATCGGTAATAAATGCACGCTCTTTTTTATTATCCAGCGCGATATTTAAGAAGAAGTGTTTTTTCTGGGGGTCAACTTTAACACGTGAAATAATTTTATTATCGCTGGCATCAAGCGTAATAAATTCCCCACTGCCGTTTACAGCATAAACTCGCCCTTTATCTTCATCGACAGTCAGCCCGGTTGGATATTCACCCATATTTTCAATGGTCGCAATATGCTGTTGTTTTTGCGTGTCGATAACCCAAATAATACCTTGCTGAGCAACGCCGGAGACATATAAGCGCTGGTGTTTTTTATCGAGCGCCATTTCACGGGTGTGAACGATTTCTTTGGGATTGCTGATATCACTCAGTTGAACCGTTTTAATCTCTTTATCAGTGCGTGTATCGATAAGAGTGACGGACCCTTCAAGGGTGTTACCGATATACAAAATATGGTTTTCTTCATCCAGCACAGTGGCAAATGCGCGTCGCTCAGTAGTGATTTTTCCCGTTGTCTTCAGCGTCTCTGGGTTCAGTTTATAGACAAGACCATCAGTTTTATCTTTATCAAACGAAGGGGCAGAGGCGGCGAACAGAACGTTTTGAGAGGCGTCATATGCCAACTCATACACGCCATTTCCCATAGGGACGGTAAGAAAATCCTTTTCAGGGAGTGGTTTAGCGCTCGCGCTCAGTGAGTTCATCAATAGTGCGATGGTTAAAGCAATGAAGCCCGATTTTTGGTATCCGTACAAAGTATGTCGATTCATTTACTTAGATTCACATTTATTTACGAATGTGAATGATAATGATTTTCAATTGCGTTATCAACAACAGATAAAAAAAAGGCCAGCAATCTATCTTGCTGGCCTTTCATGTATGACGTTTTACAGAACGGCTTTAGCCTGTTTCACTACGTTTGCAACGGTGAAACCAAACTCTTCAAACAGAAGCTCAGCAGGTGCTGACTCACCAAAGGTGGTCATGCCCACAACAGCGCCGTTCAGGCCAACGTATTTGTACCAGTAGTCAGCGATGCTGGCTTCGATAGCAACACGCGCAGCAACTGCTTTCGGCAGCACGGCTTCACGGTACGCTGGATCCTGTTTGTCGAACGCATCGGTAGACGGCATAGAAACCACGCGCGCCTTGATGCCTTCAGCAGTCAGTTGATCCCAGGCTGCAACAGCCAGTTCAACTTCAGAACCGGTTGCAATCAGAATCAGCTCAGGCGTGCCTGCACAATCTTTCAGAACGTATGCGCCACGAGCGATATCCGCCAGTTGCTGTTCAGTACGATCCTGCTGTGCCAGGTTCTGGCGGGAGAAGATCAGCGCGGTCGGGCCGTCGTGACGTTCTACAGCGTATTTCCACGCCACCGCAGATTCAACCTGGTCACATGGGCGCCATGTGCTCATGTTTGGCGTCACGCGCAGGGCAGCAAGCTGCTCTACAGGCTGGTGAGTTGGGCCATCTTCGCCCAGACCGATTGAGTCATGGGTGTAGACCATCACCTGGCGTTGCTTCATCAGAGCTGCCATACGCACCGCGTTGCGTGCATATTCAACAAACATCAGGAAGGTAGAGGTGTACGGCAGGAAACCACCGTGCAGCGCGATACCGTTCGCAATCGCCGTCATACCGAATTCACGTACACCATAATGGATGTAGTTACCGGCCAGATCTTCATTGATTGCTTTAGAGCCAGACCAGATAGTCAGGTTAGAAGGCGCGAGGTCAGCGGAGCCGCCGAGGAATTCAGGCAGCAGGTGGCCGAATGCTTCGATGGTGTTCTGAGACGCTTTACGGCTGGCAATTTTTGCAGGGTTAGCTTGCAGGTTCTTGATGAACTCTTGCGCTTTAGCTGCGAAATCAGCTGGCATGTCGCCTTTCATACGACGGGTAAATTCAGCAGCTTCTTGCGGGAAGGCTTTAGCATATGCAGCGAATTTCTCGTTCCATGCCGCTTCTTTCGCCTGGCCTGCTTCTTTCGCGTCCCACTGAGCATAAATCTCAGACGGGATTTCGAATGGCGCGTGTTTCCAGCCCAGAGCTTCACGGGTCAGTGCAATTTCCGCGTCACCCAAAGGTGCGCCGTGGGAATCGTGCGTACCGGCTTTGTTTGGCGAACCGAAACCGATGATGGTTTTGCACATCAGCAATGAAGGTTTGTCAGTAACCGCTTTAGCTTCTTCAACAGCGCGTTTGATTGCGTCTGCATCGTGACCGTCAACGCCGCGCACTACATGCCAGCCGTAGGCTTCAAAGCGTTTTGCGGTATCGTCTGTGAACCAGCCTTCAACGTGGCCGTCGATAGAAATACCGTTGTCATCATAGAAGGCAACCAGTTTACCCAGACCCAGCGTACCCGCCAGAGAGCAAACTTCATGGGAGATACCTTCCATCATGCAGCCATCACCCATAAAGGTGTAGGTGAAGTGGTCAACGATGTCGTGACCTGGACGGTTGAACTGTGCTGCCATGGTGCGTTCAGCAATTGCCATACCCACTGCGTTCGCAACACCCTGACCCAGCGGGCCAGTTGTGGTTTCAACACCCGCGGTGTAGCCCACTTCCGGGTGACCCGGAGTTTTGGAATGCAGCTGACGGAAGTTTTTCAGTTCTTCAATCGGCAGGTCATAACCTGTGAGGTGCAGCAAGCTATAGATCAGCATTGAGCCGTGGCCGTTAGACAGCACGAAGCGGTCACGGTCAGCCCATGCAGGGTTCTGCGGGTTATGGTTCAGGAAATCGCGCCACAGGACTTCGGCAATGTCGGCCATACCCATAGGGGCGCCCGGGTGACCGGATTTGGCTTTTTGTACTGCGTCCATGCTGAGTGCACGAATAGCATTGGCAAGCTCTTTACGAGAGGACATTTTGACTCCAGATCGGATGGTTGAAGGTCAGGCCTTGACTACTATGCGTTATGGGCTACGCCCAAAAAATTGCCATCAATGTACCGCAAGCGATGTGCCATGTACATGGAGCATCCTTTTGTCTGGTTAAGAAATCTCTGGAACCAGCTCGCATGTTGCGCAAGTTGATGCGCGAGTTTGGCTAACTTCTTTATACTGAAGCGACTAGCCAATGGTTTGTGGCTAAATCACCTCTGAGCAGTTATCACTAATTAAGGATATTGGCATGAAATTGCGCCCAATTTTATTAAGCCTGAGCGTTGCTGCCCTACTGAGCGGCTGCCAGAACATGGACTCTAACGGTCTGCTCGCTTCCGGTGCGGAAGCATTTCAGGCGTACACATTAAGTGATGCGCAGGTGAAAGAGTTGAGTGACAAATCTTGTGCGGAGCTCGACAGCAAAGCCAGCATCGCACCAGCCAGTAGCGAATATGCTAAACGTCTCAGCAAAATTTCCTCAGCCCTGGGCGACAACATCAACGGCATGCCGGTGAACTACAAGGTGTATGTCACCAAAGATGTGAACGCCTTTGCCATGGCTAACGGCTGTATCCGCGTATACAGCGGCCTGATGGACATGATGAACGATAACGAAGTCGAAGCAGTTATCGGCCACGAAATGGGTCACGTCGCGCTCGGCCATGTGAAGAAAGGGATGCAGGTTGCGTTGGGTACTAACGCAGCACGCGTAGCAGCAGCATCAGCGGGCGGTGTGATTGGTAGTTTATCGCAGTCACAACTGGGTGATTTGGGTGAGAAGCTCGTGAATGCGCAGTTCTCCCAGCGCCAGGAGTCTGAAGCTGATGACTACTCGTATGATTTGTTGAGGAAACGTGGAATCAACCCAATTGGCCTAGCAACCAGTTTTGAGAAGTTAGCGAAAGCAGAAGAAGGCCGCCAAAGCTCAATGCTTGATGACCACCCCGCTTCAGCCGAACGTGCGCAACATATTCGCGACCGTATGGCGGCGGATGGTTTGAAGTAATTTCAGTCAACTAATAAGCACTTCAGGCGTTATTGTCGCAGACAGTTTGAACCCGGACCGCGCGCAGCCACCGGAGCGTACACTCAGTACGTGAGGATGGCGAGCACTGCCCGGGTTCAAAATGGCAAGTAAAATAGCCTGATTACTCGCCTTTCTTGGCAGCCTGGATATACAACATTTCTAACGCCAACGTCGCACCAGCCAACGCAGTAATTTCAGACTGATCGTAAGCCGGAGACACTTCCACAACGTCCATACCCACAATGTTCAGGTCTTTCAAACCACGGACCAGTTTCAGCGCGCGGTCAGTCGTCAAACCACCGATAACCGGAGTACCTGTACCTGGTGCGAAAGCCGGGTCGATACAGTCGATATCAAAGGTCAGATAAACCGGCATATCGCCAACAATCTGCTTAACCTGAGCCAGTACGTCGTCAACAGTGCGGTCGTTAACCTGGCCGGCATCCAGCACGGTGAAACCGTTGTCTTTATCGAACTCAGTACGAATACCAATTTGCACAGAGTGGTTCGGGTCGATCAAACCTTCTTTAGGTGCGGTGTAGAACATGGTGCCGTGGTCGAACTCGCAACCATTCGCATAGGTATCGGTGTGCGCATCGAAATGTACCAGCGCCATTTTACCGAAGTGCTTTGCGTGGGCACGCAATAGCGGCAAAGTCACAAAGTGGTCACCACCGAAAGAGAGCATACGTTTGCCAGATGCCAGCAGTTTTTCGGCGTGAGCTTGCAGGCGCTCGCTCATATCACGCGCATCGCCGAAGGCGTAAACCAGGTCGCCACAGTCCACAACATTCAAACGCTCGCGCACATCGAAATTCCACGGGAAGCGATTGCCTTCCCATGCCAGGTTGGTAGACACCTGACGGATTGCCGCAGGGCCATGGCGTCCACCTGCACGGCCAGACGTTGCCGCATCAAAAGGAACGCCAGTGATAACCCAATCAGCATCGCTGTCGTATGGCATAAAGTTCAGCGGAAAACGTAAAAAACCGAAGGCATTGGATACCAGGGAATTGTCGTACTGATGGCCTAAGGTGCTCATGGTTTGACCTCGTGGTGATGATTATTTAGCAAAAAAAAGTCCCCGCCGCGTCGTTAAACCCGACGAGGAAGGGACTGGATTCGTTCAGACTGCTTGTTGGCGCGGATTATCGCCCAATGCAGCTTTATTTGTACACTAATTACTCTACGTAATTTACTCGTCTTCTAAGTAAGTATAGCCATACAACCCAGCCTCAAACTCTTCGAGGAACTGCTGCTGTAATGCCGCATCCAGATCGGTCTGTTTAACCTGATCGCGGAAATGCTTCAGCAAAGTTTTCGGATCAAGCTGAACATATTCCAGCATGTCAGCAACGGTATCGCCTTCATCAGAAAGCTCCACTTCTACGCTGCCGTCAGGGAAGACAAACACGTCAACCGCTTCGGTATCACCAAACAGGTTGTGCATGTTGCCCAGAATTTCCTGGTATGCGCCAACCATGAAGAAGCCCAACAGCGGTGGATTTTCTGCATCGTATTCTGGCATCGGCATGGTCGTCGCAATACCGTCACCGTCGATGTAGTGATCGATAGCACCGTCTGAGTCACAAGTGATATCCAGCAGTACCGCGCGGCGCTCAGGAACCTGGTTCAGCCCCTCAAGCGGTAACACCGGGAACAGCTGGTCGATGCCCCACGCATCCGGCATCGACTGGAACAGCGAGAAGTTGACGTAAATCTTATCCGCCATACGCTCTTGCAGTTCATCGATGATTGGGCGGTGCGCACGGTTACTTGGGTCGAGCAGACGCTGAATTTCATGGCACATGCTCAGATAAAGCTGCTCCGCCCAGGCACGTTCTTGCAAGGAGAAACTCCCCGCTGAGTAACCGGTATGGATATCATGCAGATCATTCTGGCTATCGTGCAGCCATTCACGCAGCGAGCGACGGTTGTTCGGCTCATGCATTTCGCCCCAGGTTTCCCACATGCTTTGCAGCGCACGGGACGCATCTGCAGCCGGAGCCGTTGGCGTGGTGTATTCGTTACGCTCAACACCGATGATGTTAGACACCAGAACGGTGTGGTGCGCGGTCACAGCACGGCCAGATTCGGTGATAACCGTTGGGTGCGGCAGGCCGTTTTCTTCACACGCGTCGCCAATCGCCCAAATGATGTTGTTCGCATATTCGTTCAGGCCATAGTTGACCGAACAATCGGACTGAGAACGCGTGCCTTCATAGTCCACGCCCAGACCGCCGCCGACATCGAAGCATTCGATGTTGACGCCCATCTTGTGCAGTTCAACGTAGAAACGGGCAGATTCACGCACGCCAGTGGCGATATCGCGAATGTTTGCCATTTGCGAGCCGAGGTGGAAGTGCAGCAATTGCAGGCTGTCGATACGTCCGGCTTCACGCAACATTTCAACCAGTTGCAGAACCTGCGTTGCTGCCAGGCCAAATTTGGATTTCTCACCACCAGAAGACTGCCATTTGCCGGAGCCTTGTGACGCCAGACGCGCACGCACGCCAAGACGTGGCACTACATTCAGGCGCTCTGCTTCTTCCAGTACGATGCGGATTTCTGACATCTTCTCGATGACCAGATAAACCTTGTGGCCCATCTTCTCGCCGATCAACGCCAGGCGGATGTATTCACGGTCTTTATAGCCGTTACACACAATAACTGAACGCGTCATACCGGCATGGGCCAGAACCGCCATCAGTTCCGCTTTAGAACCCGCTTCCAGGCCCAGAGGTTCACCGGAATGAATCAGTGATTCAATTACGCGACGGTGCTGGTTCACTTTGATTGGATAAACGAGGAAATAGTCGCCGTTGTAGCCATAGGATTCACGAGCACGTTTGAACGCTGCATTTATAGAACGCAGGCGGTGCTGCAAAATCTGCGGGAAGCAGAACAGTGCAGGTAAACGCTGCCCCTGTGCTTCACGGGCTTTTACGAGTTCAGCGAGATCAACACGCGCTTCCGGGACATCCGGGTCCGGGCAAACGGTAATGTGGCCGAGTTCGTTGACGTCGTAATAGTTATTGCCCCACCAGGCAATGTTGTAAGTACGCAGCATCTTGCTGGCTTCCTGGGAACTCATGGCAACCTCCTGCATGGAGCGGTGTACATCCTGCTCGCCCACTGACGAACCCGAAACAGAAGAGATTTTGTCAGACATGGCGAACCTCAAATTTAAACGAATGTGCAAAACAGTTGACTACTATCGCAGGGGTATCCCGCAATAACAACCCATTAACAGCGCGTAAAAGCAGCATAAGACGCTGACAGACTAACTGTGCGACCGGTTTCTTTTTCATATCATAGTAAAACACGTAACCGAACTCCGTTGCGCGGAGCGGCGAAACCACGAGAATACTCTTATCGATGACAAGAGAGCCCAAGTTCTGAATTTCGAGGGTTTAAAAACCGGCCCGAGAATCCATCGATGCGCCAAGATGGGAATAACATCGGAAGGAATGCAGCTGTAGCAAAGAATTGCTGGATGCGAGGAGCATATGCACGACCTGGACGGTCGCCAGAGTTTGCGAATTAAAGCGGTTTTTCAATCGTATCACCTCCACGCATACGGTTTGGGTATGCGACAAGCCAAAGCTCAGAAATTTGCTCAACCCGGCTGGAAGTGGGCAACACAAAAACTGTGTGCTTGTTGAATGAGCCGCGCGCGCCGCTTTATACCGATAACAGACGCAAATTGCAAAGTAAAAATCCCTGGATTGCGGCACTGTCAGTAAAATTTGCCACCCGAGATTATTTGCGCAGACTTGCAGGCGTAAAAATCACTGGTAATCTGATTAATGGATAACCTAGAATAGACGTCCAGATGTTAATCCATCTATACCGATTAACTGTTAGACTGCCTGAAATGAAACCTGTGGTGAAAACTCAAGTTACCAGTACATCGCACTGGTTCGAGCGCCGATAAACAGCAGTCTGCACTAACCTAATTCTCTTAGGGTGAATAAAACATGGCCAAACACCTCTTTACGTCCGAGTCTGTATCAGAAGGGCATCCCGATAAAATCGCTGACCAAATCTCCGATGCGGTGCTTGATGCGATCCTGGAACAGGATCCAAAAGCGCGCGTAGCTTGCGAAACTTACGTGAAAACCGGCATGGTTCTGGTTGGCGGTGAAATCACCACCAGCGCCTGGGTTGATATCGAAGAGATCACTCGTCAAACGATTCGTGAAATCGGCTACGTGCATTCTGATATGGGCTTTGATGCCAACTCTTGCGCAGTGCTGAGCGCTATCGGTAAGCAGTCCCCGGATATCAATCAGGGCGTTGACCGTACTGACCCGCTGGAGCAAGGTGCAGGCGACCAGGGCCTGATGTTTGGTTATGCGACCAACGAAACCGACGTGCTGATGCCAGCGCCAATCACTTACGCACACCGTCTGGTTCAACGCCAGGCTGAAGTTCGTAAGAATGGCTCACTGCCATGGTTGCGTCCGGATGCAAAAAGCCAGATCACCTTCCAGTATGACGACGGTAAAATCGTTGGCATCGATGCGGTTGTGTTGTCTACTCAGCATTCAGAAGATGTTGCGCTTAAAACGCTGCAAGAAGCTGTGATGGAAGAGATCATCAAGCCAGTTCTGCCAGCAGAATGGTTGAATGCTTCCACTAAATACCACATCAACCCAACAGGCCGTTTTGTTATCGGTGGCCCAATGGGTGACTGCGGTCTGACCGGTCGTAAAATTATCGTTGATACCTACGGCGGCATGGCTCGTCACGGCGGCGGTGCATTCTCTGGTAAAGATCCATCTAAAGTGGACCGTTCTGCAGCGTATGCGGCACGTTATGTGGCGAAAAACATCGTTGCTGCTGGCCTTGCTGACCGCTGTGAAATCCAGGTTTCTTACGCAATCGGCGTTGCTGAGCCAACTTCCATCATGGTTGAAACCTTCGGTACTGAGAAAATCTCTACCGAGCAATTGACCCTGCTGGTACGTGAGTTCTTCGACCTGCGTCCGTACGGCCTGATTCAGATGCTGGATCTGCTGCACCCAATCTACAAAGAAACCGCAGCATACGGTCACTTTGGTCGTGAGCATTTCCCTTGGGAAAAAACCGACAAAGCAGAATTGCTGCGTGATGCTGCTGGCCTGAAATAACTCCTCGCCAATTCACCATCAAACTTTAAAGGCCAGCGCTTCGCTGGCCTTTTTCATTTTTCACTCCCCTTCAGTACTTAAACCCTCTTCCCGCAAAATCTCTCGTAACAAACAACACCAGTGGAAACGGTTACATTGTCGTTAACAAGGCATTAATTAAGACAGTTCTGCATGACAACATTTTGTTGCTGCGCTAGTTACAAAACATTTCAGATTAGTCTTGCATGGAAAATTTTGGTTTTATTTTCTACACTCAATTCACTGTTTTAATTAAATAAATTATACATACAGTTCTTGACACTAGTGTAACCGATTACACTAACGTGAGTTGAATCACACAATTTTACGTCGCGTTAACCTAACCTTAATAGCGAGATATCCCCCAAATTATTCAACTGGAGAGCACTATGCCTGAAATAAAAAAACAAGGGCGCTCGAACAAAAGCATGACCTTTTTTGTCTGTTTTCTTGCAGCCCTGGCCGGTTTGTTATTTGGCCTCGATATCGGCGTGATTGCCGGTGCGTTACCGTTTATCGCTAAAGATTTCCAGATAACTGCGCACCAGCAAGAGTGGGTTGTGAGTTCGATGATGTTTGGTGCCGCTGTCGGTGCCGTTGGCAGCGGTTGGCTCTCCTTCCGCATCGGGCGTAAATACAGCCTGATGATTGGCGCAGTACTTTTCGTTGCAGGTTCACTGTGCTCGGCTTTTGCACCGAACACTGAAATTCTGATTCTCTCCCGTGTATTGCTCGGCCTGGCCGTGGGTGTTGCGTCTTATACCGCCCCGCTTTACCTGTCAGAAATTGCTCCTGAGAAAATCCGTGGCAGCATGATCTCGATGTACCAGTTGATGATTACCATCGGTATTCTTGGCGCTTACCTTTCCGATACAGCTTTCAGCTATAACGGCTCATGGCGCTGGATGCTGGGTGTTATCACCATTCCTGCGTTGATCTTGCTTGTTGGCGTCTTCTTCCTGCCAGACAGCCCACGTTGGTTCGCCGCAAAACGTCGCTTCCATGATGCTGAGCGTGTCCTGATGCGCTTACGTGACACCAGTGCCGAAGCAAAACGCGAACTGGAAGAAATCCGTGAAAGCCTGAAGGTGAAACAAAGCGGATGGTCATTATTTAAAGAAAACAGCCACTTCCGTCGTGCCGTGTTCCTGGGTGTTCTGCTTCAGGTGATGCAACAGTTCACCGGTATGAACGTCATCATGTATTACGCACCGAAAATCTTCGAAATTGCCGGCTTCACCAATACCACCCAGCAAATGTGGGGCACCGTTATCGTTGGGCTTATCAACGTACTGGCAACCTTCATTGCGATTGGTCTGGTAGACCGTTGGGGCCGTAAACCTACACTGGTACTGGGCTTCATGGTTATGGCCGTGGGCATGGGCATTCTCGGTACGATGCTCCACGTCGGCATTCATTCCCAGGGTGCGCAATACTTCGCTATCGCCATGCTGCTGATGTTTATCGTTGGTTTTGCAATGAGTGCCGGCCCGCTGATTTGGGTACTGTGTTCTGAAATCCAGCCGCTTAAAGGGCGTGATTTTGGTATCACTTGCTCAACCGCCACCAACTGGATTGCGAACATGATTGTCGGTGCAACGTTCCTGACCATGCTTAACACGCTGGGCAATGCGAATACCTTCTGGGTATACGCCGCGTTGAACCTGTTCTTTATTGTTCTCACTGTGTGGCTGGTTCCGGAAACTAAACACGTTTCCCTGGAACACATCGAACGTAACCTGATGAAAGGTCGCCGGTTACGTGAGATTGGTGCTCACAACTAAGCAATAGCCGCCCTTCTCCTTAACGGGAGAAGGGCTTGCACCCTGTACCACCTCGCACTATTCTTTGCCGCTATGAAATCCCCAAGACTCCCCATCGCCATCCAACAAGCCGTTATGCGTTGCCTACGGGAAAAGCTTCAACAGGCAAATCTGCACTTAGGCCGTAACTACCCGGAACCGAAGCTGGTATATCAGCAGCGAGGCACGGCTGCGGGCACCGCATGGATGGATAGCTACGAAATCCGCCTCAACCCGGTGTTGTTAATGGAAAACCAGCAAACCTTTATTGATGAGGTGGTGCCGCACGAACTGGCTCATTTGTTGGTGTGGAAACACTTTGGTCGCGCTGCGCCACATGGCAAAGAGTGGAAATGGATGATGGAAACAGTGCTTGGTGTTCCTGCCCGCCGGACACATAAGTTTGAAGTGCAATCCGTTCGCAAAAACACCTTCCCGTATCGCTGCCGTTGCCAACAACATCAGTTGACGGTGCGCCGTCATAACAAAGTTTTGCGCGGCGAATCAGAATACCGCTGCGTGCAATGTGGCGACCTGTTAAAATCTGACGTTACAACTCCCTGTAATTAAAAATATTATTCATAAAGTTTCCTGATTTAGCTTATTGAATCCCAATAAAGCTTCAAGTACCGTGCGAGCACGTTTTAAAAAGGATTCTGGAAATGTCTCGCAAAATTTCTTTGGCTGTTGCACTTGTTGCAGCCCTCTGCTCTTTCTCTACGTTCAGCGCCGGTATCAATAATTTCTCTCAGGCAAAAGCGGCTGGCGTCAAAGTGAATGCCGACGCGCCAGGTGATTTCTATTGCGGATGTAAAATTAACTGGGAAGGGAAAAAAGGTGTTCCCGATCTAGCGTCATGCGGCTACAAAGTGCGTAAAAATGAAAACCGCGCCTCACGTATCGAATGGGAACATGTTGTTCCAGCCTGGCAATTCGGCCATCAGCGCCAGTGTTGGCAAGATGGTGGCCGTAAAAACTGCGCTAAAGACCCGGAATATCGCAAGATGGAAAGCGATATGCATAACCTGCAACCGGCGGTTGGTGAAGTTAATGCTGACCGTAACAACTTTATGTATAGCCAGTGGAATGGCGGTGAAGGCCAGTATGGACAATGTGCCATGAAAGTGGACTTTAAAGAGAAGATTGCCGAGCCACCAGAGCGTGCCCGTGGTGCCATCGCCCGCACCTACTTCTATATGCGTGACCAATATCAGCTCAACCTTTCTCGCCAGCAAACCCAACTATTTGAGGCGTGGAATAAGCAATATCCAGTCACCACCTGGGAGTGTGAGCGCGACGAACGCATCGCTAAAGTTCAGGGCAATCATAACCCTTATGTGCTGCGGGCTTGCCAGGCACAAAACAGCTAACCTACACTAGCGGGAATTGTTATCACTGTTCCCGCTTTTGGATATTAAAAACCATGCGTATACCCCGCATTCATCACCCTGAACTCCTTTCCGTCGGCCAGGACATCGCGCTTTGCGAAGATGCAGCAAACCATGTTGGTCGCGTACTGCGCATGAGTGCAGGCCACGCGTTGCAATTGTTTGACGGCAGCAATCAGATTTTTGAGGCTGAAATTGTTCAGGCCGATAAAAAAAGCGTGCGGGTCAAAGTCCTGAGCGCAAATGTTGATGACCGTGAGTCCCCACTTCATCTACATCTCGGTCAGGTGATGTCGCGCGGTGAAAAGATGGAATTCACTATTCAGAAAGCAGTCGAGCTGGGTGTGAACGTGATTACGCCTTTGTTTTCCGAACGCTGTGGCGTAAAACTGGATGCCGAGCGCCTGAATAAGAAGCTCGGCCAGTGGCAGAAAATTGCTATTGCAGCCTGCGAGCAATGCGGTCGAAATATCGTGCCGGAAGTGCGCCCGGCGATGGATCTTGAAGTGTGGTGTGCTGAAGAAGATGCGAGTCTGAAGCTCAATCTGCATCCTCGTGCCAGCGCCAGTATTAATACCTTGCCGCAACCTGTTGAACGTGTGCGCCTGCTAATTGGCCCAGAAGGCGGTTTAACGGCGGATGAAATTGCCATGACCGCACGTCACCAGTTTACTGATATTCTGTTGGGACCTCGCGTTCTGCGTACTGAGACTACCGCGCTCACCGCCATTACCGCGCTGCAAGTGCGTTTTGGCGACCTGGGCTAAAAACTGGTACAAGGCTATCTTTTTTGCCATTCTGGCCTTGGGCAGTGCTCGCATTCTCACGTACTAATGTACGCTGCGAATACTGCGCGCTGTCCGCACCCAGACTGCCCGCAACGATAACGCCCTGTAGCCAGCTTTAATGGAGAAAAACAATGATCAAGCTCGGCATCGTGATGGACCCCATCGCAAACATTAACATCAAGAAAGACTCAAGCTTTGCCATGCTGCTGGAAGCACAGCGCCGTGGTTATGAACTGCATTACATGGAAATGGCCGATCTGTATTTGATCAACGGCGAAGCACACGCACGCACTCGCCTGGTCACTGTCGAGCAGAACTACGATAAATGGTACAAATTTGGTAGTGAGCAAGACATCCAGCTTGCCGATCTCGACGTCATCCTGATGCGTAAAGATCCTCCGTTTGATACCGAATTTATCTACGCGACGTATATTCTTGAGCGCGCCGAAGAACAAGGCACGTTGATCGTTAACAAACCGCAAAGTCTGCGCGATTGTAACGAAAAGCTGTTCACCGCCTGGTTTGCTGATTTGACGCCAGAAACGCTGGTGACACGCAACAAAGCGCAGCTTAAAGCATTCTGGCAAAAGCACGGCGACATCATCCTCAAGCCGTTAGATGGCATGGGTGGTGCTTCAATTTTCCGTGTTAAAGAAGGTGACCCTAACATTGGTGTTATCGCGGAAACGCTGACTGAACTCGGCAACCGTTACTGCATGGCGCAAAATTACCTGCCTGCGATTGTCGATGGCGACAAGCGTGTTCTGGTGGTTGATGGCGAACCTGTGCCGTATTGCCTGGCGCGTATTCCGCAAGGTGGCGAAACTCGTGGTAACCTGGCAGCTGGTGGCCGTGGCGAACCGCGTCCGTTGACCGATAGCGACTGGGAAATTGCCCGTCGTGTTGGCCCAACGCTTAAAGCTAAAGGGCTGATTTTTGTTGGCCTGGATATCATCGGCGATCGCCTGACTGAGATTAACGTCACCAGTCCAACCTGTATTCGTGAAATCGAAGCTGAATTCCCGGTTTCTATAACTGGCATGTTGTTTGATGCTATCGAGACACGTCTGGCAAAATAGTCCTGTGAGCGGGTTTAGCCCGCTCAGTAGTGATAAACTGACTGCTCGCTTTTTCAACCGGAACCAGAACCTCTGACAATGAATTTACAGCATCACTTTCTAATTGCCATGCCGGCGCTCCAGGACCCATTGTTTAAGCGTGCTGTCGTTTATATTTGCGAATACAACGAAGACGGTGCGATGGGGATAATCATTAATAAACCCCTCGAAAATCTCAAGGTTGACGGTGTCCTGCAAAAACTAAAGATCGACCCGGAGCCACGTGATCCAGCTATTCGCCTTGATAAGCCTGTTTTTATTGGCGGCCCGCTGGCGGAAGACCGTGGTTTTATTTTGCATTCCGCCCCAGACTGTTTCGCCTCCAGTATCCGTATTTCAGATGACACGGTGATCACCACATCTCGCGATGTCCTGGAAACCATCGGCACGGCAAAACAGCCTGCGGATGTGATTGTCGCACTCGGTTATTCCTCGTGGGAAAAAGGCCAACTGGAACAAGAGATTCTGGACAATGCGTGGCTAACAGCTCCGGCAGATGCCTCTATTCTTTTCCACACCCCGATTTCTGAACGCTGGCGTGAAGCCGCAAAATTAATCGGCATTGATATCCATAACATGCCAAGTGAAGCGGGACACGCCTGATGAGCAGTGGAACTTTATTAGCCTTTGATTTCGGTACCAAAAGTATTGGTGTCGCCATCGGCCAACGCATTACCAGGACGGCACGCCCCTTAACTGCACTGAAAGCACAAGACGGCACACCCGACTGGAACGTTATCGAGAAAATCCTCAAAGAGTGGCAACCCGATGAAGTCGTCGTAGGCTTGCCACTGAATATGGATGGCACCGAGCAACCACTCACCGCACGTGCACGTAAATTTGCCAACCGCCTGCATGGCCGCTTTGGCGTAAAAGTCTCTTTGCAGGATGAACGCCTCAGCACCGTGGAAGCACGCGCTGGGTTATTCGAGCACGGCGGTTTCCGCGCCCTCAATAAAGGCAGTATTGACTCTGCATCGGCGGTTATCATTCTTGAAAGCTGGTTTGACTATAATCCTTAGTCTTTTTTGTTGTCAGGCATATCTGAAGACTCATTAATCAACTCATGCCTTGCTGCGACCGCCAGAAAATGACTGCGATCCCGGTAACCCGATGATGGCTGTTTTACACGGTTATCAATTCGTTCCAAAAGGGCATCTGGCAGTGAAATATTGATCCGCTGCTGCTTTCCTTCCAGGGCTGACAAATCCACATCCACGAGCAGCCACTGGCTACAATACGCATATTCTGGATTTGCCGCGTAGACGAATGGCCCGGCATCTTTAAGCTGGGTGATATCCATACCGCGCTCAACCATTAGATCAACAATCAACAAAATGGCTTCGCGTACCATTTCTGCGATTTCATCCTGATAATCTGCCGCTGATACACAGCCAAACTCATCATTGCATAACGCCGGCACAACCAGACCGAACGCTTCGTTCTCGTTTGCAGGCATCTCCACGCCAACAGAAAAAAACATAGGTAATCTCCGTGAGTTGGGAATCATATTCCCGCGCGTTTACGAATGGATCTGACAGTACCAATGGGAAGATCTTTCTTTGGATGCGGAACCGGGAAAGTTTTCCCAGTATTTGGCGACCACCATATCCAGTGGCTGCCTCCAGAATTTCTGGCGGGTTCGCATCCTGCGGCCTTCAGTTCCTTAATAAGGTCAGAAGAATTCATGGTTTTCTCCTGACGGAAAAACAATACACACCAATACACACAGAGGCAATAATTTTAACCATCATTTTTTTCCCCATCGGCAATACGACCTTCCGCACGTAACACCGCTTCACCTTGAGCAAAACTTTGCATGCCATACTGCTGTCCAGTTTGAATCTGCCCCGGTAATTGGTGGGTTTTCCCTTCACGGATAAGGCTCGCCACGGCGGGTGTATTAACCAGTAATTCGAACACTGCCGCCCTCCCTCCACGGCTATCAGGCAATAATTTCTGCGCCAGCACTGCTTTTAAACTGCCCGCCAGTTGGCTACGCACCATGTTTTTTTCTTCTGCGGGAAAGACGTCTACGAGACGCTCCACGGCTTGCGCCGCCCCGCGAGTATGGAGTGTGGCTAATACCAGATGCCCGGTTTCTGCTGCAGTAAGCGCAAGGCGTATAGTTTCGCTGTCGCGCAATTCCCCCAGCAAAATAACGTCTGGATCTTCGCGAAGTGCCGCACGTAAACCGGCGGCAAACGATCGGCAATGCCGACCAGGCTCCCGCTGTTGAATCAAACAACGCTGCGAGTAGTGAACAAACTCGATAGGATCTTCCAGTGTGAGAATATGCCCGTCGAGCTGATGATTTAGGTGGTCTACCATTGCGGCAAGCGTGGTGGATTTCCCACTGCCTGTGGCCCCCGTTACCAGAATCAATCCATCAGCAGATTTTAGTAATTCCGGGACGATGGCAGGAATATTTAGCGACTCAATTTTTGGAGTGTGGGAAGCGAGTATCCGCAGTGCGAGTGAGTCCCCCTGCAACTGGTGAAAAGCATTGGCACGCAGCCGCGTACCGCTCGCGAGGGTGACAGCAAAATCCAATTGCCCATGCTCTTCCAGCTCTTCTCTTTGCCCGTTTGTCAGCCAGGCACCCAGCAATGTTGCTGGGGCTGGCGCGTTTTCAGGCACAGGTTCAAGCCGCCCTCGTCTGCGCCAGCGAGCAGGAAGCTGCGCGCACAGGTGTAGATCAGAGACATTATGCTTTACACTAAGGGCCACAATTTCTTCGATATCCATATCACTTTCCAACCTATGAACGAGATAGCGCACAATCTGGCACAGGTTCAGAACAAAATCCTGGCGGCAACTGAACGCTGCGGCCGTGCTCCAGAAGAAGTTACTCTGCTTGCAGTCAGCAAAACTAAGCCTGCGAGTGCCATCGCAGAAGCCGTTGCTGCCGGACAACGTATTTTTGGTGAAAACTACGTGCAAGAAGGCGTGGACAAAATTCGTTACTTTACCGAAAACGGTGAGATCCCACTGGAATGGCACTTTATCGGCCCATTGCAGTCGAACAAAAGCCGTCTGGTTGCTGAACATTTTGACTGGTGCCACACCGTCGATCGTTTGCGAATTGCAACTCGCCTGAGCGAACAGCGCCCAACTGATCTGCCGCCGCTTAACGTACTGATTCAAATTAATATTAGTGATGAGCAAAGCAAATCCGGCATTGCGCTCAGTGAGCTTGATGCACTGGCGGCTGATGTCGCTGCTCTGCCGGGTTTGGTGTTACGAGGTTTGATGGCAATTCCTGCCCCTGAACCTGATTACGAGCATCAGTTAGCGGTTTGCCAGAAAATGGCAGACGCTTTCACATCGCTCAAAAACCGTTATCCAACGGTTGATACGTTGTCCCTGGGCATGACCGATGACATGGACGCCGCGATTGCTGCAGGCAGCACCATGGTGCGCATTGGAACCGCTATTTTCGGCGCGCGGGATTACCCTGCTCGTTAATTCATTATAATTGTTGAGGAACGCCATGCTGACGTTGACTTTCCTGGTCAAAACGCTGATTGAACTGTATGTAATGGTGCTGCTGATTCGCATCTGGATGCAGTGGTCACGTTGTGATTTTTATAATCCTTTTGCACAGTTTATCGTCAAGATTACTCAACCGATTGTCGGGCCACTGCGCCGGGTAATTCCATCCATTGGCCCGATTGATACATCTTCATTGTTGCTGGCGTTTATTCTCACCACATTGAAGTACCCGGTTTTGCTGCTCATTCAGGTTGGCGCATTGTCGCTTGACCCGATGAACTTGCTTGTTGGCTTGTTATCACTGCTCAAATCCGCCGGTACGCTGGTGTTTTGGGTGATTATTATCCGCTCGCTGATGAGCTGGATAAGCCAGGGCCGCAGCCCAATTGAATACGTTTTGATGCAACTAACTGAGCCTATGATGGCGCCAATTCGCCGCGTGCTTCCAGCCATGGGTGGCATCGATTTTTCAGCGATGATCGTCATTTTGATTCTCTATGCGCTGAATTACCTCGGCATGGACTTGTTCCCGGGGCTTTGGTATTTGCTGTGAGTGCAGTGAGTCTTAACTCTGACGGGCTGGTTTTACGGCTGTATATTCAGCCTAAAGCCAGCCGGGATAGTATTATCGGGCTGCATGGCGACGAGCTAAAAGTCGCCATCACCGCCCCGCCGATAGACGGCAAAGCCAACGCCCATCTGGTAAAGTACCTGGCTAAGCAGTTCAAAGTTGCCAAAAGCCAGGTGCTGCTTGAGAAAGGCGAACTGGGCCGTCATAAACAAATTAAGATTATCGACCCGCAACACATCCCGACGGAAGTCGCGGCTTTGCTCGAATAATTAGCCAATTTCACAGGATTTTCTCACTATGCAAAAAGTTGTCCTCGCGACCGGTAACGCCGGTAAAGTGCGTGAACTCGCCGATTTACTGGGCGATTTTGGTCTGGATGTGGTGGCGCAAACTGAGCTGGGCGTTGAGTCAGCCGAAGAAACCGGCCTGACGTTTATCGAGAATGCGATTCTGAAAGCACGCCATGCATCACAAGTTACCGGCCTGCCTGCAATTGCCGATGACTCCGGTCTGGCTGTTGATGTGCTGGGTGGCGCGCCGGGGATTTACTCCGCACGCTATGCAGGTGTTGATGCCTCAGATCAGCAGAACCTGGAAAAGTTACTCACTACATTGAAAGATGTGCCGGACGAGCAACGTAAAGCGCGATTCCATTGTGTGCTGGTGTATATGCGCCACGCAGAAGATCCAACGCCACTCGTGTGTCACGGTTGCTGGGAAGGTCAGATTACCCACGAAGCTGCAGGCCAGGGTGGCTTTGGCTACGACCCTATTTTCTTCGTCCCGAGTGAAGGCAAAACTGCCGCTGAACTGACTCGTGATGAAAAACGTGCGATTTCCCACCGTGGACGCGCACTAAAACTGTTACTGGAAGCAATGAAAAATGGCTAATTTGCCACCTCTGAGTCTCTATATTCACATCCCGTGGTGCGTACAGAAGTGCCCCTACTGTGACTTCAACTCTCATGCACTCAAAGGCGACGTACCGCACGACGAGTATGTCGCCCACCTGTTGCGCGATCTGGAAAATGACGCGCCAATGGCACAAGGACGTGAAATAAAGACCATCTTTATTGGTGGCGGTACGCCGAGTTTGCTTTCAGGCGAGGCGATGCAAAACCTGCTCGACGGTGTGCGTGCTCGCCTGCCGTTGGCAGCTGATGCGGAAATCACAATGGAAGCTAACCCCGGGACGGTAGAAGCAGACCGTTTCGTGAGTTACCAGCGCGCCGGCGTGAACCGCATTTCTATCGGTGTGCAGAGTTTCAGCGAACCGAAACTCAAGCGCCTGGGGCGTATTCACGATTCTGGCGAAGCAAAGCGTGCAGCACATCTGGCTAGCGGGCTTGGCTTGCGCAGCTTTAACCTGGATCTCATGCACGGCTTGCCGGATCAATCTTTGGAAGAGGCGCTCGACGATTTGCGCCAGGCGATTGAGCTCAATCCTCCGCATCTTTCGTGGTATCAGCTGACGATTGAGCCGAATACTTTGTTTAGCTCACGCCCGCCAAAATTGCCGGATGATGACGCGTTATGGGATATTTTCGAGCAAGGCGACAAGCTGTTGACCGCTGCGGGATATCAGCAATATGAAACCTCAGCCTATGCAAAACCGGGTTACCAATGCCAGCACAATCTGAACTACTGGCGCTTTGGTGATTACCTGGGGATTGGCTGCGGTGCGCACGGTAAAGTTACATTTCCAGACGGCCGTATTTTGCGCACCGCAAAAACACGCCATCCGCGCGGTTATATGGAAGGTAAATACCTCGATAAGCAGCACGATGTTGAACAAGCCGACAAGCCATTCGAGTTCTTTATGAACCGTTTCCGCCTGCTGGAAGCAGCGCCACGCAACGAATTTAGCCTGTATACCGGGCTTGATGAGTCGGTGATTCGTGCGCAGTTAGACGAAGCAATTGCGAAGGATTATTTGGTTGAGACAGAAGATTTTTGGCAGATTACCGAGCACGGAAAGCTGTTTTTGAATTCGTTATTAGAGATTTTTCTGGCCGACTGATTAGCTGTCGGATGACGCGCAACGTCATCCGACATTATTTCAGCTTAAATATTCTTCACCCGGCTGGTCAAAATCAACGCCAGCACCGACAGCCCGGCAATCAGCCAGTACACCGAATGGTGCCCAAAACTTTCCGCCAGTGCTCCCTGTAAAACACCCGCCAGAATCACGCCCGTCGAAATACTGTTAGTAAACAGGGTAGTCGCCGAACCCGGCCTGCCGGGCATTAAATCCTGGAACCACAACATCCCGATTCCCGCGACAATGCCGATAAACACCGCATTAAACAGCTGGAGAAGGATTAACGCAGTGCGGCTATGGAACAGAATCAAACCAACGTAAAACAACACACCCGCCGCCACAGCAATCACCATCATACGGCGTTTACCAAAACGCTTAACGTAGTAACCTGCAAGGATCATTGCCGGGATCTCAAGCCCCGCAGCCGTTCCCATCAACAGCCCCGCCAGTGATTCAGGCAGCCCTAAATCAGTGCTGACCCACAACGGCATATCAATGATGTACATAGTGTTGCAGGTCCACATCAGCATCGAGGCGATAAACAACATACGGACGTTTTTGTCTTTCCAGCCGCTGACTTGCGTAAGGGCAACATCCGCGGGCTGCTCAATCCTTGCAACTGAAGGAAGTGCGAAGAAGATTAGCGCGAGCGAGATAACGAAAATCCCGGCCGCGATAAGAAACATGGTGGTAAAACCGTAGTTTAGCGCCAGCATAAACGATAATGGTGGCCCGATAACCCACGCAAGCGAGAGCTGCGCACGCATTATCGAGCTGAACATCACCACTTCACGTGCTGAGTTATCTGCATACTCGCGGGCAAGAGCGAAGATTTGTGGCATCGCCGTGTTGGCAATAGACGCGAACATAACGCCAATGGTGATTAACGTCAGGTAATGGCGGTTAAAAGCAAACAACACGCAGTTTGCCACGGCCATAACGCAGCAAACCATAATCAGTTTTCGCCTGTCGCCCCGGTTATCTGAACGCTTCGCCAACGCAAGGCTGACGAGTATCCCGGTTATCGCATTGACGGTATAAAACATCCCAACCCAAAATGGGCGCACTTCTACTTCGCGACTTAAAAACAGGCTAAGAGTGGGCGCCTGGAGTGCCCCCGCAATCCCCATCATGAAAGCCACAATCATAAATGCGGCATATACCGGATTGAGGCGACGTCCTCGCGTCAAAAACCAAAGCATGCAGAAATTCCTTTTGTTCGAGCGCTCATTGGGTGTGCAAAACGTAAACTATACCCTAATGACGGGTATAAAAAAGCCAGCAGGAACAATCTGCTGGCCAGGTGAAATTCACCAATTCTCAGTCACACATGTATCAACGAGTTAGTGCTTTCCGGTCTCGGGAACGGTAATTTCCCACTGCATTAAGTCCTCGAGCATCTTCAGACGTTGCGTTGCTGTCAGGCGAGCCAGCCATCCAGCAGAAACATTTTGTGTTGCGGCAAAATACTGATGATAGAACTTAATAACTGGTGACCGTTTCATATACATCTCCACTTCCTCGTTTCAACGTTGATGATTATTGGCGTAATATGAGGAAAGTTAAATTGATGAGTTTCTGACGGGAGTTCCTCTTTTATGTCCAGCAGTCGTCTGCAACAACAGTTCATACGTTTATGGCAAAACTTTGAAGGTAAGCCGCAGGAAACCACGCTCAATGAGCTGGCAGATCTGCTGAATTGCTCCCGTCGCCATATGCGTACGCTGCTTAGTGCAATGCAGGAAACGGGCTGGCTCAGCTGGAAAGCAGAGGTCGGGCGCGGTAAGCGTTCACAGCTGGAATTCCTGTATACCGGCCTTGCACTCCAGCAACAGCGGGCTGAAGATCTTCTTGAGCAAGACAGGATCGATCAACTGGTGCAGATCGTTGGTGATAAAGCCGCTGTACGCCAAATGTTGATTTCGCATCTTGGCCGCAGCTTCCGCCAGGGTCGGCATATCCTGCGCGTTCTCTATTACCGTCCACTGTTAAATCTGTTACCAGGCTCGGCTTTACGTCGTTCAGAAACCCATATTGCCCGCCAAATTTTCAGCGGCTTAATTCGTATAAATGAGGAAAATGGGGAACTGGAAGCAGATATTGCCCATCACTGGCAGCAAATTTCCCCATTACACTGGCGTTTTTATTTGCGCCCCGGCATTCATTTTCACCATGGCCGCGAGCTGGACATGCTGGATGTGGTCACCTCTTTGCAGCGGATTAACGCGCTGCCGCTGTATTCGCACATTACGCAAATCACCTCACCTACCGCGTGGACACTGGATATCACCCTTTCGCAACCGGACAACTGGCTGCCGTGGTTGCTGGGTAGCGTTCATGCCATGATTCTGCCCCGTGAATGGCAAACCCTAAGCAATTTTTCACGCCAGCCAGTCGGTACTGGGCCGTACTCTGTTGTGCGCAATAACACTAACCAGCTGAAGATTCAGGCTTACGATGATTACTTCGGCTATCGCGCATTGATTGACGAGGTAAATTTCTGGGTATTGCCAGAGATCGGTGAAGATGTCAGTTGCGCAGTGCAACTATCGGGCATGCCTGACAGTGAAAAAGCCGTCGAAAGCCGCCTGGAAGAAGGCTGCTATTACATTTTGTTTGATAGACGCTCCAAATCTGGCAGTAATGACGACGTTCGCCGCTGGCTAAGCCATATGTTGGCCCCCATTCATCTGCTTTATAGCGCGGGAGCTCAAAACCAGCAGTACTGGTTCCCGGCGTATGGTTTACTGCCGCGCTGGCACCACGCACGTCCACAACCGGTGTTTGAAAAACCTGCTGGTCTGGAATCTGTAACGCTGACGTTTTACCGCGATCACGTCGAACACCGGGTTATCAGTAAAGTCATGGAGGAACTGCTGGCTCGCGCAGGCGTTAAGCTTGTGGTGCAGGAAGTCAGCTATGAGGAGTGGCACCAGGGCAATGCCGAAAGCGATATCTGGCTTAACAGCGCAAACTTCACTCTGCCTTTAGAATTCTCCCTTTATTCGCATCTGTATGAAGTCCCTCTGATTCAAAAATGCATCGAAAATGACTGGGAAACCGATACCCGGAAATGGCACAACGGCGAGCTTTCTTTGCCTGAATGGTGCCAGAAGCGAGTTGAAAACAATGATATTTTGCCATTAATCCACCATTGGTTGCGCATTGAAGGGCAGCGCAGTATGCGCGGCGTGCGTATGAACACGCTCGGCTGGTTTGACTTTAAATCGGCATGGTTTGCACCACCGGAACCTTAATACTTCCGATTCATTCACAGAATCATTACAATGCACGCGTTCTCAACGGGGTGCTAAGACGAAAGTCTGGCTGAGATAATACCCGTCGAACCTGATCCGGATAACGCCGGCGAAGGGATTTGAGGCTCAATTCTCAAAGTCCTTTGCCACCCCTAATTTAAAGAGGTGCAAAGTGTTCAAAAAATTCCTGCCGTTACTGGCGCTCGTCGCCGCCCCTGTTTTCGCCAAACCCCTGCTGACTGTTTACACCTACGACTCTTTCGCTGCCGACTGGGGCCCAGGCCCTGCGGTAAAAAAAGCCTTTGAAGCAGACTGCAATTGCGAGCTGAAATTCGTCGCACTCGAAGATGGCGTGTCACTGCTTAACCGTCTGCGCATGGAAGGTAAAAACAGCAAAGCCGACGTGGTTCTGGGGCTGGATAACAATCTGCTGGAAGCGGCTGCGCAAACCAAACTGTTCGCGCCGAGCAACGTTGACACTGGTTCACTAAAAATCCCAGGTGGCTGGAATAACAATACGTTTGTGCCGTTCGATTACGGCTATTTCGCTTTTGTGTATGACAAAAACAAACTCAAAAACCCGCCGAAAAGCCTGAAAGAACTGGTCGAAAGTGACCAAAAATGGAAAGTGATTTACCAGGATCCACGCACCAGCACCCCAGGTCTCGGCCTGCTGTTATGGATGCAAAAAGTATATGGCGACAAAACGCCTGAAGCCTGGGCGAAACTGGCCAAAAAAACCGTCACCGTCACCAAAGGCTGGTCTGAGGCTTACGGTCTGTTCCTCAAAGGCGAAGGCGACCTGGTGATGAGCTACACCACCTCGCCGGCATATCACATCATCGAAGAGAAAAAAGATAACTACGCGGCAGCCAATTTCAGCGAAGGACATTACTTGCAGGTGGAAGTTGCGGGTCGCCTGGCTTCAAGCAAGCAGCCAGAGTTGGCAGCGAAATTCATGAAGTTCATTACCACGCCTGAGTTCCAGAACACCATTCCAACCGGCAACTGGATGTACCCGGTCACAGACGTGAAATTGCCAGAAGGCTTTAATGGTCTGGTAAAACCGCAGACCACGCTGGAATTTAGCCCGCAAGACGTCTCTTCCCATCGCGCCAGCTGGATCAGTGAATGGCAACGCTCCGTCAGCCGCTAATTCCCGGTTGGCTGATTCCAGGGCTATGCGCCGCCACTCTCGTGGTAGCCGTAGCCCTGGCGGCTTTTCTGGCGCTGTGGTTTAACGCGCCGCAAACCGATATCCGCGCGTTGGTGCAGGATAGCTATTTGTGGCACGTACTTCGCTTTTCCTTCTGGCAGGCATTTCTTTCAGCCACCCTTTCGGTGTTCCCGGCCATTTTTCTTGCCCGGGCGCTTTACCGACGCCGTTTCCCTGGGCGATTAGCACTGTTACGTCTGTGCGCCATGACGCTGGTTTTGCCAGTGTTGGTGGCAGTGTTCGGTATTCTGACGGTGTATGGCCGTGAAGGCTGGCTGGCCTCACTGTGCGCCTGGCTTGGCATCGAATGGGGGTTCTCACCCTATGGCCTGAAAGGCATTTTGCTGGCCCACATCTTTTTCAACTTGCCGATGGCAACCCGCCTGCTCCTTCAGGCGCTGGAAAATATCCCCAGCGAACAACGACAGGTCGCCGCACAGCTTGGCATGCAGGGTTGGAACTTCTTCCGTTTTGTCGAATGGCCGTGGCTACGCCGTCAGATTCTTCCTGCCGCCGCGTTAATTTTTATGCTCTGCTTCGCCAGTTTTGCCACCGTGCTTTCGCTCGGCGGCGGGCCGCAGGCAACCACCATTGAATTGGCCATCTTCCAGGCACTCAGTTATGACTACGACCCTGCTCGTGCGGCACTGCTCGCAATAGTACAAATGGTTTGCTGTCTTGGCCTGGTGCTGATGAGCCAACGACTCAGTAAAGCCATTCCTGTGGGTATCAGCCAAATGCAGGGCTGGCGTGACCCGCAAGATAACCTGCGCCGGAAACTGTGCGACGGATTGTTAATTTCACTCGCACTGTTGCTGCTGTTGCCTCCGCTGCTGGCGGTCATCATTGATGGCATCAATAGTGGTTTTAACAGCGTGCTTTCCCAGCCGATTCTCTGGCAGGCATTATTCACCTCGTTAAGAATTGCAGTCGGCGCGGGATTGATAAGCGTAATCATCACGGTAATGCTGCTATGGAGTTCACGAGAATTACGCCTGCGCAACCGCGCATTTGCCGGGCAGGCGCTGGAGTTAAGCGGCATGCTAATCCTCGCGATGCCGGGTATCGTGCTGGCGACCGGCTTTTTCCTGCTGCTCAATAACACGGTAGGTTTGCCGCAATCCGCCGATGGCATTGTGATTTTCACCAATGCATTAATGGCGGTTCCCTACGCCCTGAAAGTGCTGGAAAACCCGATGCTGGACGTGGCTGAACGCTACAACAAGCTGTGCCAGTCGCTGAATATCAGCGGCTTAAACCGCCTGCGTTATATCGAGTTGCGCGCCCTGAAGCGCCCACTGGCGCAAGCGCTGGCATTTGCCTGCGTGCTGTCGATTGGTGATTTTGGCGTAGTGGCGCTGTTTGGTAATGAAGATTTCCGCACGCTACCGTTCTATCTCTATCAACAAATTGGTTCATATCGCAGCCAGGATGGTGCCGTTACCGCGCTAATTCTGCTGATACTGTGCTTTGCTTTATTCACATTGATTGAAAAACTTCCGGGACGCGATTCCCAAAATGATTCAGGTTGCAGGAAGGCGGCAAGTGAATGAAGCCTGGGAACATAGAAAACTATGTGACCTGGATGAAAGAAAGCAGCCAACACACCTGCAACTTGAAGGATGAAGGGAATGCTAAAGCTAACTGATATAACCTGGCTCTATCACCATTTACCGATGCGCTTTTCGATGCAAATTAACGCCGGAGAGCGCGTTGCGGTGTTGGGGCCTAGCGGGGCGGGGAAAAGTACGCTGCTGAGTTTAATTGCCGGTTTTCTCGCACCTGCCAGCGGGAAAATTATGCTTAATGGCAATGACCATACGGCGACGGCACCCGCACAGCGCCCGGTGTCGATGCTGTTCCAGGAGAACAATCTTTTTAACCACCTGACTGTGCGCCAGAACATTGGGCTGGGGTTAAATCCTGGCCTGAAGCTTAATGCCGCACAGCTCGAACGTCTGGCAACAATTGCCAGCCAAATGGCGATAAGCGATTTACTCGACAGGCTGCCAGCGCAGCTTTCTGGCGGTCAGCGCCAGCGTGTCGCCCTCGCCCGCTGTCTGGTTCGTGAACAACCGATTTTGCTGCTCGATGAGCCATTTTCAGCACTCGACCCGGCACTACGCCAGGAGATGCTGCAACTGCTTGATAATCTATGCCGCCAGCAACAACTGACGCTATTGATGGTGTCACACAGTATTGAAGATGCAGCGCGAATCGCTGAAAGAAGTCTTGTTGTGGTCGATGGCCGTATCGCCTGGGATGGCGACACGGCAACCTTATTAAGCGGAGAAGCTAGCGCATCAGCGCTGTTAGGAATTAGTGTTGCCCGGTGAGCACTTTCCAAAGAATGCTGCGGTAAATCGGCATCATCGGGTGCATCTGGATTGCAACAAAGCTCCCCAAGGCCAGCACCGTCATTGTTGGTGCTAACCAATGCAAACGAGATCGCGGCAAGTACTGAGTTAAACGGTCAGTACTTGCTTTACCACTGCGCCACCAGCGCCAACACAACCATCCCGCCAGCCACAGCCCCAGTGCTACTAGCAGCAAGAGCCATTTAAAGCTACTACTTTGCATATCCGCAGGAATATCAATCGCGGCACCCGCCAGAATCCCCGGCAAGAAGTAGATGGGTGGCCAGAAAATGCAGCCAATAATGTTCGGGATGATAAATTTAGAAACCGGGAGGTCTAGCATGCCTGCGACCATCGGCACCAGCGGGCGTGTCGGGCCAACAAAACGGCCGACCAGGATGGTAAACATGCTGTGCTGATGCAGCGCATGCTCGGTTTTATCCAGCAGCGCTTTGTTCTTTTTCATAAACGACCAGCGATGCAGTGGCCCTTTAAAGCGGCCTCCCAGCCAGAACGAAATCCAGTCGCCCAACAGGCAACCGACAATTCCGGCAGCCCAGGCGTGATAAAAGCCCACCTGACCGCCACCAATCAGCGCGCCAAGCCCTGCCATCATGACTGTACCAGGAAGGATTAGCCCGACCAGCGCAAGTGATTCCAGAAAGGCCACCAGCATCACCGCGAAAAGTGAATACGCCACTGACTGAGTAATAAAGTGTTCCAGCAAAGCTTCCATAAAGCATCCGTCGAGAAACGAGTGGGCGATTCTCCTGAGTGATGAGACAACCGTCAAGACATGATTTGTGTCATCCAATTATAGTTACCCAAAGTAATTCGGGCTGTATCGCAGCGGCAAGAGAACGAGTCCCGATGAGCTTACTCAAGTAAGTGATTCGGGTGAGTAAACGCAGCCAACAAAGAGACAGCGTGAAGTACGAAGGGTAAAGCTACTCACAGCCTGCACGGAATTCACTCGGGCTGGCACCGGTACATTTCTTAAAGACGCGAGAAAAATAGAGCTGGTCTTCAAAACCGACATTGCGCCCGACGCTGGCAATCGGCATGCGGGTCGTGCTCAACAACAGTTTTGCCTGCAGGATGCGTTGGTCTTCGCGCCAGCTTAAAACACTGACACCAAGCTGCTGACGGAACAGATGCGACAGACGTGAAGGCGATAAACAGACATGCTGCGCCACACCTGCAATATCAAAATGGTTATCGGCCAGATGGTCGCTGATGTACTGGCAGGCATCGCGAACGCGGTTATCAAGCGGTGGATTGAGGGATGCGCTCAGCACTTCCATACGCCGCAACAACAGCTGCTCTAATAGGTTAATCGCCAGTAATTCGGCGTAGCGCCCTTCTGCCTGCCCGGATTCAATTATCTGGCCAAACAACTGTGAAAAATTCTGCTGATGGGCGTCATCAGGACGGAAGAAACCGGTATGCGCAAAGATAGGGTCCCAGTTTAACCACTCCTGCCAGTACGCACGCGGGCGGAAGTAAACCCACTGGTGATACCACTCTTTGCTATCCGGAGCGCGGCCATAGTGATGCACCTCACCCGGGGGGAACAACAGAATATCGCCAGGGCGGCAAACGTAGTTTTTACCCTGATTATTGATAACTCCTTCACCCTTCACCGTTAAATTCAGGATGTAACCTTTCATTCCTAACGGGCGGTCGATGAAAAAATCCAGCGGCCCTTCGGCTTCAATCGGCGTTAATCCCGCGACTAAATGGGCATTAAAAGAGTACCCCGGCAACAGTGGGTCATTTTGCATTTCAGCCATCTACAAGCTCGCTATTCAAGAAGGGTGTAGAAACAATTTGTCCATATCCGTGCTATTCCTTGCCAGGGCAACACTGTCTGAACCGTAAACCGTCAGATTCTCATCATAAAGCCGCAATTTACCTGCACCTATGCTTTTTATCTGACAACCTGGGGGTTTTAAGAAGATAACCAATGTGTTTATAAAAGTAGCAGAAATATCCACATCGATTATTTGCGGGGCGTCACACTTCTCAACGGCACAGCACATTTCTCCATAACTACAGCGAATACGACCTGACTGTTTTTCTGCATAAAAACTAATGTCATTTCCATAGATAACAGGTCAGGGAGTTTAAAAATGTCGATTGCGCTGGGCCTCGATTTTGGTAGCGATTCTGTTCGCGCTTTAGCCGTTGATTGTGAAAACGGTGCAGAGCTTGCGACCAGTGTGGAATGGTATCCGCGCTGGCAAGAAGGCCAATACTGCGACGCCCCAAATAACCAGTTTCGCCATCACCCACGAGACTATATTGAGTCCATGGAACGGGCAGTAAAAACCGTTCTCGCCGAACTGACGGCTGAACAGCGCGCCCGGGTTCGTGGTATTGGCGTTGACAGCACCGGCTCAACACCCGCGCCAATTGACGCTAACGGCAATGTGCTGGCACTCACCCCAGAATTTGCCGACAACCCGAACGCCATGTTCGTGTTGTGGAAAGATCACACCGCGGTAGAAGAAGCCGAAGCTATTACCCGCTTGTGCCACCAGCCTGGGAAAAATGACTATTCCCGTTATATCGGCGGCATTTACTCCAGCGAATGGTTCTGGGCGAAAATCCTGCACGTTACCCGTGCCGACCAAAAAGTAGCGCAAGCTGCTGTGTCGTGGATTGAATTGTGTGACTGGGTCCCGGCGCTGCTTTCCGGCACAACTCAACCACAGGATATTCGCCGTGGACGCTGTAGCGCCGGGCATAAATCCTTGTGGCATGAAAGCTGGGGCGGTCTGCCTCCGGCGAGTTTCTTTGATGAGTTAGATCCGGTGATTAACCAGAATCTGGCTTACCCGATGTTTACCGAAACCTGGACTGCGGATATTCCGGTGGGCAACCTTTCCGCCGAATGGTCTGAGCGCCTTGGTTTGCCACAAAGCGTGGTAGTTTCCGGTGGCGCGTTTGACTGCCATATGGGTGCCGTTGGGGCTGGTGCGCAGCCGAACACGCTGGTGAAAGTTATCGGCACTTCTACTTGCGACATTTTGATTGCTGACAAACCCACCGTTGGCGACCGCGCAGTAAAAGGTATTTGTGGGCAAGTTGATGGTAGCGTGATCCCTGATTTTATCGGCCTCGAAGCCGGGCAATCGGCATTCGGCGATATCTACGCCTGGTTTGGCCGTGTCCTTGGCTGGCCGCTGGAACAACTGGCGCTTGCGCATCCGGAACTGAGCGAACAAATCAACGCCAGCAAGAAGCAGTTGCTGCCAGCGCTTACTGAAGCCTGGGCGAAGAATCCTTCCCTTGAACATCTGCCGGTAGTGCTCGACTGGTTTAACGGCCGTCGCACCCCGAATGCCAACCAGCGCCTGAAAGGTGTAATCACCGATTTAAACCTGGCGACAGATGCACCCGCGCTGTTCGGTGGGCTGATTGCCGCAACCGCCTTTGGTGCCCGGGCGATTATGGAATGCTTCACCGAGCAAGGAATTCCCGTCACTAACGTGATGGCACTTGGCGGTATTGCACGCAAATCCCCGGTCATCATGCAGGTCTGCGCTGATGTACTGAATCGCCCGCTACAAATTGTCGCTTCTGACCAGTGCTGTGCATTAGGCGCGGCCATTTTTGCCGCTGTTGCCGCGGGTATTCACGCAGATATTTCCCGCGCCCAACTCGCCATGGCCAGCCAGATTGAAAGCACACTGCAACCCGATTCTCAACGCGCCGAGCGCTTTGAACAGCTCTATCGCCGTTACCAGCAATGGGCGATTAGCGCGGAACAACACTATCTCCCTTCTGCCCCAGCTGCGGTTACTCGTGTAGCTCAGGCCACTGTGACCCATTAAGGACATGACGATGAACATTTTTGAACAATATGAAGTGTGGTTTGTAATTGGCAGCCAGCATCTCTACGGTGCGGAAACGTTGCGTCAGGTGAATCAACACGCCGAGCAGGTTGTGAATGCGCTCAACAAAGAAGCCAAACTGCCGTGCAAACTGGTGTTAAAACCATTGGGCACGTCGCCGGATGAAATTACCGCTATCTGCCGCGATGCCAGCTACAGCGATAAGTGCGCAGGGATGGTGGTGTGGCTGCACACCTTCTCGCCAGCAAAAATGTGGATCAACGGCCTGAGCATCCTGACCAAGCCGCTGCTGCAATTCCATACCCAGTTCAATGCGCAAATCCCATGGGGCAGCATTGATATGGACTTTATGAACCTGAACCAGACCGCGCATGGCGGCCGCGAGTTCGGTTTCATCGGCGCACGTATGCGCCAGCAGCACACAGTGGTGACCGGCCACTGGCAAGATCCGCAAGCCCATCAACGCATAGGTTCCTGGATGCGCCAGGCGGTGTCAAAACAAGATACTCGTCAGCTAAAAGTGGTGCGTTTTGGCGACAACATGCGTGAAGTTGCCGTGACCGATGGCGACAAAGTTGCCGCGCAGATGAAGTTCGGTTTCTCAGTCAATACATACGCCGTTGGCGACCTGGTTCAGGTCGTGAATGCTGTTAGCGACGGCGACGTCAATGCGCTGGTCGATGAATACGAAAGCAGCTATCGCCTGACAGCCGCCGCGCAAATCAACGGCGATAAACGCCAAAACGTACTGGATGCCGCGCGCATCGAACTGGGAATGAAACAGTTCCTTGAGCAAGGCGGATTTAATGCCTTTACCACCACATTTGAAGACCTGCACGGCCTGAAGCAACTTCCTGGCCTGGCAGTGCAACGCCTGATGCAACAAGGCTACGGCTTTGCGGGCGAAGGCGACTGGAAAACCGCCGCTCTGCTTCGCATCATGAAGGTGATGTCAACCGGTCTGCAGGGCGGCACCTCTTTCATGGAGGACTACACCTATCACTTTGAAAACGGCAACGATATGGTGCTCGGTTCCCATATGCTGGAAGTTTGCCCATCCATTGCTCTTGCTGAAAAACCAATCCTTGATGTTCAACACCTGGGGATCGGTGGCAAGGACGATCCTGCACGTTTGATCTTCTCCACCCAAACTGGTCCGGCACTTAACGCGAGCCTTATTGATCTGGGCGATCGTTTCCGTCTGCTGGTGAACTGCGTTGATACCGTTGAAGCTCCTCACCAGTTGCCGAAACTTCCTGTGGCGAATGCACTGTGGAAAGCGCAGCCGGATCTGCCAACCGCTTCTGAAGCATGGATCCTGGCTGGTGGTGCGCACCACACCGTGTTCAGCCAGTCTCTGACGCTTGACGATATGCGCCTGTTCAGCGAACTGCACGGTATCGAACTGGCGGTTATTGATAACGACACCCGCCTGCCTGCGTTTAAAGATTCGCTGCGCTGGAACGAGGTTTATTACAGCTACAAACGTTAGTCAGGAGAACGGTGGATGGCGCGTGCGCTTATCCACCCTACAACTTCAAGTAGGTCGGATAAGCACACGCGCCATCCGACACTAATTTGACCGGGACTTAATATGTTAAAAGATCTCAAACGTCAGGTACTCGAAGCGAATCTCGCGCTGCCGAAACATAATCTGGTGACGCTCACCTGGGGCAATGTCAGCGCGGTGGATCGCGAGCGCGGTGTGCTGATCATCAAACCGTCCGGTGTCGATTACAGCGTGATGACGGCAGAAGATATGGTGGTGGTGAGTCTCGAAACCGGCGAAGTGGTTGAAGGTAATAAGAAACCTTCGTCCGACACACCAACCCACCGCCTGCTGTACCTGCAATTTCCGCACATCGGCGGTATCGTCCATACCCACTCGCGCCACGCGACCATTTGGGCGCAGGCCGGGAAATCCATTCCCGCAACGGGCACCACCCACGCGGATTACTTCTACGGCACCATTCCTTGCACCCGCAAAATGACCGATGAAGAGATCAATGGCGATTACGAATGGCAAACCGGCGAAGTGATTGTAAAAACTTTTGCTGAGCGTGGAATCGACGCAACACAGATGCCCGGCGTGCTGGTGCATTCACATGGCCCGTTTGCCTGGGGAAAAGATCCGGTCGATGCGGTACATAATGCCATCGTGCTGGAAGAAGTCGCCTATATGGGCATATTCTGCCGCCAACTTGCGCCGGAATTACCTGATATGCAGCAAACTCTGCTCGATAAACACTACCTGCGTAAACATGGTGCAAAAGCCTATTACGGGCAGTGAACACTGTATATAAAAGCAGTAACCCCTGACAAAGTGGTCTATAATCAGACCACTTTTTCCTTTATGAGAATGCAGCGTGTCGCAAGCTCGTCAGGGGTTTCTACTTACGCGTCACTGGCGAGATACCCCGCTCGGTACTGAAGTTGAATTTTGGCTGGCAACAGATGATGGCCCGGTAAAAGTGCGCCTGCCGCGCCAGGAATCGGTCGCATTTATCCCACAGTCACAACAAGCCGAAGCCGCACGTTTACTTGAGCGCGAAAGCCAGTATCGGCTCACACCGCTGTCCCTCAAAGATTTCCATCGTCAGCCCGTTTGCGGCCTTTATTGCCGCCAGCATCGCCAGCTTATGCGTATCGAAAAACTGTTGCGCGATGGCGGCATCAGAGTTTACGAAGCCGATATTCGCCCACCAGAGCGCTTTTTGATGGAGCGCTTTATTACCGCCCCGGTGTGGTTTAGCGGTGAGCAGCGCAACAACCTGGTGGTTGAAACAAAGCTAAAACCCGCGCCGGATTACCGCCCACCGTTGAAATGGGTGTCGCTGGATATCGAAACCACTCGCCACGGCGAGCTGTATTGCATCGGCCTGGAAGGTTGCGGGCAGCGTATCGTTTATATGCTTGGCCCGGAAAATGGCGACGCCAGCGGGCTGGATTTTACGCTGGAATATGTCGCCAGCCGTCCTTTACTTATCGAAAAACTCAATAGCTGGTTTGCCAAACACGACCCCGATGTGTTGATTGGCTGGAATGTAGTGCAGTTCGATTTGCGCGTGCTGCAAAAAATGGCCGAGCGCTATCAGGTTCCTCTGCGCCTTGGGCGTGAAAACAGTCTGCTGGAATGGCGCGAGCATGGTTTCAAGCAAGGTGTGTTTTTCGCACAGGCCGCAGGGCGCGTGATTATCGATGGTATCGAAGCACTGCGATCTGCCTTCTGGAATTTCTCCTCATTTTCTCTCGAAACTGTTTCTCAGGAACTACTCGGCGAAGGTAAAGCGATTGATAACCCGTGGCAGCGGATGGACGAAATTGACCGTCGTTTTGCCGAAGATAAGCCGGCACTTGCGAAGTACAATCTTAAAGACTGCGAGCTTGTAACGCGGATTTTCCACAAAACCGAACTAATGCCATTTTTACTTGAGCGGGCAACGGTTAACGGTTTGCCGCTTGACCGCCACGGCGGCTCTGTTGCAGCATTTGGTCATCTGTATATTCCACGCATGCACCGTGCCGGTTATGTTGCTCCAAATCTTGGAGATGTGCCTCCGCAGGCGAGCCCTGGCGGGTATGTCATGGACTCGCGCCCAGGCCTTTATGACTCAGTGTTAGTACTCGATTACAAAAGTCTTTATCCGTCGATTATTCGCACATTTCTTATCGACCCGGTTGGCCTGGTTGAGGGGATGGCGCACCCGGAAGCTGAGCATTCCGTTGATGGTTTTCTTGGCGCGCATTTTTCCAGGAATACGCATTGCCTGCCCGAAATCGTCGGGCAAATCTGGTCTGGTCGCGATGAAGCCAAACGTCATGGCAACAAGCCATTGTCCCAGGCGCTGAAGATCATTATGAATGCGTTTTACGGGGTGTTGGGCACCAGTGCCTGCCGCTTCTTTGATCCTCGCCTTGCCTCGTCGATCACCATGCGTGGGCATCAGATCATGCTACAAACCAGGGAGCTGATTGAATCTCAGGGCTACGACGTGATTTACGGCGATACGGATTCCACGTTTGTCTGGCTGAAAAAAGCCCGCTCAGAAGAAGATGCGGCGCGTATCGGCCAGCAATTAGTGAATCACGTTAATGCGTGGTGGAAAGCGCATCTGCAAGAAACCCAGCAGCTAGACAGTAAACTTGAACTGGAATACGAGTCCCACTTTTGCCGCTTCCTGATGCCAACCATTCGTGGCACGGTTGAAGGTTCCAAAAAACGCTACGCAGGAATGATTCAGGAACATGACAAGCAGCGCATGGTGTTCAAAGGACTGGAAACCGTGCGTACTGACTGGACGCCGCTGGCCCAGGAGTTCCAGAAAACACTTTATTTGCGCGTGTTCCGTAACGAGCCATATCAGGATTATATCCGTGAAACTATCGCCAGTTTGATGGCCGGTGAGCTTGATGAGCAGTTAATTTACCGTAAACGTCTGCGCCGGCCGTTAAGCGAATATCAAAAAAATGTGCCGCCACATGTCCGTGCCGCTCGGCTCGCTGATGAGCATAATCAACGGCTTGGGCGTGCGCCTCAATATCAGAACCGTGGGACCATTAAGTATGTGATTACAACCAACGGCCCTGAACCCGTGGATTACCAGGAATCCCCCCTGGACTATGATCATTACCTGACCCGCCAGCTTCAGCCCGTCGCTGAAGGAATTTTACCTTTCCTCGAGGATGACTTTGCTACACTGATGACAGGGCAGTTAGGGTTATTTTGAGAAACTCTAAATAATTCAAAGTGCAACCAGGCGGCAAGGGAACGAATCCCCTGGAGCTTACTAGAGTAAGTGACTGGGGTGAGTGAGTGCAGTCAACGCAGTTGCAATTTGAAGTATGACGAGTTGGTGACGAATGCGTTTGCTTCCAGTACCATAGCGCCCTCCTGAATCATCCTTAAATCTACTTTTGAACTACCGCCCCCTTTGCGCGCGGTCGTTTTACTATTGCCTGCAAATCTTAGTAACTGATAATAGAGCCGAAATCTTATGCCTTTTACACTTGGTCAACGTTGGATCAGCGATACCGAAAGCGAACTGGGACTGGGAACCGTGGTCGCTTTAGACACACGTATGGTAACCCTGCTCTACCCTGCCACCGGTGAAAATCGACTGTACGCCAGAAATGACTCACCTATCACACGCGTGATGTTTAACCCGGGTGATACCGTCACCAGCCATGAAGGTTGGCAACTCAAAGTTGATGAAGTTAAAGAAGAAAACGGCTTACTTGCCTACATCGGTACGCGCCTGGATACAGAAGAAGCCGGTACCATGCTGCGCGAAGTGTTCCTCGACAGCAAACTGGTGTTCAGCAAGCCGCAAGACCGTCTTTTTGCCGGGCAAATTGACAGAATGGACCGCTTCGCCCTGCGTTACCGTTCCCGCGTTTACCAAAGCGAGCAGTATCGCCAACCCTGGAGCGGCTTGCGCGGCATGCGCACCAGCCTGATCCCACACCAGCTAAACATTGCCCACGATGTAGGTCGTCGTCATGCGCCACGCGTATTGCTGGCTGACGAAGTCGGTTTAGGGAAAACGATTGAAGCCGGGATGATTTTGCACCAGCAGTTGCTGGCTGGCAGCGCTGAACGCGTATTGATCGTGGTGCCGGAAACCCTGCAACACCAGTGGCTGGTTGAAATGCTCCGCCGCTTTAATCTGCGTTTTGCTCTCTTTGATGATGAGCGTTATGCCGAAGCCCAGCACGACAGCGATAACCCATTCGAAACAGAACAACTGGTTATCTGTTCGCTTGATTTCGTGCGCCGCAGTAAGCAACGCCTTGAGCATCTTTGTGATGCCGAGTGGGATTTGATGGTGGTCGATGAAGCCCACCATTTGGTGTGGAGCGAAAATGCCCCAAGCCGTGAATATCAGGCCATTGAACAACTGGCAGAACATATTCCAGGTATTTTGCTATTAACCGCAACGCCTGAGCAGTTGGGCCTGGAAAGCCACTTCGCCCGTCTGCGTTTACTGGACCCGAGCCGCTTCCACGATTTCGAGCAATTTGTTGAAGAGCAGCAACACTACCGCCCGGTGGCCGATGCCGTTGCGCTGCTGCTGGCAGGCAATCACTTGACCAACGATCAGCTCAATATGCTGAGTGAATTGATTGGCGAGCAGGATATCGAGCCTCTGTTGCAAACCGCGAACAGTGACCGTGAAGGTAGTGATGCGGCGCGCAAGGAGCTGATTTCCATGCTGATGGACCGCCATGGCACCAGCCGTGTGTTGTTCCGTAACACCCGTAATGGCGTTAAAGGTTTCCCGAAACGCGAAATGCATACCATTCGTTTGCCACTGCCGCTGCAGTATCAAACCGCGATTAAAGTGTCCGGCATAATGGCCGCACGTAAATCCGTGGAAGAGCGTGCACGCGACATGCTCTACCCGGAGCAGATTTATCAGGAATTTGAAGGTGATAGCGGCACGTGGTGGAACTTCGACCCGCGTGTCGAATGGCTGATGGGTTACCTGACAAGCCACCGCTCTCAGAAGGTGCTGGTGATTTGTGCCAAAGCCGCGACAGCATTACAGCTCGAACAAGTTCTGCGTGAGCGCGAAGGTATTCGTGCCGCAGTATTCCATGAAGGCATGTCCATCATCGAGCGTGACCGTGCAGCCGCATGGTTTGCCGAAGAAGACACCGGCGCTCAAGTACTGCTGTGTTCCGAGATTGGTTCCGAAGGCCGTAACTTCCAGTTCGCAAGCCAGTTGGTGATGTTCGATCTGCCGTTTAACCCGGACCTGCTGGAGCAGCGTATTGGCCGTCTGGACCGTATCGGCCAGGCGCACGATATCCAGGTTCACGTTCCTTACCTTGAGAAAACTGCGCAATCAGTACTGGTGAAGTGGTTCCACGAAGGTCTGGATGCATTCGAACACACTTGCCCTACCGGCCGCACAATTTACGACAGCGTTTATCCGCAACTGATTCAGTATTTAGCAGCTCCTGAAAATACCGACGGTTTCGATGCGCTTATCAAGCAATGCCGTGAACAGCATGATGCGCTGAAGATTCAGTTGGAACAGGGCCGTGACCGCCTGTTGGAAATTCACTCTAACGGCGGTGAGAAATCACAAGCGTTAGCAGCGTCTATTTCCGAGCAGGATAACGACACCAATCTGGTGAGTTTTGCTCTCAACTTGTTCGACATCGTCGGTATTAATCAGGATGACCGCGGCGACAACATGGTGGTGCTGACCCCTGGCGATCACATGCTGGTGCCTGATTTTCCGGGACTTCCGGAAGACGGTTGCACGATTACCTTTGAGCGTGAAGTGGCCCTGTCGCGTGAAGATGCGCAGTTTGTGACATGGGAACACCCGATCATCCGTAATGGTCTGGATCTGATTCTGTCTGGCGATACTGGTAGCTGTGCGCTCTCTTTGTTGAAAAACAAAGCGCTGCCTGTGGGGACATTATTGCTGGAGCTGATTTATGTTGTTGAGGCAAAAGCGCCGAAGCAATTGCAGCTCAACCGCTTCCTGCCGCCAACGCCAGTGCGTATGTTGGTGGACAAAAATGGCACCAACCTTGCCGCTCAGGTTGAGTTTGAAAGCTTTAACCGCCAGCTCAGCACGGTGAATCGTCACACTGGTAGCAAATTGGTGAATGCAGTTCAGCAAGATGTTCACGCTATTTTGCAATTGGCAGAAGAGAAAGTGGAAGCTGCAGCGCAAGTGTTGATCAAAGCTGCTCGTGAAGAAGCTGATGAGAAACTGAGTTCCGAGCTCTCCCGTCTGGAAGCACTAAAAGCGGTGAACCCAAACATCCGTGATGATGAACTCGAAGCAATCGAAAGCAACCGTCAGCAAGTTTTGGAAAGCCTCGCGCAAGCTAACTGGCGTCTTGATGCTTTACGTCTGATTGTGGTGACACACCAATAATGTTAATGGAACCCTATAACCCGCCCATCGATCCCTGGCTGGTCATCCTTTATCAAGATGACCACATCATGGTGGTCAATAAGCCTTCGGGCTTGTTGTCGGTACCGGGCCGTCTGGATGAGCATAAAGACAGCGTGATGACGCGCATTCAGCGTGACTTCCCGCAGGCAGAATCGGTGCATCGTCTGGATATGGCGACCAGCGGCGTGATTGCCGTGGCGCTGACGAAAGCGGCAGAGCGCGAGCTGAAACGCCAGTTTCGTGAACGTGAGCCGAAGAAGCAGTACGTGGCGCGGGTTTGGGGCCATCCACAGCCGGAAGAAGGCCTGGTGGATTTACCGCTAATTTGTGACTGGCCGAACCGGCCAAAGCAGAAAGTGTGTTATGAAACCGGAAAAGCGGCGCAGACGGAATATCAGGTTCTGGATTATGCAGCGGATAACACGGCTCGAGTGCTGTTAAAACCGATTACCGGACGCTCACATCAGTTACGCGTTCATATGCTGGCATTGGGTCATCCCATTCTTGGCGATCGCTTCTACGCTACACCGGAAGCACTGGCAATGGCTCCGCGTTTACAGCTTCATGCTGAAATGCTGACCATTACCCATCCCGAGTATGGAACACCCATGACGTTCCGCGCGCCGGCAGACTTCTAAAAAAAAGCCTCTCAACCTGAGAGGCTTTTCAATTACTTAAATCCTTTCGCCGTCTTAATCAGATCGTACGCTTTCTGGATTTCCTGCGCTTTCTGCTTGGCCATCTCCATCATCTCTGGTGGTAAACCTTTAGCAACCAGCTTATCAGGGTGATGCTCGCTCATTAATTTGCGATATGCACGCTTAATGGCAGTCGCATCATCAGTGCTTTTAACACCGAGTACATTGCATGCATCTTCGAGTGTCGGACCACGCTGTTGCTGGAAACCACCGCCTTGCGACTGGTTGTATCCACCACCAAATTGCTGCCCGCCTTCCATCATACGTAAGAACTGATCGAACTGAATGCGTGAAATGCCAAGCTCTTCTGCAATAACGTACAACACTTCCCGTTCGTTAGGGTGCAAAGAGCCATCAGCAAACGCCGCCTGGATTTGAATTTCAAGAAACATCCGAATCAGGTCAAAGCGGCCAAAGCATACGCTGCGTAACTGACGCATTTTTTCACGTAGCGGGTAGCCATTTTCTTTGCCAACACGAAACGCATGTTGTGCTGCACTACGCGCATCACCATGTAATTGCATGCGATCCATTAATAGCGAGGCTATTTGGATGTCTGCTTCTGTGACGCGCCCTTTTGACTTAGTCAGGTGGCCCATCACTTCAAATGTGGTGCTAAAAAACAGTGACTGACGCTGTTGTTGGTTAGAAAACCAGGACTGACGACGGCTACGCACCTTATCGATGGCATGGCCAATCAGCAATCCTAAAACCACACCCCAGAAGCCACCACCCATAATTAGTGCTATTGCGACACCGAGTACTTTTCCCCAATACTGCATATACTCCCCAAATCGTCATGCCGTCGGCTAGAATTTGCTTTATCATACCCGTCATTGATAGCGGTGCCTAACGGCACTCTGCTGAACGGGAAGGATTAACACTAGCGCTGTGGTGATGAGTAAGTTAGTCTCTGACCGTTTGCCGACGCTAAGCCATTGATGATGGAACAACGAATAACACGTATGAAAAAACGTATTCCCACCTTGCTGGCCACCTTGATTGGCGCAGCGCTGTATAGTCAACAAGGTATGGCTGCCGATCTTGCGTCGCAGTGTATGCTTGGTATCCCAAGTTACAATCGCCCTTTAATTCAGGGAGATACCAACAACCTACCCGTTACTATAAATGCCGATCACGCAAAAGGAAATTATCCTGATGATGCGGTGTTTACTGGCAATGTTGATATTCAGCAAGGCAATAGCCGCCTACAGTCTGATGAAGTGTTGCTACACCAAAAACAGGTTGAAGGTCAGCCGGACCCTGTCCGCACGGTCGATGCTGTCGGCAACGTACACTACGATGATAATCAGGTTATTCTTAAAGGGCCAAAAGCCTGGTCAAACCTGAACACCAAAGATACCAACGTCTGGGAAGGTGACTACCAAATGGTAGACCGCCAGGGGCGAGGTACTGCCGATCTGATGAAACAGCGCGGCAATAATCGCTACACCATTCTGGAAAATGGCACATTTACTTCTTGTTTGCCGGGTTCTAATACCTGGAGCGTTGTGGGAAGTGAAGTCATTCAGGACCGTGAAGAAGAAGTCGCGGAAATCTGGAATGCCCGTTTTAAACTGGGCCCGGTTCCGGTCTTCTATAGCCCTTATTTGCAGTTGCCAATTGGTGATAAACGTCGTTCCGGCTTCCTGATCCCAAATGCGAAGTACAGTACCAATAATGGCCTTGAGTTTTCTCTGCCGTATTACTGGAACATCGCACCAAACTTTGATGCCACAATCACTCCACACTATATGGAGCAACGTGGTACTCAATGGCAGAATGAATTCCGTTACTTGACCAAAGCTGGTGCGGGTATTATGGAATTCGACTACCTGCTGTCTGATGAGGAATACAAAGACGATACCGCGAAGAACCCAGAAGGGGATGAGCGTCGCTGGTTGTTCTACTGGAATCACAGCGGTGTGATGGATCAGGTGTGGCGTTTTAATATCGACTACACCAAAGTCAGCGATCCTAGCTACTTCAACGACTTTACTTCGCAATATGGTTCCAGTACTGACGGTTACGCCACGCAGAAATTTAGTATTGGTTATGCCGTCGAAAACTTCGACGCCACCCTTGCGACAAAACAGTTCCAGATATTTGAGTCTCAACAAAATAGTGGTGCAAATTCATATAGCGCTCAGCCGCAGTTGGATATGAATTACTATCGAAACGACGTTGGACCTTTTGATACGCGTATCTATGGTCAGGCAGTTAAGTTTACTAACTTTAATAACAACATGCCGGAAGCTACACGCTTGCATGTTGAGCCAACCATTAGCCTACCGTTATCCAATGGTTGGGCGAGCCTGAATACCGAAGCCAAGCTGATGGCAACACACTATCAGCAGGATAACCTCGAAAAATACGAAAAAAACGTAAATAAAAACAGTAAATTAGAATCCTCGGTTAACCGTACCCTGCCTCAATTCAAAATGGACGGGAAGCTGATTTTCGACCGTGATATGGACTCTGCTGCAGGATGGGCGCAAACCCTTGAGCCACGCGTACAGTATCTGTATGTGCCGTATCGTGACCAAAGTAACATCAACAACTATGATTCTGCGCTGTTGCAATCTGACTACTCAGGCTTATTCCGTGATCGTACTTACGGCGGCCTTGACCGTATAGCTTCAGCCAACCAGGTCACCACGGGGGTTACAACTCGTGTTTATGATGACGCAGCGGTTGAACGTTTTAATGTTTCTGTTGGTCAAATCTACTACTTCACCGAGTCTCGTACTGGTGATGAAACGATTAACAGTGAAAAAGGTGACGAAACAGGTTCTGTGGTATGGGCTGGTGATACCTATTGGCGCATGACTGACCGCTGGGGCTTACGCGGTGGCGTACAGTACGATACACGCCTTGATAATATTGCGACCGGTAACGGCGTTATCGAATATCGTAAAGATAACGATCGCCTGGTACAATTTAACTACCGTTACGCAAGCCCTGAATACATCGGTGCTACTGTTTCTAAAATCGACATCAATAAAGACCAGTACAAAGATGGCATCTCACAAGTTGGGATGACAGCGAGCTGGCCTATCGTTGATCGCTGGTCTGTTGTTGGAGCGTATTACTACGATACCAATGCACAACAAGCGGCTGATTCCATGTTAGCCGTGCAGTACAACTCTTGCTGTTATGCGATTCGTTTAGGTTATGAGCGCAAAATTAACGGTTGGGAAGATAACCAAAGCAAATACGACAACGTAATTGGCTTTAACATCGAGTTACGTGGCCTGAGTTCCAACTACGGCCTGGGCACACAGCAGATGTTGCGTTCAAACATTCTGCCGTATCAGAGCTCGATGTAATTCACTTTGACTTGAATTAGCAGTCCGCTTTGCGGCTAAGAAATGGAAAAAGTATGAAGAATTGGAGAACGCTGCTTCTCGGTGTCGTCCTGGTGGCGAACACCTCTTTCGCGGCCCCACAAGTGGTCGATAAAGTTGCAGCCGTAGTGAATAACGGTGTGGTACTGGAAAGTGACGTTGACGGCATGATGCAGTCAGTGAAGAGCGGCGCCCAACAGGCCGGGCAACAGCTTCCTGACGACAACACTCTGCGTCATCAAATTCTGGAACGTCTGATCATGGACCAGATCATGCTGCAGATGGGTCAGAAAATGGGCGTTAAAGTGACGGATGAGCAGCTTGATAAAGCCATTGCTGATATCGCCGCTCAGAACAAAATGAACATGGACCAGATGCGTAGTCGTCTGGCCTATGACGGCGTTAATTACAATTCTTACCGTGCTCAGATCCGCAAAGAGATGACCATTTCGGAAGTGCGTAATAGCGAAGTTCGTCGTCGCGTATCTATACTGCCGCAGGAAGTTGATTCCCTCGCGCAGCAGGTGGGTAGCCAAAACGATAGCAGCACCGAACTTAACCTGAGCCACATCCTGATTCCATTGCCGGAAAACCCTACGTCTACTCAGGTAGACGATGCGGAAAAGCAAGCGCGTGACATCGTTTCACAAGCGCAAAATGGTGGTGATTTCGGCAAACTGGCAATCACCTACTCTGCTGACCAGCAAGCACTGAAAGGTGGTCAAATGGGTTGGGGCCGTATCCAGGAACTGCCAACTATTTTCGCTCAGGCATTAGGGACGGCGAAAAAAGGTGATGTAATCGGTCCGATTCGTTCAGGTGTTGGTTTCCATATCCTGAAAGTGAACGATCTGCGTGGCCAGAGCCAGAGCATTTCTGTGACTGAAGTTCATGCACGTCATATCTTACTGAAATCATCGCCAATCATGAGTGACGACCAGGCTCGAGCTAAGTTAAACCAGATTGCAGCTGATATTAAGAGTGGAAAAACGACCTTCGCTGCGGCAGCAAAATCGTTCTCTGAAGATCCAGGTTCAGCAAACCAGGGCGGTGACTTGGGTTGGGCTGCTACTGATATCTACGATCCTGCCTTCCGTGATGCACTGTCGAAAATGCATAAAGGTGAGCTGAGCGCACCGGTTCACTCCTCTTTCGGCTGGCACTTGATCGAACTTATGGATACTCGTAGCGTTGATAAGACTGATGCTGCGCAGAAAGACCGCGCGTATCGCATGCTGTTCAACCGTAAGTTCTCTGAAGAAGCACAGACCTGGATGCAAGAACAACGCGCATCTGCTTATGTGAAAGTCATAGGTAGCAATGGCTAATATCCAACGTGTAGTCATCACTCCCGGCGAACCAGCCGGGATTGGTCCTGATCTGGTCATCGCGCTGGCACAGCGCGACTGGCCTGTCGAAGTGGTTGTCGCAGCGTCTCCCGAATTACTCCTGGAACGTGCAGCTCTTCTCGGTCTTCCTCTTCAGCTCATTCCTTACTCGCCTGACGCTCCTGCAAGCCCGCAAACTGCCGGAACACTCACCATACTGCCCATAGCCCTACGAGCCCCCGTCAAACCGGGGTTGCTTGATGTGAAGAACGGTAAGTATGTGGTGGATATGCTGGCTCGGGCATGTGATGGTTGTATCAAGGGTGAATTTGCAGCACTGATCACCGGGCCGGTACATAAAGGCATCATTAACGATGCTGGTATTCCCTTTATCGGGCATACCGAGTTTTTCGAAGAGCGATCGCACAGCGAAAAAGTCGTGATGATGCTGGCGACCGAAGAACTTCGCGTTGCGCTGGTGACGACACATCTGCCGCTTAAAGCCATTAGTGATGCGATAACGCCAGAATTATTACGCCAGATAATCACCATCCTGTATCATGACCTGCAAACCAAGTTTGGTATCGCGCAGCCACATGTACTGGTTTGTGGCCTCAACCCCCATGCCGGGGAAGGTGGCCACATGGGTACTGAAGAAATTGATACCATCATTCCAGTACTGAATGAAATGCGTGGTCTTGGAATGAAGCTTTCTGGCCCGCTACCGGCAGATACGCTGTTTCAGCCTAAGTATCTCGATAACGCCGATGCAGTGTTGGCGATGTACCACGACCAGGGCTTACCTGTACTCAAATATCAGGGCTTTGGTCGGGCGGTAAATATCACTCTAGGCTTACCTTTTATCCGCACTTCGGTTGACCATGGCACCGCGCTAGATCTAGCCGGTCAGGGGAAAGCCGAGGTCGGCAGTTTTATTACGGCGCTTAATCTCGCCATCAAGATGATTGCTAATACTCAATGAATACTCGTGTCCACCAGGGCCATTTAGCCCGTAAACGTTTTGGACAAAACTTCCTTAATGACCAGTTCGTTATCGACAGTATTGTCTCTGCTATTAATCCACTGAAAGGCCAGGCGATGGTTGAAATCGGCCCCGGCCTTGGCGCATTAACCGAGCCCGTGGGTGAACGCCTGGATGAAATGACCGTCATCGAACTGGACCGCGATCTTGCAGCTCGCCTGCAAACGCATCCATTCCTGGCACCGAAGCTGACGATTTATCAGCAAGATGCCATGACAATGGATTTTGGAGAGCTGTCGCAAAAAATCGGTCAGCCGTTGCGCGTTTTTGGCAACCTGCCGTATAACATCTCCACGCCATTGATGTTCCATCTCTTTAGCTATACTGATGCCATTGCTGACATGCACTTTATGCTGCAAAAAGAGGTGGTAAACCGTTTAGTTGCTGGCCCTAACTGTAAAGCGTATGGTCGTTTATCAGTCATGGCGCAGTATTATTGCAATGTGATCCCAGTACTTGAAGTGCCACCAACGGCCTTCACACCGGCACCGAAAGTTGACTCTGCCGTTGTGCGCCTGGTACCACATGCAGTAATACCGAACCCAGTTAAAGAGCTGCGTGTGTTAAGCCGCATCACCACTGAAGCCTTTAACAAGCGTCGCAAAACGATTCGTAACAGCCTTGGCCATCTGTTTAGCCCAGAGGTGATGGCGGAGCTGGGAATCGACGCAACCCTACGCGCTGAGAACATCTCAGTCGCACAGTATTGCCAACTGGCAAACTATTTGGCTGAGCACCCACAGCAGCAGCCAAAGGAGAGTTAACGATGTTGAATTCGCCCCGCGTATGCATTCAGGTACAAAGCGTTTATATCGAAGCGCAGTCCTCTCCGGAAAACGAACGTTTCGTCTTTGCTTACACTGTAACCATCCGCAACCTGGGGCGAACACCGGTTCAATTGCTTGGTCGTTACTGGCTTATCACCAATGGAAACGGCCATGAAACTGAAGTTCAGGGTGAGGGCGTGATTGGCGTCCAGCCGCATATTGAACCGGGCAACGAATATAGCTACACAAGCGGTGCAGTACTTGAAACACCGCTTGGCACCATGCAAGGCCATTACGAAATGGTCGACTCTCAGGGCGATGCTTTCCGTGTCGCTATTCCCGTATTCCGTCTGGCTATCCCAGCCTTTATTCACTGATACGATGTCTACATACCTGATTGGCGATGTTCATGGTTGTTACGATGAACTGGTAGCCCTGCTGCAACAGGTTGAGTTTACGCCTGACAAAGATATTTTATGGCTTACGGGCGATCTCGTCGCGCGTGGACCCGGCTCGCTTGAAGTTTTGCGTTTTGTGCGCGGGCTTGGTGAAAGTGCTCGCATCGTTCTCGGTAATCACGATCTGCATCTTCTGGCAGTTTATGCAGGCATTAGCCGCAATAAACCCAAAGATCGCGTTTCCCAATTGCTGGAAGCGCCAGATGCCGACGAACTGCTGAACTGGTTACGTCGCCAACCTCTGATACAGGTTGATGAAGAGAAAAAACTGGTGATGGCACATGCCGGGATTACGCCGCAGTGGGATTTGAATACTGCAATGGCCTGCGCGCGTGATGTTGAAGCCGTGCTTTCAAGCGACAGCTATCCGTTATTCCTCGATGCGATGTATGGCGATATGCCTAACAACTGGTCGCCTGAACTTTCTGGGCTCGCTCGTCTGCGCTTTATTACCAATTCGCTGACCCGCATGCGTTATTGCTTCCCTAATGGGCAACTGGATATGTACTGCAAAGACACACCAGAAAGCGCGCCTGCGCCGCTCAAACCGTGGTTTGCTATTTCAGGGCCGGTTACCGATGAATACTCAGTTATCTTCGGACATTGGGCATCACTGGAAGGTAAAGGCACACCAGAAGGGATTTACGGGCTGGATACAGGATGTTGCTGGGGCGGTGAGCTAACTTGCCTACGCTGGGAAGATAAAACATATTTCACCCAGCCCTCGAATCGCCAGCAGGATGTTGGCGGTGGTGAAACGGCTATTGCTTCGTAATAAAAAACCCGGTTATATCCGTCATAATTCAAGTTGCATGAGCGTTGGCTGCTCTTGTTCACCCCAGTCACTTACGTTAGTAAGCTCCTGGGGATTCACTCCTTTGCCGCCTTCCTGCAACTCGAATTATTTTGGATATACTAGCTAACCGGTTTTTTCATTCTTCAACGCCTTAACGACGCTCCAGAACCTCAAAACAATAACCGTGTGAGTTATTCTCATCGGCATCATGGAATTCACTAAACGTTGACTGCCACTCGTCCGGATCGTAATCCGGGAAGTGCGTGTCGCCTTCCACTTCCGCATCAATGTGCGTCAGATACAGGCGCTGAGCTTTTGGCAGGAATTGTTCGTAAATACGACCGCCGCCAATCACCATAATCTCTTCCGCATCGCCACAGGCTTTAATCGCGTCTTCGATGGATGATACCCACTCAACGCGGTCATCGGTGCCGGGCTTGCTGCTAATAACGATGTTCTTGCGACCTGGCAGCGGACGACCGATGGATTCCCAGGTCAAACGCCCCATCACGACAGGTTTATTCAACGTATTACGTTTAAACCAGGCCAGATCGGCAGGTATTTCCCAGGGCATGGCGTTTTCCATGCCAATTACACGATCTACCGCTAATGCAGCAATCAGACTGATCATTCTATTAACCCAAGGGTGGTGAAAAAATTGCCGCCACTATACGGAAAGCGCATTCTTTCGTCGACTATCCGCAAGCATGTCCGTGAGAATATTTTTGTTCTGCGACTGTAAACCCGTAACGTATTGCTTCCTGTTATAGCAGGAACAACGAGTTAGCGTAAAAGTGTCAGAAGCATTGTAAAAGATGACGTAAAAAATACTTAACCGCTCTCCGTCACCCTCTATAAGTTTATGCAATAGCTGCGGTATAGTTCACGTTTCTTTGACTGCACCGGATTAAACCATGTTAGAAACCACGCTTTTCGTCGCCACCATTGCCACTTTGGGAATGCTATCTCCCGGGCCTGATTTCTTTCTGGTGATTAAGAACGCAGCACGCTATTCACGTACTGCGGCAATGATGACTTCGCTGGGTGTCATCAGCGGCGTGGCAACTCACATGACTTATTGTGTTGCGGGTTTAGCCGTGGTTATTACCACCACGCCATGGTTATTCGACCTGTTGAAATATGCCGGGGCCGCTTATCTGATCTGGATTGGTTTACATGCACTATTTGCTCGCGGCAGCAGTAAAATGGATGTCAGCAACGTTGAGCGCCAACAAACAACACTTAAGAAAGCATTCTTACAGGGCTATTTGTGCAACCTGCTGAACCCAAAAGCGACCCTATTCTTCCTTTCTGTTTTCACCCAGGTACTGAGCGTGAATTCAGGGACCATGGAAAAACTTTGGTATGCCGGAGTTATCCTGATGCTATCCGTGGTCTGGTGGCCTCTGTTGGTTGTGTTAATCCAAAGCGAGCCTGTTCGTCGCGGCCTGGCTAAAGCACAGAAAATTGTCGATAAACTGCTGGGCGGCATGTTGATTGCGCTGGGGATTAAAGTGGCTTTGAGCTGACTTTTACTCAAACCAATAGATTTTAAAAAGCTCCCAAATTCGGGAGCTTTTTCGTTATTCCGGTTTCACTGGCGGCTCATCAGCCAGTTTCCCCGAATGAAGCCCTTCTTCCGTCCCCTGCCAGCCGTGGCGCTGAATCACATTCAGATGAGTACGATCTTCGTTAATCACCTCAGTCAGCATGGCACTGGTGCGCTTGAGCACATCGGCTCGCGCTGACCAGTCTGGAGCCGGAACCATCTCTTCAACCATCTGCGTATTAAAACGTCGGAAGTGATCGGCTCGCTCACGTGCTTCGTAGCTGCCAACGCCCAGACCTTCCAGTGCCCGACGCCCCACTTTTAGTGCACCTTCAAATGTTTCACGCTCTGGTTGTTCAACACCCAACTGGCGCAGGCGAATGAAGTGGTCAAGATCGCGTGCTCGCGCAATCACTTTCAAATGTGGGAAGTGCTCCTGCACCAACTCTGCTAACTGCATGTTGGCATCAGGATCGTCGATAGCATTGATCAGCACTTCAGCTTTAGCAGCCCCGGCGGACTCCAGTAAATCCACGCGTGTTGCATCACCATAAAAGACTTTGGTGCCGAACTTACGCAACGTTTCAATGTGGTCTGGGTCGTGGTCAAGAACCACCATTTTTACCCCACTGGTGAGTAACAAACGGCCGGCAATCTGCCCGAAACGACCGAAACCTGCGATAATCACTCGCGGCTGTTCTTCATCGATTTCATCCGCTTCTCGCGCCTGCTCTTTACCCGATTTCTCCAGACGGTTGAGTAATACCAGCAGTAGCGGCGTTGCCGCCATTGATAGTGCAACAGCCAGGGTCAGCGATTTCGCCCAACTGTCATCTAACACCTCAGCCATTCTTGCTGTACCAAAAATCACGAAAGCAAATTCACTACCTTGCCCCAGCAAAACAGCAAACCAGCGCCGTTGCTTGCGCGGCACATTCAGCGGTTTTGCCACAATCCAGAGCGTAATGATTTTGATCGCCAGGAATCCGAACAGCAGCGCAATAATCCGCAGTGGATTCTCAAGCAGCGTGCCGAAGTCTATCGACATGCCCACACCGATAAAGAACAGCCCGAGCAGCAAACCTTTGAACGGTTCGATATCACTTTCCAGCGCATGGCGATACTCAGAACTTGCCAGTAACACACCGGCAAGAAACGCTCCCATCGCCATCGAAAGCCCTGCTTCTTCAAGCAATAAGCCAAAACCAAACACCATAAACAATGCCATGGCGCTGAAGACTTCACGCAGGCCGGAACGCGCAACGAACCGCAGCAACGGGCGCGTCACATAGCGGCCAAGCAATACAACGATGGCCAATGCACCAACCACTTTCAGAGCTGAAATGGAAAACGCAGCCAGGGTAGTAGTCGCACCGCTACTGGCTAATAACGGGATCATTGCTACCAGCGGGATCGCAGCGATATCCTGGAATAACAGCACGGCGAACGCGCTGCGCCCCATTTGCGAAACCGTCAGGTTGCGCTCGTTCATGGCTTGCATAGCGATGGCGGTAGAAGAGAGCGCCAGCGTAAGGCCGATCAAAACGGCTACCTGCCAACGCAGCCCTAAGAACATGCAGAACAAACCAAGCAGCAAACCGCACGCCACCATTTGCAGCGCACCGCCACCAAACACCGAAGCGCGTAGCGTCCACAAGCGACGAGGGTCAAGCTCGAGACCAATCACAAATAACATCAACACCACGCCGATCTCCGCAAAATGCAGAATAGTTTCGGCATCGGTAACCAGACGTAATCCCCACGGGCCGATAATGCACCCGGCAATCAGGTAGCCAAGCACCGAACCTAATCCAAGCCGCACGGCAATGGGCACAATGATCGCGGCGGAGCCGAGATAAATCAGCGCCTGAATCATGCTGTGACTATCCATGGTTCGCCTCCCGCCAGTCGAGCAACCGTTGTTTATATTGCCCGGCCTGTACTTCGAGCGTGTTCTCATCGCAAACGAAAGTGAAATGAACGGTGAAATGCGGTAGCCAGTTCATACCACAGTAAAGGGCAGTCGCCTGCAATGGTTGTCCAAGCACATCAAAGCCTGGGTGGTCACCCAGATTAAAGTGGTTATCACCACCACCAGTAGTAACCGCCCACATGACGTTTTTTCCGTGTAGTGCCCTACCGCCACGCCCGTATGCCCAGCCGTGGGCAAGGACTTTGTCGATCCACAGTTTCATCAATGGCGGAGTGCTGTACCACTGCATTGGGTGCTGCCAGATAACCAAATCTGCGCGGCTTAATGCTTCCTGCTCGGCGGCAATATCAATATTGAAATCAGGGTATAACTCATAGAGGGAGCGCACTTCTACATCAGGCAAAAGCGAGGCTTGCTCAAGCATTTTTCGGTTTGCGTGAGAGTGTTGCGGGTAAGGATGTGCATAAATAATTAAAATCATCAATTAGCCTGTTGTTTTACCGCATTCTTTTCTCAAAGAGTGTAGTCAGTAATTCAACAGGCTAATAGTCATAATTCCAGCCGGGCTAAGTGGGAAGACCTGGATTAATTATCCAGTTCGCCCATGGATTTAACCTGGTCACGGTTGATCTGCTCGGTCTTGCCGGTTTCGGCATTTTTGTAAGAGACCAGGCCTGTGTCGTCGTCAACCTGCGGCTTGCCGTCGGTGACAATGGTTTTGCCATCGCTGGTTTTTACTGCCTGGTTAGACGAACAGCCTGCCACGGTAACCATGGTTGCAGCCGCGAATATGGACGCCAGCAGAATTTTGTTTTTCATGTTGTTCTCCCTGTTTGTAGTCATTTCTCATCTTCAGACTAAAAACATTAGCAGGATTTTCCGGCTTCGCTGGAAAATACAGAACACTCTGAAGTGTCGACCACCACAAACATCAGACGAAAAAAAACCCGCGCGAAGCGGGTTTCAAAAGTATCGAGAAGCGATTACTTAGTGATTTGCGCGTGCATTTCCTGCACTGAAATCACTTTTTCAGTCGCGTCAGAGTTCAGCGCCATCGCGGTAGCAAAACCACCGTTCAGCGTGGTGTCGTAGTGCACTTTGTATTGCAGTGCGCTACGGCGAATCAGCTTGGAATCCTCAATCGCCTGACGACCAGCTGTGGTGTTGATGATATAGGTATATTCGCCATTCTTGATACGGTCCTGAATGTGCGGACGACCTTCATGCACCTTGTTCACCAGACGCGGGTTAATGCCAGCTTCACCCAACACAACCGCAGTACCGTGAGTCGCATCCAGTTCGAAGCCCTGCTTCAACAATTTAGCCGCCAGGTCTACCACACGTTTTTTGTCGCCTTCGCGAACAGACAGCAGTGCGCGGCCTGGTTTACGCATGGTGGACTGGCTACCCAGCATCGCTTTGGAGAAAGCTTCTGCGAAGGTGCGGCCCACGCCCATCACTTCACCGGTAGAGCGCATTTCTGGCCCTAACAGTGGGTCAACGCCCGGGAACTTGTTGAACGGCAGAACTACTTCTTTTACCGAGTAATACGGTGGAATGATTTCTTTGGTCATGCCCTGCTGTACAAGGGTTTGCCCAACCATCACTCGCGCCGCCACTTTAGCCAGTGCCATGCCGGTTGCTTTAGAGACAAACGGTACGGTACGCGCAGCACGTGGGTTAACTTCAATCAAGTAGACTTCGTTATCTTTCACCGCAAACTGCACGTTCATCAAACCGCGAACTTGCAGTTCGAAAGCCAGTTTCTGCACCTGCTGGCGCATCACGTCCTGGATTTCCTGGCTCAGCGTGTAAGCTGGCAGAGAACATGCCGAGTCACCGGAGTGAACGCCTGCCTGTTCGATGTGCTCCATGATGCCGCCAATCAGCACGGTTTCACCGTCGCAAATCGCATCGACATCCACTTCTACCGCATCGTCAAGGAAGCGGTCGAGCAGCACTGGTGCATCGTTAGAGACACTTACCGCTGTCTGGAAGTAACGGCGAAGGTCGATTTCGTCATAAACGATTTCCATCGCGCGACCGCCCAGAACGTAGGATGGGCGAACCACCAGCGGGTAACCAATGTGTGCTGCTTTTTCTACCGCCATTTCGATAGTGGTAACGGTGGCGTTGGCAGGCTGTTTCAACTTCAGGCGGTCAACTGCGTGCTGGAAACGCTCACGGTCTTCTGCGCGGTCAATCGCGTCAGGGCTGGTGCCGATAATCGGAACACCTGCTGCTTCCAGTTCACGTGCCAGTTTCAGCGGAGTCTGGCCGCCGTACTGCACGATAACGCCTTTAGGTTTCTCAACGCGGACGATTTCCAGCACGTCTTCGAAGGTTACTGGCTCGAAGTACAGGCGGTCTGAAGTGTCGTAGTCGGTAGAAACGGTTTCCGGGTTACAGTTAACCATGATGGTTTCGTAACCATCTTCACGCAGCGCCAGAGAGGCGTGTACGCAGCAGTAGTCAAACTCGATACCCTGGCCGATACGGTTTGGACCACCGCCCAGCACCATGATTTTGTCACGGTCGTTGTTCGGGTTAGCTTCGCACTCATCTTCATAAGTGGAGTACATGTACGCGGTGTCAGTTGAGAACTCCGCCGCACAGGTATCAACACGCTTATAAACCGGGTGCAGTTTATATTGCTCACGCAGTTTGCGGATTTCAGATTCGCGAACGCCAGCCAGTTTCGCCAGGCGCGCATCGGCAAAGCCTTTGCGTTTGAGCATACGCAGGAAGTCGTAGTCCAGGCCGGTGATACCGATCTCTTCAACTTTCTCTTCCAGGCGAACCAGCTCTTCGATTTGCACCAGGAACCAGCGGTCGATGTTGGTCAGGTTGAACACGCCGTCAACGGACAGGCCTGCACGGAAGGCATCAGCCACGTACCAGATACGCTCAGCGCCTGCGTCTTTCAGCTCGCGGCGAATTTTGGTCAGCGCTTCCGGGTCATCCAGATTCACTTTCGGGTCAAAACCAGTTGCGCCCACTTCCAGGCCGCGCAAGGCTTTTTGCAGTGATTCCTGTTGTGTGCGGCCAATCGCCATCACTTCACCAACAGATTTCATCTGCGTGGTCAGGCGGTCGTTCGCGCCGACGAATTTCTCAAAGTTAAAGCGAGGAATTTTAGTCACAACGTAGTCGATGGATGGCTCGAACGACGCTGGCGTTTTGCCACCGGTGATGTCGTTCATCAGTTCATCGAGGGTATAACCGACAGCCAGTTTCGCTGCCACTTTCGCAATCGGGAAGCCGGTTGCTTTAGAAGCCAGCGCAGAAGAGCGCGACACGCGCGGGTTCATCTCGATAACAATCAAACGGCCAGTTTTCGGGTTAACCGAGAACTGCACGTTGGAACCGCCAGTTTCTACGCCGATTTCACGCAGAACCGCCATCGAGGCGTTACGCATGATTTGGTATTCTTTGTCGGTCAGCGTTTGCGCTGGCGCAACAGTGATGGAGTCACCGGTGTGGATGCCCATCGGGTCGAGGTTTTCGATAGAGCAGACGATGATGCAGTTGTCGTTTTTATCACGCACAACTTCCATTTCGTACTCTTTCCAACCGATCAGCGATTCGTCAATCAGCAGCTCTTTGGTTGGCGAAAGATCCAGACCACGCTCGCAGATTTCTTCGAACTCTTCACGGTTGTAAGCGATACCGCCGCCGGTGCCACCCATGGTGAATGAAGGGCGGATGATGCACGGATAACCCACGTCAGCCGCAACCGCCAGCGCTTCTTCCATGTTGTGAGCAATACCAGAACGCGCAGTATCAAGGCCGATTTTTTTCATCGCCACGTCGAAACGGCGGCGGTCTTCAGCTTTATCTATCGCATCAGCGGTAGCACCAATCATGGTGACGCCGAATTCTGCCAGCACGCCTTCACGTTCCAGTTCCAGTGCACAGTTCAGTGCAGTCTGGCCGCCCATGGTTGGCAGAACCGCATCCGGGCGCTCTTTCTCAATGATTTTGCGAACCACTTCCCAGTGAATCGGCTCGATGTAAGTCGCATCAGCCATTTCCGGGTCGGTCATAATCGTTGCCGGGTTGGAGTTCACCAGAATGACACGGTAACCCTCTTCACGCAGCGCTTTACACGCCTGAGCACCGGAGTAGTCGAACTCACACGCCTGGCCGATAACAATTGGGCCTGCGCCGAGGATCAGGATGCTTTTTATATCTGTACGTTTTGGCATTTTCTTAGCTCCTGATACTTACTTGCTATTAAGAGTGGCGGTAGAACGGTAGTGCTTAATCAATTCGACAAAGTGGTCAAACAACGGTGCCGCATCGTGTGGACCCGGGCTTGCTTCAGGGTGGCCCTGGAAACTAAATGCCGCTTTATCGGTACGATGGATGCCTTGCAGCGTGCCATCGAACAATGACTTATGGGTCACGCGCAGGTTCGCCGGAAGTGTTGATTCCTCTACCGCAAAACCGTGGTTCTGGGCAGTAATCATCACGCAATCGCGATCCAAATCTTTAACCGGGTGGTTACCACCGTGGTGACCAAACTTCATCTTCACGGTTTTCGCGCCGCTTGCCAGAGCCAGCAACTGGTGGCCTAAGCAGATACCGAATACCGGCACGTCGGTTTCCAGGAAGGATTTGATTGCGCTGATAGCGTAATCACACGGTGCCGGGTCACCTGGGCCGTTAGAAAGGAAGATGCCGTCTGGGTTCATCTTCAGCACTTCTTCTGCTGGCGTTTGTGCTGGAACTACTGTCAGGCGGCAACCGCGGTCAACCAACATGCGCAGAATGTTGCGCTTCACGCCGTAATCGTAAGCCACGACATGGAATGGTAAGTCTTCTTCTTTAGCCGCTTCAGGTAATTCGCCTTCCAGCGTCCAGCTGCCTTGCTGCCAGGCATAAGCTTCCTGAGTGGTCACTTCTTTCGCCAGATCCATGCCGTTAAGGCCAGGGAAGGCTTTCGCTTTTTCCAGCGCCAGTGCCGCGTCCAGGTTATCACCGGCAATAATGCAGCCGTTCTGTGCACCTTTCTCACGCAGGATTCGGGTCAGCTTACGGGTATCGATATCGGCGATGGCCACAATGTTATGGCGCTTAAGGTAGGAAGAAAGGTCTTCGGTATTGCGGTAGTTGCTGGCAATCAGTGGTAGGTCACGGATAACGAGGCCTTGCGCATGTACCTGGGAGGATTCTTCGTCAGCAGCATTGGTGCCGACATTTCCGATATGAGGATAAGTAAGAGTGACAATCTGGCGGGAGTAGGAAGGATCAGTGAGGATTTCTTGATAACCGGTCAAAGAGGTGTTGAAAACGACTTCCCCAATGGCCGAACCCGATGCCCCAATGGCCCGACCGTGGAATTGGGTTCCGTCTTCCAGAACCAATATTGCTGACTTAATCAAAACGCCCTCCAGGGAATAAACAGTCAATTTATTTGCATATTAATTCAAAACGAATTCAGGAATCAATGCAAAACAGCCTGTCATTTGGATTTTTGACAAACGGCGGCATTCTAGTGAGCGGCCGGGCAAAAGTCTACCATAAGCGCAACTTTTTATGTGTTTTTTAGCGCTCTGATGTAAAAAAGAGGAATTGACCGGTGAAATCAACAGCTAACTTACAGTGCGTAATCGGTTGCGGGCCAGGATGAATGGGAATCTAATTACAAGAAGGTAAAAAGTGGACCAAATGGTCAAAAATGATAAAAAAACAACGATAAAAGGGTTATAAAGATATAATTATAAGAATTTCAAATAAATAACTGAAACAAACAACCAAAATAACATTAAATAAAAAGGGCAATAAAATATTGCCCTATCAATCAAGTAATTACGATTGTAATAACCACATCACGATGGGTAATAACGATTACAAACTATTAAGATCAAGGACATCACGCATGTCATAAAGACCACTTTTCATTGCACTCAACCACAATGCAGACTTAACTGCACCATTTGCAAAAGTCATACGACTGGATGCTTTATGGCTGATTTCAATACGCTCGCCGATGTCCGCAAACATCGCCGTATGTTCACCAATAATGTCGCCTGCACGCACTGTGGCAAAACCAATAGTGCCTGGAACGCGCTCGCCGGTGTACCCTTCACGGGAATAGACCGCACACTCTTTTAAGTCTTTATCCATCGCATGAGCAATGGCTTCGCCCATCGCCAGAGCGGTGCCCGATGGAGCATCAACTTTGTGACGATGATGTGCTTCAATGATTTCGATATCGGTATAGTCGCCCATAACTTTGGCGGCTTTTTCCAACAGCTTGAGCATCACGTTCACACCAACGCTAAAGTTGGCGGCAAAGACAATTGGGATCTGTGTTGAAGCGTCAGTAATCGCCTGTTTGCCCGCATCATCAAAACCCGTCGTCCCAATCACCATGCCCTTGCCATGTTGGCGGCAGAAAGCCAGATGGTTCAGCGTACCTTCAGGACGAGTGAAATCGATAAAGACATCGAAGTCGTTGACCACGGCATCCAGACTATCGCTCACGATAACGCCCGTTTTCGCTACACCGGCTAATTCACCTGCATCACTACCAACCAGGGATGACCCTGTACGTTCAAGTGCTGCACCGAGTTTGATGCCATCCAGCTGTAATGCAGCCTGAATCAGTTGTCGCCCCATGCGACCACCCGCACCCGCGATTGCTACACGGACTTGTGATCCATCCATATTCACTCTCTTTTCTATATTAATCTGAATATATAACGTTCTCAGGTTAACCAGCCCGCTCACAAGCCGCCACTCGAAAACACCGATAATAAGAAATTTATGACAAAACGCTGAAGTTATCAGTAAAACCCATCATTCACCTGATAATCAAAAGGTTTTAAATCACCTATTATGCAAACCCACATGACTCCCGCACCACTAGCGTTGGAGGCAGGATGATACGTTTTGGGGGCTCATCGTTACCCTGAATACGGCTAAATAACAGCTCTCCAGCTTTGCGACCAATCTCTTTAGCGGCGACTGAAACTGTCGTCAACGCTGGCTGAACCAAAGATGCTTCGGTAATATCGTCAAAACCTACCAGCGCAAAGTCGATGCCCGGCTGGCGTCCCATTTTACGCAGTGTCTGCATGACGCCGAGTGCCACAATATCCTGATAACAGACAGCGGCCGTGATTTCCGGGTACTGCCGGAATAGCTCTTCAGCCACGCGTGCACCATCACTTTGGCTGGCGAGCGATGAAACCACCCATTCACTTTTCGGTTGGATACGGTGCTCTAGCAGTTTGCTGCTGTAGCCACCGATACGCTGTGCACGGCTAATAGAATTTTCACTACCGCCGATAAATGCAATGTTGCGATGCCCGAGACGCAACAGATGCTGTGTCGCTAACTGAGTGCCCAAAAAGTTATCGGTACCGACAAAATCGAAGTCCACATCGTCCATTGGGCGCACCACCATAATCGCCGGAATATTGCGGCGCTTCAGGGTTTCGAAAAATAGCGGTGGCGTTTCCCGTGCCGCGCACAGCACCATGCCGCACGCGTTATTGCGCATCAGAGAATCGACAAATTTTTGCTGGCGCTCGCCGGACTCTTCACTGTTTGCCAAAAATAGCAGCAGATCGTGGCGTTCCATTTCCTGACTTAGCCCAGCAGTCATTTCACCGTAAAAAGGGTTGGTAATGTCGTGCAGCAACAGTCCGACCTGATTACTGGTGCGATTACGTAAATTGGCTGCCGTTTGGTTATACACGTATCCCAGATCATCCAGTGCTTTCAGCACACGGGTTCGAGTGGCGTCAGAAATTCTGCCCCGATTACGCAACACCATTGAAACGGTAGCAGTTGAAACTTCGGCCTGCTTTGCGACTTGGGCAAGGGTTACGGTGCTCATTAGCACTCCTTGGTATTTAGCAATGATTCTCAGATTAATCGAATAACCAAAAAATTGCATATATCCATGTGAAAGCCATCACAGATAACTCAACTTCAGGCGACATCTTGCTAAAAGTGGTGGGTTAATCGCGTTTACCACCCTGTTCAAAGTCGGTTAATCGATTAATCTTAATTCATTAAGAACAGGGAGAAGAATATGCATCCGGCATCATACGAAAAGTATCCCGAAGTCAGCGTTTCGGGGTTTGACGATCACGCATGGCAGGGTTGGGCCGCTATCCAACAAGCCGTCAGCAAACAACTTGCTCGCTCGGGAAAAACCGTGTTGGTTATTGACTGCTACCCGGGCGTTCAACTCGAAGAGATTCACGCGCAACTCATTGCACAACTCAACCCAACGCTCACCATTAATGCCGAATCCGCGCGCTTAAGTGAACAACATCTGCATGATTTGCTGGCACGCAACCTGACGGATGACCGGGTGTTTGGCGTACTCTCATGCCATGAATTAAATGAGTTTCTTTGCCCGGAAAAACTAGCCGCCGCGCAGCTTGAGGTCGCTGAAATAACCGAAGGATTGGTCGTGGTCTACGGCCCCGGCGCGGCACTGATTCATTCAGGTGATGTGCTGGTGTATGCGGATCTGGCGCGCTGGGAAATCCAGCAGCGTTTTCGCCGTGGTGAACTGGGTAACTGGGGCGCGAATAACACAAATGAAGATATTCTGCGCCGCTACAAACGCGCCTTTTTCATTGAGTGGCGTGTGTTTGATCGCCATAAAACGCCACTTCTGAAGCGCGCGGATTTCCTGCTCGATACCAATAATGCCGCACAACCGGCGATGGTGAGCGGAGATGCGTTGCGCCATGGCCTGCAACAAACCACGCAACAACCGTTCCGCGTAGTGCCATTCTTCGACCCTGGAGTCTGGGGCGGGCAATGGATGAAAGACAAATTCGATCTCGATCCCTCAAAGCCAAATTACGCATGGTGTTTTGACTGTGTGCCCGAGGAGAACAGCCTGTTACTGCGTTTTGGTGATGTGCGGATCGAGATCCCCTCTCAGGATCTGGTGTTGCTCTACCCTCGCCCGCTGCTTGGCGAGCGTGTTCATGCCCGTTTTGGTGCGGAATTCCCGATCCGCTTCGACTTCCTCGATACCATCGGCGGGCAGAATTTAAGCTTCCAGGTTCACCCGATTACCGAATACATCCAGCAGCATTTCGGCATGCATTACACCCAGGATGAGAGCTATTACATGCTGGAAGCCGAGCCTGGTGCGCAAGTGTATCTGGGGACCAAAACAGGCATCAATCCACAGGAAATGCTCGACGATCTTGCTTGTGCGCAGCGGGGCGAAAAAGCGTTTGATGATGAGAAATTCGTTAACCGTTTCCCGGCACGTAAACACGATCATTTCCTGATCCCGGCAGGCACTGTTCACTGCTCTGGATCCGGTGCAATGGTGCTGGAGATCAGCGCCACGCCGTTCATTTTCACCTTCAAATTGTGGGACTGGGGGCGCCTCGGTCTGGATGGTCTGCCACGTCCGGTGCATCTTGAACACGGTGCACAAGTGATTGACTGGCAACGTGATACGCAATGGGTCACCGAGCATCTGGTGAATCATTTCGAGCCTATCGCGGAAGGTGATGGCTGGCGCGAAGAACGTACGGGTCTACATGAACGTGAGTTTATCGAAACCCGCCGCCATTGGTTTACGCAACCTGTCACGCACCACACTCATGGTGGCGTAAACGTACTGAATCTGGTGGAAGGCAGTGAAGCGCTGGTTGAAAGCCCGAGCGGCGCATTCGAACCCTTTGTGGTGCATTACGCCGAAACCTTCATTGTTCCGGCGGCGGTCGGCGAATATCGCATTTCCCCATACGGCAGCAGTGTAGGTCAACAGCTCGCCACCATGAAAGCCTGGGTAAGAGGATAACAAGATGATCAACGTCATTCTGGCAACACATGGCTCGCTTGCCGAAGCACTACTGGCCGGTAGCAAAATGGTTTATGGAGAATTGCCGCATGTATTCCCGGTGATGCTAACGGAGAACAAGGGCATCAATAGTTTTGGCGATGAGTTTGCTGCGGTGCTGAAACAGGCCGCCAAAGATGCTGATGGCGTGCTGGTGCTGTGCGATTTGCAAAGCGGCACGCCTTGGAATATTGCCTGCCACCATGCGTTCGATCCGCAAACGCAGCCGCCAATGGCAGTGTTGGGAGGTGTTAATTTCCCCATGCTATTGCTGAGCGATGAAATAAAAGATCTGACCGATGTAGCCCAAGCGGCAGCGGTTTTACTGGAAGAATCGCGTGACTCGCTGGTTCAGGCCCAACTGGCTGAAACCACACAATCTGATGATTTCTAAGGGGCAACGATGAGTATTTCTTTTGTACGCATTGACGATCGGGTGATCCACGGCCAGTTGATCACCCGCTGGGCAAAAGAGTTGCCGTGCGATGGGATCATCGCCATTGATGACGCTGTCGCCGCCGATCCGTTGTTGTCTTCGGTGATGAAAGGTGCGGTGCAGGATACCAAAGTCTGGTTATTTGATACCGCCACCGCGATTGAAAAACTGCCGAAGATCATCGCCAGTGAGAAGCATTATTTCGTGATTGGTAAATCTCCGGTGACGCTAAAACGCATTGAAGAAGCGGGAATCAGCCTGCAAAACAGCAATAAGAAAATCAACGTTGGCCCGATGAGCGCACGAGCCACTACCACCACCATTGGCCCGAATCAGTCTGTGAATCCGGAAGAGATAGCGGCGTTCGACTATCTCTCGCTGCGCGGGCACCAGATTGAATTTCGACTGGTACCCGACGCCAGCAGTTACAGCTGGCAAGATGCTCGACAAAAACTCAAATAAAGGAGTGCATTATGGCTTTCGAAGCAGCTCTAATCGGCATTCTCTGTTACCTCGGTGCGCTTAGTAGCCCATGGCTACTGGGGTTGACCGGCGGCTGGTATCTGATTACCCGCCCACTGGTTTCAGGGATGCTGGTAGGTTTTATTCTCGGCGATGTGCAAACCGGGATTATCATCGGCGTGGCGGTTCAAGCCGTGTATATCGCCATGGTAACCCCCGGTGGTTCTATGCCTGCGGATCTCAACTTTGTGGCCTTCCCGGCTATTGCACTGGGCATTCTTTCCAATAAAGGCCCGGAAGTGGCTGTAGCGTTAGCTGCCACTATCGGCATTGCGGGCACCGTGTTATTCAACGCCATGATGGTGCTCAATTCCTGGTGGAACCACCGTGCGGATATCGCGCTGGAAAAGGGCGACGAGCGCGGCGTGTATCTCAACAGCGCAATCTGGCCGCAAGCCACCAACTTCCTGATGCGTTTTATTCCAACGTTTATCGCGGTCTATTTCGGCGCGCAGTACATCAATGCCTTTATGGACAGCCTGCCACACATCGTTCTTTCCACCATGAACGTATTGGGCGGGATTCTGCCAGCTGTCGGTATCGCCATTCTGCTTAAACAAATAATCAAGAATTACAGCATGTTGATTTACTTCCTGGTGGGGTTTATCTGCATTGTTTTCCTGAAACTAAACATGGTGGCGCTGGTGATTGTCGGCGCGTTGCTGGCACTGATTCACTACAACTACAAACCCGAGCCGCAGGCTGAACGTGTGGCCTCCACGCCCGCTGATGATGAGGATGAATTCTGATGGAAGAACGTAAACTCACTCGCCAGGATCTGCGCAGTTGCTGGCGTAGTTGGATGATGTACAACCTCTCCTCAATGAGCTTTGAGCGCCTGGAGTCATTCGGCTTTTGCTTGAGTATGTTGCCGGTGGCGAAGAAGCTGTATCCCGATCCAGAACAACGCAAAGAGATGCTCAAACGCCACGCGTCGTTCTATAACACCGAGCCGCAGTTGGGTGCGATAGTCAACGGCATGGTGCTGGGTCTTGAGGAGAAACGCGCCAACGGTGAGCCAATCGACGGCGAAACGATCAACACCCTGAAAGTGGGACTGATGGGTCCAGTGGCTGGGATTGGCGATTCAATGATTCCGGGGATGTTAATCCCGATTCTGCTGAGTATCGGTATGGCGCTGGCGGCGGGAGGGAATATCCTCGGGCCACTGTTTTACTGTGTAGCATGGCTGGCAATTATCATTCCTGGCTCGTGGTTCCTGTTCCTGAAAGGCTACCGCATGGGGTCGACGTCCGTTGAGATGCTGGTGAGCAGCAAATCGACTCGCCTGCGTGAAGCGCTATCGTTGCTCGGCGTATTTGTGATGGGCGGCGTGGCGGCAAGTTACGTGAAGCTTGGCACCGGACTGGAGTTTGTCACCAAAGATGGTGTGAATATCCATGTGCAACAAATGTTGGATGGAATTTTCCCGAACCTGTTGCCGCTGTTAGTGGTGATTGGTACCTGGTATTTGATGGCAAAACGCGGCGTGTCACCGGTGAAAGCAATGTTGTTGTTATTGGTGTTGGCGGCGGCGGGTGTGGCTGTGGGGCTGTTCTCGTAAAACATGGTGGATGACGCTGCGCTTATCCCCCCTACGACACCAAACTCGTAGGTCGGGTAAGCGCAGCGTCACCCGACTTTTTTAAGGATGGAACCCCACCCATTTCCCGCTCACCATTCCCGGCTTTGAAATAAACTGAAAACGCGCCGGATCATCAATAAATTGTTGATACAGCGGCGCATCGGTAATCCCAAACTCGGTATATTGGCGCGGCGAGGTCACCTGTAAACGCCCCGGCATATAACGGCGATTATGCTGCCAGGCAATATGCTCATCTTGCAAAAGCGGATACCACGCCAGCCCTTTGTATGCCCGCACAGCTTCGTATTCAAATCCATATTCCCGGTCGCACCAGGCACCAAACGTCAGTGGTTCATCAGGTGATGCAGAGATAGTGGCATGCGCCCAACCCGGCGGCACCAGCACTTTTTCGCCAGGCCCGGCCACGATTGCAAAGCAGCGGCCGGGATCGTCGGCAACATATTCCTGCATGTAAATAATCGCTTTGCCCTGCCAGATTTCATATAGCTCTGGCGGCGACCAGCCACTATGCGCACTAATTCGATGAATATGCCCCTGGCTGCGGACAGGTTCATCGCCCAACCGCCCGGAAGCGTAAGTCACCACACCAAACAGTAACATCCGTTTTTTAAGTTCTTCTCTGTCCTGCAATCGAGCAACATCCATAACGATCGCGTAAACATCTTCCGGCCCCTGGCACAAAGGATCACGCAATGAAGCACGGATCTGATCGAGTTTACGGATCTCCGGCACCGGCCCAATTACCTCTTCACCGTAGCTAAAACCCATTGGCTGGTGATGGACCTGCATATCCAACCCATAATTGAGGAGTGGCTCAGCCATTTTGCACCTCCTTCGCCTGAATTTTGCCATCCTGCTCTACAACGCGTAGCGCAAAGCCTTTTGCCAACGAGGCATAATCATGCCCGGCAATGGTTGGCCAGACTGCCAGTGCTGAAAGAATTTCCGTTCCGGTGTTGATTAGACGATGTGCGGTAAAACCTGGAATGATGTGGACAGAGCCTGGGAATACTTGCTCCAGCCTCGCCTCACCTTGCTCAGTTTGTAGTAGCAACAGGCCACTTCCACGCAGGCCAAAGTAAACCTCACCTTGCTCGCGCCGTTGATGAAAATGCCCCCTGGTCATGTAAAATTCGTCGCCAACACGCCCCGGATTCAGATGCGTGGTTCCCACATAAAGCTCGCCGTCACCTTGCGCTGAACTCAGCATTTCAACCTGGTAAATTGGCGTTTTTGAAGGGATCGCCCGCCAGGCGGTTTGATCGTGAAATATGCCAGCCAGATCCCCGCTATGCGTGACCTTAGTAATGATATTTTCAGCCGTGAAATGGCCGTTAGCGAACGCCACGCCAGGTGGCATAAAGAAAGGAATAGTCATGTTGTTTCTCCGGCCCAAGGAGAACTGCAAAATTAGCATAGCAGGTTAATCGATTAACCGCTTAATCAGACCGGAGAAAGTCGATCTATGTCGCGCAAATTCTCAGGGTGCCAACGCCAGGACTTGCGCCACCCATGCCCGAAAACCATCGACATCCAAATCCAGCGCAACCTGTGCATTGGGTTGCCGTTCAAAGCGACCTTCGATATCTACAACAGTCGTGCCAGAAGTGAATTCTCCGTGGGTTTCAACGGCCACAAAACAGGGCTTCACACCGAACAACTCAGGCTTCACCAACCAGGCAATGGCGCATAAATCATGCATCCGCAAACCTGTCGCCATGCTGCCGCTGCGGTAATGACTAAATAGCGCGTGTAGCATTTTTCCGGTTTGGTTAAGAGATGGAAGCTGCTCTAAATATGCCGGGCTTAACATCGCTTTATTGGTGACATCCAGGCCGCACATCACAATTTCCACCCCACTTTCGAACACCCTTGCGGCAGCTTCTGGATCAATGGCGATATTAAACTCGGCGTTTGGTGTGAAGTTTCCGCGCCCCGCCGATCCACCCATGATCACCAGTCGTTTGATTTTCGCTTTGCATTGCGGGTATTGAGTGAGCAGCAGTGCAATATTAGTCAACGGCCCGATCGCCACCAGCGTGATAGGTTCAGGGCTTGCGTTCAGGCACTCATAAATAGCCTGAAAAGCGGGTTTATCCAGCGGCTGGCGTTGGTGGTCAACAAACGCATAACCTTCCATGCCGGACTCGCCGTGAACATAAGCGGCATCACGCAATTTACGCACCAGCGGCGTGGCTGCCCCTTGAGCAACAGGAATATCTTTGTGCCAGAAGTGCATCAGTTGCAGCGCGTTGCGGGTGGTTTTCTCGACGCTGACGTTCCCGGCGACCGTGGTCAGCAATTTCAAATCAAGCTGCGGGGCAAAAAGTGCTGCTGCAATGGCTACGGCGTCGTCGATACCTGGATCGGTGTCGAGAATAATTGGAGTTCTACTCATACATTGCTCTCTTATCTTTTAAGTACATACGGTGCGAATACGGCTCGATTAGCTTACTATGTAGCTCATTTCCATGTTTAGTCACGACCGAGAAAGTGTAATGAAAGTCCCACAGACAAATATTTCTGAATCTGTCACCCAGCACCTTGCACGCCGTATCATGCATGGCGATCTCGCGCCGGGGCTTTCTTTACCAGGTGAAAACGAACTGGCCGTGGAGTATGAAGTCTCCCGCACTTCAGTACGCAATGCCCTCCAGGTGCTTGCCGCAAAAGGGCTTATCTCCATTCAGGCCAAAAAACGCAGCACGGTGAATAGCCGCGAGCAGTGGAGCCTGCTGGATATTGATGTTCTCGGCTGGCTGTCCGAAGGGGAAGTTGACCTAAAGCTGGTTGAACAACTGATTGTGACACGCCTGATTTTCGAGCCAAATGTAGCAACACTCGCGGCATTAAACGCCAACGGACATGATTTGGCAGCGATGGAAGACGCACTCCAGTTGATGCGTAAAGGCCAGCTTGAAGCGCAAAGAGCCTTATTTGAAGAAGGGGATCTGGCATTTCACCATGCGCTGCTGCGTGCCACTCATAATCCTTTCTTACTGGCACTCGGTAATGCACTTTCCGCGGCCATGGAACTCTCTTTCAAACAGACGATTGAGAAAGATGTTCGCCAAACCAAAGCCGCCGTCGATGATCACTTTCAACTGTTTGATGCTATTCGCCTGAAACAAGTCGAAACTGCCCGCCAGCAAATGCGCACCATCTTGTTGAATGCAGCCAAAAAACGCATCTGGCAAGATCGTCCGGAAATGTTCGACCACATTATTTGATCCTCTCCTGATGTAATTTCGATCTCTCTCACAGATTGCGGGTGTTTTTTGCTCTAGCATTCTTGTATTACAAGATTGCGTGGTTTGTATTACTTGAAATGAAAAACAACTGGATCGCCATCGACTGGGGCACGACTAATTTCCGCGCATTTTTGATGCAGGAAAGTGTACAAGTCGCCCACATCAATCAAGCCTGCGGGTTGTTGTCCATTGAACAAGGGCAATTTGCCTGCACGCTGCAAACCTTACTGCAACCGTGGCTTGAGCAGCATGGATCATTGCCCGTCGTGATGGCGGGAATGGTCGGCTCACAGCAAGGCTGGCGGGAAGTACCCTACGCTCCGCTGCCTTGCGACATCGACATTTTAGTCGCCCGAACACTGGCTTTCACCACGCCATGGGGCAGTCCAGCGTGGATTGTGCCTGGCGTACACGGGATGAGCCAATACCACCAGCCCGATGTCATGCGTGGCGAAGAAGTTCAATTACTTGGGCTCGCCGCATTACATGCTGCCGATGAACACCTGGTCTTGCTACCGGGCACTCACAGCAAACACGCGAAGATCGTGAACGGGAAAATCACCGCCTTCTCAACATTTATGAGTGGTGAACTTTTCTCGCTGTTAAGCCAGCACTCAATCCTTGGGCGCGCACTGCCAGAACAGCAAGAAAATGAAGAAGCTTTCTTGCTTGGCGTGGCAACAGCCCTGCGTGATGCACCATTCAGTCACCTGATATTTTCAGCACGAACACGCCGTCTGGCCTTAGAAATCCAGGAATCCCACGTTCACAGCTATCTCTCCGGCCTGGTGATTGGCTATGAACTCAAAGCGCTTCCCGCAGGCCAACACACCTGGGTTGTGGGCAACCCGGCGCTAATAGCTCGGTATCAACTTGCAGCAAACCAGATGGATCTCAATCTGCTATCGGCTGATGGCGACGCCTGCTTCGTGACGGGCCTCAGTCACCTCTTTACTCGACTACAAGGAATGCAAAAATGAGTCCGGAACAATTTATTGCCCGCTGGCAACAAGAGCCTTTACCGTTGATTGCCATTCTGCGCGGTATAACGCCGGAGCAAGCTGTTGAAGCCGCAGAAATTCTGCTTGAGTGCGGTTTCCATTACCTGGAAGTCCCCCTTAATAGCCCTTCTGCACTGAAATCTATTCACCTGATGAGAGATACCGTAGGCAACCGTGGGTATGTCGGTGCGGGCACGGTGTTAAATGTGGAACAAGTGGATAGCGTTGCTGAATGCGGTGGGCAATTGATCATCTCCCCCAACTGTAATCCCGATGTAATTCGCCATTCGGTGAAACGCGGCTTGATAAGTCTCCCTGGCGTCATGACACCAAGCGAGGCTTTTAGCGCCATAGATGCCGGGGCGAGCGCGCTGAAATTATTTCCGGCCGAACATATCACTCCAGTAATAACCAAAGCGTTCCGCGCAGTCGTCCCACGTGAAGTGGCCTGTTTACCCGTAGGTGGCATCCAAGCGGATGCCGCACAAATGCGTAGCTATATTCAGGCAGGAGCCGATGGTTTTGGCCTGGGTGGCGGGTTGTATCAGGCAGGTATGAGCATGGCTGTATTACGTGAACGGGCACAGGCGTATCAGCAAGCCTGGCTTGAGCAATAGAACATTAAATTCCCTACACAATAAAAAAACCTCTTACCCTGAATTTTCTGGAGACAAAAAAATGAACACAGCTCTGGACAACAAACCCACAGCTTCGGCAGCGGAGTCAAAGGTTTATAGCAAGATAACGCGACGCCTGATCCCGTTTTTGATCTTATGTTATTTCTTCGCTTATCTGGACCGCGTTAACGTCGGATTCGCCAAACTACACATGCAAGATGCGCTGAGCTTTAGCGACACAGTATATGGGCTCGGGGCGGGCATCTTCTTTATCGGTTATTTCCTGTTTGAGATGCCAAGTAACTTGCTGATGCAACGTTTCGGGCCGCGTTTCTGGATTGCCCGCATCATGGCAACCTGGGCGGTACTCTCAGCGGGCATGATGTTTGTCACCACGCCGACGCAGTTTTACGTGGTGCGTTTTTTACTCGGCGTGGCAGAGGCCGGTTTCTTCCCTGGCATCGTGTTTTATCTCACGCTGTGGTTCCCATCGTGGCGCTCCGCTCGCACACTGGGGCTGTTTATTCTGGTGACGCCGCTTTCGACCATTATCGGCAGCCCGCTTTCCGGCCTGATCCTCAAACTGTTTGAGGGCGTCGGCAGCCTGCACAACTGGCAGTGGTTATTCCTGGTTGAAGCGATCCCCTCTTTCCTGCTCGCTTTTGTGGTGCTGCGTTATCTCGATAACGACGTGAAGTCGGCGAAATGGTTAAGCGATGCCGAAAAACAGGTCGTCATTAACGATCTGGCAAAAGATGCCGCCAACCGTGAACGAGCCAATAAAGGCAAAGTGGATAGCAGCGTGAGAGGCATGCTGAAAAACGGCTATGTCTGGCTGCTGGCGGTGGTGTTCTTTAGCTTCAACATCGGCTACTACGGCATCAATTTCTGGCTGCCGTCGATCATCAAATCCTCAGGCGTCAGCGACGATTTACATATCGGCCTGCTCGCGGCGCTGCCGTATGTCTTCGGTGCCTGTTTTATGGTGTGGAACAGTCGCCACTCTGACCTGAAACAAGAACGTCGTTGGCACATCGCTATTCCCGCCATGATTGGCTGCGTGGGCCTGGCATTGAGCGCGTATTGCAGCGGCTCCACCTTCTGGATGATGGCGTGGATTTGCGTGGCAATGTCCGGCACCCTGGCATTGATTCCAACCTACATCAGCCTGCCTGGCGCCCTGCTTTCCGGCACGGCAGCAGCCGCAGGTATCGCCTTCGTTAACTCCATCGGCAACCTGGCAGGTTTCTTTGGCCCGACAGTATTGGGATGGCTGAAAGACACTACCGGACGCACCGACACGGGCTTATATATTCTCGCCGCCTTCTTACTGCTGTGCGCGCCACTCATTCTCACCCTGCCAGCACGGCTGGCGAATCCGAAGAAAGTTATCGCTGTACCCGAACAGAGCGGTGAGCAGCTTGATGCTGCCCAACATATCAACGCGACTATTAATCGCAACGTTTAGAAGAGATTGAAACTATGAGTGGATGTGGCGGTGGCGGATGTGCCAGTTGTGGCACGCATTTCAACCCGATCCTCGAAGGTGACGACGGCGCACTGAAACGTGCGCTATACAAATCAATGGGTCATACCGATGAACAACTGCGCAAACCTGTGATTGCCGTAGTAAACAGCTACACCAACGCAACTGCGGGCCATGCCAACCTGAATGAACTAACGGCGAAAGTGCTGGAAGGCATTGATGAAGCCGGTGGCGTGGGCATGGTGTTTGGCACTATTGCCCCTTGCGACGGGATAGCTGAAGGACATTTGGGGATGCGCTATATCCTCGCTGCCCGCGAAGTGATTACCGCGTCGATTGAAGTGATGATGCGCGCCCACCGTTTTGACGGCATGGTGTTACTCGGCTCCTGCGACAAAATCGTTCCGGCGATGTTAATGGCCGCTGCTCGCCTGGATATCCCGGCGATTATGGTTAACGGCGGGCCAATGTACCCGGCTGAATATAAAGGTAAACACTGGGACGGCAATATCGTCACCGAAGCCATTGGCTGGAAAATGCGCGGTGAAATCAGCGAAGAAGAGTTCGCCCACATTGAAAATATCGCCGAACCAGGCCCTGGCTCCTGCACCATGTATGGCACCGCGAACACCATGTGTTGTATCGGCGAAGTGCTGGGCATGAGTTTACCAGGTAGCAGCACGCTGCCTGCTATCTCAAAAGAGCGCCGTGAATGTGCAGTGGAAACCGGTCGTCAGGCCGTCAAACTGGTATTGGATGGCGTTAATGCACGTCAGATCATTACCGCTGAATCCATCCGCAATGCGATGATTTATTTGCTGGCAACGGGCGGTTCGACCAACGCAATTCTGCACTTGCAGGCAATTTATTATGAAGCAGAACTGGGCCATTTGCCGCTGTCTGCTTTTGATGAGTTAAGCCATCAGGTGCCGTTGGTTGCCTCACTTTATCCGGCCTCAGAACACGACATGATCGACTTCTGGGAAGCCGGCGGTGTACAGGCGGTCGAATATGAAATCAGCAAATTGATGGATCTGAATGCGCTGACAGTGGCCGGAAAAACCAAAGCCGAGTTGCTGACCGAAGCAACCCGGAGTTGCCGCCCGGAAGTCATCCATACCTTAGCCATTCCCGTGCGTAACGAGGCCGGTGTTGCCGTGCTGCACGGCAATCTGTCACCACTCGGATGCGTGGTAAAACCTGCCGCAGTCCCGGAAAACCTGATGGTATTCCGCGGCCCTGCAGTGGTGTTTAACAGCGAGCAGGAATCTGTGGAAGCGATCATGTCTGGCCAAATCCAGCCGGGTAGCGTGCTGGTTCTACGCTACGAAGGGCCAAAAGGCGGGCCTGGTATGCCAGAAATGTACAAGCCAATGAAATCACTTGAAGGTATGGGGCTTTCTGATACTTGTGCGTTGATTACTGACGGGCGTTTCTCAGGCTCCAACCGTGGTCTGTTCGTCGGCCATATTTCACCGGAAGCGGTGGATGGTGGCGAATTGGGTCTGGTAGAAGATGGCGATGAAATCTCGATTGATATTCCAACCCGTAGTCTAACTTTGCACGTAGCCGAGGCCGAACTGGCTACGCGTCGTGAAAACTGGAAGCCAGTCGATAAACAAGTTCCACGCGGCTTCCTGCGTTTGTATCGCCGTTGGGCGCTGCCTGCCGCACAAGGTGCAGTGTTGGCTGACCGGGAGGACGACTGATGACTAAGCACTATACCGCGCAGGACATTGGCGGTGTGAACCCGATTGTCGCGATGCCTTTTACCACTAACGGCGAAATTGATGAAGTGAGTTTTGTGCGCCTGCTTGAGCATCTCGCGACGACTGGCGTGCAAGGAGCCACGCTATTTGGTATCGCCAGCGAATTCCCGAAATTGCACGATCAGGAACGTGACCGACTGGCGCAAATGTTTGTCAGTACTCTGGCGGGTAGCCCGCTTTATCGGGCGATGTCAGTAACCGATCACAGCACTGAGCTGGCAGTCAAACGCGCGCGTTACTACGAAAGGTTGGGCGTGGATGCGCTAATGCTGCTGCCGCCATTCTTTCTCAGCCCCAATCCACAGGCGATTCAGGAGCATATTTTTGCCGTGCTGGAAGCGGTCGAGATCCCGGTGATGGTGCAGTACGCGCCGGGCGAAACCGGGCTGCCGATAACGCCTGAACAACTGGCTGTGGTCGCAGACCGCTATCCGCATGCGGTATTCAAAATCGAGTGTAATCCGCCGGTCGACTACACACGCGATTTCCTGAAACTGGCCCCACAGGCCAGCGTGCTCAACGGCTATGCCGGTTTGTACATGCTGCAAATGCTGGCGGCAGGCGGAAAAGGCGTGATGCCGGGTTGTTCTTTTGCTGAGGTATATGTGCGGATTTATCAGCACTGGCAGCGGAGCGGAACAGCACAGTCCGAGGCGCTACATCAGGCGCTGTTACCCTTTATCCAGCGCTGGATGACGCATTGCGAATACATCATTCAGGTTGAGAAAACGATTTTGATGAAACGTGGGATTATCGCAACGGACTATTGCCGCAGGCCTGGCTGGCAACTTTCCAGTGAAGACCATCAGATCATTGATCGCTTCCTGAGTGACTTCCAGCTGTGAGGAGTGAGGCTTGATCAAAAAAGGGGAGCATAAGCTCCCCTTTTGAATTTGGTGTTTGCGATGGATGTCGATTACTCGACTTCTTTCACATCCATACGCAGTTCGCGCGGCACTTCGAAAATGATGTTCTCTTCGCGCCCGACAAGCTCTCGGGTTTCACTGCCGCCTAACTCACGCAAGCGAGCAAGGACGTTTTGCACCAGAATATCTGGTGCGGACGCCCCTGCCGTAACGCCAACACAAACCGCATCTTTAACCCAGGATTCCTGGATATCGGTCGCATCGTCAATCAGATATGCGGCCTTGCCCATGCGTTGTGCAAGCTCTGCAAGACGGTTGGAGTTAGACGAGTTTTTCGAGCCAACCACCAACACCACATCCGCTTCATCAGCCAGTGCTCGCACGGCTTCCTGACGGTTGGTAGTGGCGTAGCAAATGTCGTCTTTACGCGGGCCAATGATTTTCGGGAAGCGTTTACGCAGCGCATCTATCACGTCAGAAGTGTCATCAACAGAGAGCGTGGTCTGCGTCATAAACGACAGTTTGGCTTCGTTTTTCACATCCAGCTTGCTGACATCTTCCGGTGATTCAACCAGATACATGCCACCTTTCGGGTTGCTGTACTGGCCCATGGTGCCTTCCACTTCCGGGTGCCCGGCGTGGCCAATCAGAATGGATTCTTCACCACGACGACTGGCGCGAGCCACTTCCATATGCACTTTAGTCACCAGCGGGCACGTTGCGTCAAACACCGTTAAATCACGGCCTTTGGCTTCATTACGTACTGCCTGGGAAACACCATGTGCGGAGAAAATCAGGATTGCGCCGTCCGGCACTTCGCTGATTTGCTCGATGAAAATCGCCCCGCGTTCGCGCAGGCTATCAACCACATAGCGGTTATGCACCACTTCGTGACGAACGTAAATCGGTGCGCCGTAAATGGCCAGCGCGTTTTCAACAATGCTGATAGCGCGGTCTACCCCGGCACAAAAGCCGCGAGGGTTAGCCAACAGGATCTGCATTCAACGCCTCCAGTACCGGGTCAATTTCCAGTACTTCGATATCAAAATGAATGGTTTGCCCGGCGAGCGGGTGATTGAAGTCAACGGTGATGGAATCGCCATTAACTTCACGCACTACACCTGGCATCTCGCTGCCATCCATTGCGGTGAACAGCATGATCGCCCCTGGCACCGGCTCGCCCGCGTCGATAAATTCGCGGCGCGAGAAATACTGAATCATGTCCGGGCTTGGAATACCAAACGCCGATTCTGGTGCCAGAGAGAACGCTTTTTTGTCCCCTGCTTTTAAGCCGACTAGCTGGTCTTCCATGCCTGGCGACAGTGTTTCGTCACCCAGCGTGAAGAGTGCCGGTTTGCCGTTGTTGCGGGTCGACTCGGCGGTGGAGCCATCTTCGAGTTTCAGCGTGAAATGCACCAAAACTCTGCTATTGGCCTGGATAGACTCAGCCATGGGTTACCCTTTTTCTTTTGCGGGCTTGTCGGAGGAGACAAAGAACCCCTCCAGCACAATCAGCGCCGCGCCGATACAGATTGCCGTATCAGCCAAGTTAAACGTGGCGAAGTGCCAGTCGCCGACATAGAAATCAATCATGTCGACCACAAAACCGTGCCATAACCGGTCAAACAAGTTACCGAGTGCACCGCCAATGATTAAAGCATAGGCGATGTTATGCAGCTTCTGGCTTGCTTTGGCGCGATACATCAACACCGCCAGAATCACGCAGATACCGATAGCGATACCCGCGAAGAACCAGCGCTGCCAGCCCCCTTTATCCGCCAGGAAACTAAACGCGGCACCGTAATTGCGGGCATAGTGCAGATTCAGCGACGGGAACAGCGATACGGTGTCCCCCAGCATGAAATGCTGGAGGATCAGGTATTTGCTGCCCAGATCGACGATCAGTACCACGACCACCAGCCACAGCCAGCTCAGTCCGGTAGAACAAATCGATTTACTCATCAGGCAAATTTACGCTTTTCGCCGTCACCGGCTACGTTGGTTACACAGCGGCCACAGATTTCTTCGTGTTCCGCTACCTGACCGACGTCGGTGGTGTAATGCCAGCAACGCGGGCATTTTTCACCGTCGGCTTTACGCAGGGCAACTTTCAATCCTTTCAGGATTTCGCTTTGCTGTGCGTCTTCAGTTGCCTGTGAATAATCGGCAACTTCGCTACCTGAGGTCAACAGGACAAATCGCAATTCCTCGCCCAGGCTGTTGAGCTTGGCCGCCAGTTCGCTGTCGGCATACAGGGTCACTGCTGCTTCCAGAGAGCCGCCCACACGCTTGTCAGCACGCGCTTGTTCGATAACTTTGTTCACTTCGCCACGCACGGTTAACAGCGTGTCCCAGTATTCATTGTTCATCGTTTCGCTGTCAGCCAGACCGAACAGACCTTCGTACCACTCGCCGGTGAAGACGTATTTCTCACGATTGCCAGGCAGGAATGCCCAGATTTCGTCAGCGGTGAAGGACATGATTGGTGCCATCCAGCGAACCAGCGCTTCTGCAATGTGGAACAGCGCGGTCTGGCAGCTACGACGCGCTATGCTGTCAGGCTTCGCGGTGTACTGACGGTCTTTGATGATATCGAGGTAGAACGAGCCCATTTCGATGGAGCAGAAACGCATCAGGCGTTGCACCACTTCGTGGAAATCGTAGTTTTCGTAAGCGGCCAGGATATCGTTTTGTGCATCCTGCGCACAGCTGACAGCCCAACGATCCAGAACAACCATCTCTTCCGGTTTCACCATATCGGTTTCTGGATTGAAGCCGTTAAGGTTAGCCAACAGGAAACGAGCAGTGTTACGGATACGACGATAAGAGTCAGCAGCACGCTTCAGGATCTCATCAGACACCGCAATTTCACCGGTGTAATCCGTTGATGCCACCCACAGACGCAGAATATCCGCGCCCAGTTTGTTCATCACATCCTGCGGAGAAACGGTGTTACCGATGGATTTGGACATTTTGCGGCCCTGACCATCAACGGTGAAGCCGTGGGTCAGTACCTGGCGGTAAGGCGCTTTGCCTTTCATCGCCGTCGAAATCATCAGTGAAGACATGAACCAGCCGCGATGCTGATCCGAACCTTCCAGATACATATCTGCCGCGTGGCCGTTGAATTCAGGGCGCACATCAACAACAGATGAATGCGTTGAACCGGAGTCGAACCACACGTCCAGGGTGTCTGGCACTTTGGTGTAGTTGTCAGCGTCGTCACCCATGATGTCGCGCGGGTCGAGATCCCACCACGCCTGGATGCCGTCTTGTTCAACACGTTTAGCGACTTCTTCCATCAACTCCAGTGTGCGCGGGTGCAGTTCTTCCGTGTCTTTGTGTACGAACAGAGACATTGGCACGCCCCAGGTACGCTGACGAGAGATACACCAGTCCGGACGGTTAGCAACCATGGACTCAATACGTGCCTGGCCCCAGTCTGGGATCCACTGCACGCCTTTGATCTCTTTCAGAGACTGCTCGCGCAGGCCTTTTTGATCCATGCTGATGAACCACTGTGGAGTAGCACGGAAGATGATTGGTGTTTTGTGGCGCCAGCAGTGCGGGTAGCTGTGCAGCAGTTTTTCAACGTGCAGCAGAACGCCTTTATCACGCAGGATGTTAACGATCAGGTCGTTCGCTTTGAACACCTGAACGCCATCCAGACCTTCGTAAGTACCAGCCAGGTAGCAACCGTCTGGGCCAACCGGGTTGGCGATTTCCAGATTGTATTTCTGGCTGATCACGTAGTCGTCCGGACCGTGGCCACCTGCGGTGTGAACCGCACCGGTACCCGCTTCCAGCGTAACGTGCTCACCCAGAATCGCAGGAACATCGAAATCTAAGAACGGGTGTTTGTAGCGGGTCAATTCCAGATCTGCACCTTTGGCAGTACCCAGAACAGTCCACTCAGTGATGCCCGCGCTTTTCATTACGCTTTCGAGCAAATCTTTAGCAAAGATCAGCGCCTGGCCATCAACCTGCACCAGCGCATATTCGAATTCTGCATTCAGAGAAACCGCACGGTTAGCTGGCAGAGTCCACGGAGTGGTGGTCCAGATAACCATGGAAACCGGGCCATCAACCTGAGTTACGCCAAATTTCGCTTTTACCGCCTCAGCATCAACGGCCTGGAAGCTAACAAAGATTGATGGAGAGGTTTTGTCATAGTATTCGACTTCTGCTTCAGCCAGAGCTGAACGGCAGTCGACACACCAGTGCACCGGCTTAGCACCTTTATGTAGGTGGCCATTACCGACAATTTTACCCAGCGCACGAATGATGTTCGCTTCGGTGTTGAAATCCATAGTCAGGTACGGACGTGACCAGTCACCCAGCACACCCAGACGGATGAAGTCGGCACGCTGCCCGTCAACCTGCTCTGCCGCATATTTACGGCATGCAGCACGGAACTCAGCCGCAGAAACTTTCTCACCTGGCTTGCCGATCAATTGCTCTACTTTCAGCTCGATTGGCAGGCCGTGGCAGTCCCAACCAGGAACATACGGGGAGTCAAAACCGGAAAGCCCTTTGGACTTCACGATAATGTCTTTCAGAATCTTGTTAACTGAGTGACCAATGTGAATGCTGCCGTTCGCGTATGGAGGGCCATCATGCAGAATGAAGGATTTTTTGCCTTTCTTTGCATTACGGATGATGCCGTACAGGTCATCATCATTCCAGCGAGCCAGCATGCCCGGTTCGCGTTTGGCGAGGTCGCCACGCATCGGGAACCCTGTTTCCGGTAAATTCAGGGTAGATTTAAAGTCACTCATTAGATTCTCGGTTCCGTAGTTAGCTTGCTCAGGTATTAGGCCCAAAAAATTCGCGGGCGGTTACCACATCTTTGGCGATTTGCGCTTTCAGTTCATCAAGCGAAGCAAACCGTTGTTCATTTCGTATTTTTTTACGTAGCACCACATCAATATGGTGCCCATATAAGTCCATTGCAACGTCCAGCAAATGGACCTCTAGCTGTTGGCGAATCCCCGCTACCGTAGGACGCGTGCCAATGTTGGCAACGCCTGGCAGGGGTTTATCGCCCAGGCCTGCGACTTCTACCGCAAACACCCCTTTTACCGGGGAAACCTGGCGACGCAGCGGTAAATTCGCTGTTGGGAAACCAATGGTTCTCCCAAGTTCATCACCGTGGACAACGCGCCCGGAGATGATAAACGGATGGCCCAGTAAACTTTCGGCAAGTATCAAATCGTCATCAGCCAGTGCCTGGCGAACAGCCGTGCTGCTGATTCGCACTCCACCTTCGCAGAAGGTTTGCGTACTGGTGACGTCAAAACCATATTCGAGACCAGCCTTCTGTAATAACAAGAAATCCCCCTGGCGACCAGCACCAAAGCGGAAATCATCACCTACCGCGAGGAATTTTACCCCGAGGCGGTCAACCAGAAGATCGCTGACAAAGTTTTGCGCGGTGAGTGCAGCAAAACGCCTGTCAAATCGCACACACAGCACGTAATCCACACCACACTCAGCCAGATAACGCAGCTTTTCGCGCAGGCGGGTGAGACGCGCTGGGGCTTTATCGCCTGCAAACAGCTCAAGCGGTTGCGGTTCAAAGATCATGACCATCACCGGCAGATTTCGCGCACGCCCTTGTGCACACAACCCTTTTAACAGGGACTTGTGGCCTCGATGCACGCCATCGAAATTCCCAATGGTGAGGACACACCCGTGGTGGTTCTGGCGTAAATTATGTATGCCGCGTATCAGCTTCATGGCTGGCTCAAAACAGTGGAAATCGGCGGATTATATCAATTACCACGGTGAAGGTTAACCGGCGATTGTCCCCTTTGGCATAAAGCATTAAGGTTTTCATCGAACTGGCGCCTGGTTTCTACGTAGATGCGCATCACTGGACGATTTTTGTTGCTTAAAGCTGTATTCATGACCGTTATGCTGGTAGAATCCGCGCCATCACAACGTAAGAGGCTCCGGAAATTTAACGGCGCTTATTTGCACAAATCCATTGACAAAAGAAGGCTAAGAGGGCATATTCCTCGGCCTTTGAATTGTCTACATAGATCATATTTGGGAGTTGGACCTTGGCTAATATCAAATCAGCTAAGAAACGTGCTGTACAGTCTGAAAAGGCTCGTAAGCACAACGCAAGCCGTCGCTCTATGATGCGTACTTTCATCAAGAAAGTATACGCAGCGATTGAAACTGGCGACAAAGCTGCTGCACAGAAAGCATTTAACGAAATGCAACCAATCGTGGATCGTCAGGCTAGCAAAGGTCTGATCCACAAAAACAAAGCTGCGCGTCATAAGGCTAACCTTGTAGCGCAAATCAACAAACTGGCTTAATCGCCAACTTGTTGTTAGCTTGAAAAAAACCGGCTTATGCCGGTTTTTTTATATCTGAAATTTGAGCCCTGCTTTAAGCCTCTTTGAATAACGCTGAGTAATCCCGGTTACACACACGCTGTACCGCTGGATGTTGAATCATGCGTTCTGCAAATATCGCGTGGTACTCTTCCATCACATTCTCAATGCGCCCAATTTCAACAATGTTCTCATCGTTATAGATATCCTGCCCGTATAGCGTTGGAGCCACAAAAATTGCATTGTGCGCCGCACCAAAGGCTTTCATCAAGGCGGCATCATCAAACTCACCGAGAATCTCCACCTTCAATCCTTGAGTGTTAATCCAGTTCAAAATCTTACGCCCTAACATCGAGCGGCGGCCTGGAATCAACAAGCGTCGGGTTTCAAGACAGGCAGGGAAAGGCAAATCTGGCACCGGGTTTTGGCTCCAGAAGCTAATGCCACATTCGCCGATTTTCACCGAGAACAGCCCTTCCTGCTGAGTTGAATCAATCGGGCAGTCAGAGATGATCATATCCAGTTTATGTTGGCTCAATTGCTCAAGCAGCATTTCATGGGTCGATTCAAAACAGCGTAGGTGGATTTGCTCATCCTCTACGACAGCCGCATCAAGCACGCCGCTCACCAGGCGTTTTGATAGTGCGTCCGCAATACCGACATCAAACAACAGGCTGGACTCTTTGCGGTAGTTCACGATATCCAGCATTTCCTGACTTAAGGTAAACATACGGTCTGCATAGCGGAAAACAAGCTGTCCTAATTCAGAAGGTACCAGACCACGCCCCTGGCGGCGGAAGAGTTTACCTTGCAGGCGCTCTTCCAGCGCTTTGATCTGACCGGTGATGGTTTGCGGCGTTAAATAAAGCGCTTCTGCGGCCCCCACAACCGACCCTTCTTTGCAGACTTGCCAGAAGTAGTAGAGATGGTTGTAATTGATGTGTGACATACGTTTTTCACTCCCTGATAAACAGTCCATTAGCTAACGGCTCCCGAGGAGCCGTTAGTAGTAACATTAATTATGCTGTAACTGCGAGCTGAAGCGGCTTCTCAACATGCAGTAACCGACGACGGCTGAGAACAGTGACCCCAAGAGAATACCCAGTTTTGCCCAGGTAATCAGCGCAGGATCTGCACCGTCAAATGCCAGTGATGCAATGAAGATAGACATTGTGAAACCAATCCCGCAAAGCACGCCGACCGCCATGATTTCCTTACAGGTCGTCCCTTCAGGCAACGTTGCCAGCTTCAACTTCAGTGCTGCCCAGCAGAACAGGCTAATACCCAGTGGCTTGCCGATAAACAGACCCGCCATTATCCCCATCGGTAACAACGACGTTAACCCGTCAAAAGTCACACCGCTTAATGAAACGCCCGCATTCGCAAAAGCAAACAACGGCAGAATCAAGAATGCGACCCAAGGATGCAGCACATGCTCCAGCTCTTTCGCCGGAGAGCGCCCATCTTTTTCTTTCAGTGGGATAAGGAAACCAATGATTACCCCTGCAAGTGTTGCGTGAACGCCCGATTTCAATACTGCGGTCCACAACACCACACCAACCAGAATATACAAACCAGTACGGCGCACATTGCAGATATTCAGTAATGCCAGTACAGCAATAGCACCAGCAGCAACGGCCAGCGAAAGGATGGAAAGATCGCTGGTGTAGAACAGAGCGATAATTACGATCGCACCCAGGTCATCAATAATGGCCAAAGCCATCAAGAACACTTTAAGTGCGACAGGAACACGGTTGCCCAGCAATGCCAGAATACCCAGTGCGAAAGCGATATCGGTTGCTGCAGGAATCGCCCAGCCTTCACGAGTAATCGGGTCCTGGAAGTTGAACAGCAAATAGATTGCAGCAGGGACGACCATGCCACCCAATGCCGCAATAACCGGGAACGATGCCTGGCGCATGCTGGCAAGCGAACCACACACCATTTCGCGTTTTACTTCAAGGCCAATCATCAGGAAGAAGATTGCCATCAATGCATCGTTGACCCACAACAGTAGATTTTTACTGATATCCAGCGAACCAATACGCACCTCTACCGGTGTATTTAAAAACGACTGGTACAACTCACTGGTGGAGCTCAGGTTGGCAAGAACCATTGCCAGCACAGCGGCAAGGATTAAAAAGATGCCGCTGGAGGCATCATTATTGAAAAAGTATTTTAGTTTTTTTGTCATCTTTTCATCCCGGTTTTCAGACTGCCTTAAATCATTTAGGGCATTAATATGTATTAAGCATAGCCTGTCTAACACTTCGAGAAAAGTAGATTATATTGCATTAAAGACTCGAGAAAAACGAATCGAGTTACATAAAAAACTAATGAATGCCTGGCGCATAAAAAAAGCCTGAATCAAAAATATTCGATTCAGGCTTTTTCACTACCAATAAGGAAGTTAGGTTTAGCGGGTTAGATCGTCAAAGAATTTCTTCACGCCGTCAAAGAAGCTCTTTGAACGCGGACTATTCTTTTCACCACTTGGCCCACCAAAACTTTCCGCCAGATCGCGCAGCAATTGTTTCTGCTTTTCATTCAGGCTAACCGGGGTTTCTACAACAACGCGGCATAACAGGTCACCCTGAGCCCCGCCACGTACGGATTTCACCCCTTTACCACGCATTCTGAACAATTTGCCAGTTTGCGTTTCACCAGGCACTTTCAGGTTTACACGACCATCCAGTGTTGGGACTTCAATCTCGCCACCCAATGCCGCCATCGCGAAGTTAATTGGCACTTCGCAATACAGGTTGTTGCCTTCACGCTCGAAGATCGGGTGCTGTTTCACCTGAACCTGAACGTACAGATCACCTGACGGTGCGCCATGCTCGCCCGCTTCACCTTCGCCTGCAAGACGAATACGGTCGCCGGTATCAACGCCTGCCGGGATTTTCACCGACAGAGTCTTAGTTTTCTCTACACGGCCATGCCCATGACAGGTGTTGCACGGATCTTTAATAATCGAACCGCGACCCTGGCAGTGTGGACAGCTTTGCTGCACGGTAAAGAAGCCCTGACGCATTTGCACCTGGCCTTGTCCATGACAAGTCGGGCAAGTTTGTGGCTTGGAGCCTGCTTTCGCGCCGCTACCGTGACAAACACCACACTCTTCAAGTGTTGGGATACGGATCTCTTTGGTGACGCCACGAACCGCTTCTTCCAGCGTTAAGTCCATGTTGTAACGCAAATCGGACCCGCGGGAAGCACGCTGACGGCGGCCACCACCGAAGATGTCACCGAATACGTCGCCAAAGATATCGCCAAAGTCAGCACCGCCACCGCCAAACCCGCCGTGACCGCCACCGCCCATCCCGCCCTGTTCAAACGCGGCATGACCATACTGGTCATAGGCTGCACGTTTTTGCTCGTCGGTCAGGATTTCGTAGGCTTCTTTGATTTCTTTAAATTTGCCTTCGGACTCTTTGTCACCCTGATTACGATCCGGGTGGAACTTCATTGCCAGGCGTTTATAGGCTTTCTTGATTTCACGCTCTTCCGCGTTTTTCGGAACGCCTAAAACCTCGTAATAGTCTCTCTTCGCCATCTTTTTTGTCTGCCCCTAACATGCGGGCACGGGCGCAGAGGAAAACCTCAACGCCCGTGCTTCTATTCACATCACACTTTAACTTATAAAAGGGCGATTATTTTTTGTCTTTAACTTCTTCGAACTCAGCATCAACAACATCGTCGTCTTTGCTTGCAGAGTTACCAGCGTCAGTCGCGTTGCCAGCTTGCTGTTCAGCGTGCTGTGCCTGAGCCAGCTCCATCAGTTTCTGAGAAACTTCCGCCAGCGCCTGCATTTTCGCTTCGATGTCAGCTTTGTCTTCGCCTTTCAGAGAAGTTTCCAGCGCGCTCAGTGCAGACTCGATTGCAGTTTTGTCGTCAGCTGGCAGTTTATCGCCTGCTTCTTCAACCTGCTTGCGAGTGCTGTGCATCAGGTGGTCACCCTGGTTGCGAGTCTGAACCAGTTCTTCGAACTTACGGTCAGCCTCTGCGTTAGCTTCCGCATCGCGCACCATTTTCTGGATTTCTTCTTCATTCAGACCAGAAGAAGCCTTGATGGTGATCTTCTGCTCTTTACCGCTGTTTTTGTCTTTAGCGGAAACGTGCAGGATACCATCAGCATCGATATCGAAAGTTACTTCGATTTGTGGCATGCCACGTGGTGCTGGGCTGATACCATCCAGGTTGAACTGACCCAGAGATTTGTTATCAGCTGCACGCTTACGTTCACCCTGAATCACATGGATGGTCACCGCAGACTGGTTATCTTCAGCTGTGGAGAACACCTGGCTGTGCTTAGTCGGGATAGTGGTGTTTTTGTTGATCAGTGAAGTCATCACACCGCCCATGGTTTCGATACCCAGAGACAGCGGGGTAACGTCCAGCAGCAGTACGTCAGTCACGTCACCAGCAAGCACACCACCCTGAACAGCTGCACCGATTGCAACAGCTTCGTCCGGGTTAACGTCTTTACGTGGTTCTTTACCAAAGAACTCAGTAACTTTCTTCTGCACCATTGGCATACGAGTCTGACCACCAACCAGGATTACGTCCTGGATATCGGATACAGACAGGCCAGCATCTTGCAGTGCAACTTTCAGCGGCTCGATAGAACGGTTTACCAGGTCTTCGACCAGGGATTCCAGTTTCGCACGAGTCACTTTGATGTTCATGTGTTTTGGACCAGTCGCGTCTGCTGTGATGTACGGCAGGTTCACGTCGGTCTGCTGAGCTGAAGACAGCTCAATTTTCGCTTTTTCAGCAGCTTCTTTCAGACGCTGCATAGCCAGTGGATCGTTACGCAGATCGATACCTTGATCTTTCTTGAACTCTTCCACTAAGTAGTTGATCAGACGGCTATCGAAGTCTTCACCACCCAGGTGGGTATCACCATTGGTTGCCAGAACTTCGAAGGTTTTCTCGCCATCAACTTCATCAATTTCGATGATAGAGATATCGAAAGTACCACCACCCAAGTCGTATACCGCGATAGTACGGTTGCCAACTTCTTTATCCAGACCGTAGGCCAGAGCCGCTGCGGTTGGTTCGTTGATGATACGTTTTACTTCCAGACCTGCGATACGGCCAGCATCTTTAGTTGCCTGACGCTGAGCATCGTTGAAGTATGCAGGAACGGTGATAACAGCTTCAGTTACTGGTTCGCCCAGGTAATCTTCAGCGGTTTTCTTCATTTTCTTCAGCACTTCAGCAGAGATCTGCGGAGGTGCCATTTTTTGGCCTTTAACGTCGATCCATGCATCACCGTTATCAGCGCCAATAATTTTGTACGGCATGATAGCTTCATCACGCTGCACTTCTTCATCCTGGAAGCGACGGCCAATCAGGCGTTTGATCGCGAACAATGTGTTCTGCGGGTTAGTCACTGCCTGACGTTTAGCCGGCTGACCAACCAGAATCTCACCATCTTGCGTATAAGCAATGATAGAAGGAGTGGTGCGGTCGCCCTCTGCGTTTTCCAGAACGCGAGCAGTAGTACCATCCATAATCGCTACACAAGAGTTGGTAGTACCCAAGTCGATGCCAATAATTTTACCCATCTAAACGTCTCCACTTAAAATTTGTTCGTCATATGGTCGTGAACCTGTTATGCGGGCAAACAAGAGTCTTTCAACTGCCCAAACATGATTTTTTACAGGTCCATCAACTGCGGTTGCATACAAGATGGGGTCACTCGGCTCGCCATCAAGGGGCAAGGCAAAAAAAATTTTCATCTTCACACCTGTTTAGATCATGGACTCAGGCTCTCCACCTGATTATGATGCCGCGCCCCGCTGCCCTTTAGCAGCTTGTGGCGACTACATATAATCATTTTCAGACGAATTTTAGAGGAACTATGGGCAACACTAAGTTGGCTAATCCAGCTCCCCTGGGCTTGATGGGCTTCGGCATGACCACCATTCTGCTCAACCTGCATAACACCGGCATCTTCCCTTTTGATGTCAACATCCTTGCAATGGGCATTTTCTACGGTGGTATCGCACAAATTTTTGCCGGCCTGTTGGAATTTAAGAAAGGTAATACTTTCGGCCTGACAGCTTTCACTTCTTATGGCTCTTTCTGGCTGACTCTGGTCGCCATTCTGATCATGCCTAAGATGGGTCTTGCAGATGCTGCGAACGCACACTTCCTCGGTGCATACCTCGGTCTGTGGGGCGTATTCACACTGTTCATGTTCTTCGGCACCCTGGCTTCAGCGCCACGTATGCTGCAGTTCGTGTTTGGTAGCCTGACCGTCCTGTTTGCCCTGCTGGCTATTGGCCACCTGGTAGATAACGAAAGCATCGTTCGCGTTGCGGGTTGGATTGGCCTGGTTTGTGGTGCAAGCGCCATTTATCTGGCAATGGGCGAAGTGCTCAATGAGCAGTTTGGCCGTACCGTGCTGCCTATTGGTGAAAAACACTAATTCCTGCACTCACGTGTAAGAAAACAAAAACGCGGAGGCTAGCCTCCGCGTTTTTTTATGAATGTTGCAGCGGCCTTTCAACCACCTTATCTTCATGCGTTAAATCTTTGCGTAACCAAATCCCCAATCCCAGCCCAACCATTGCCAGCGCCAGCACATACCAGGCAGGTCCCATTGGTGATATGGCAGATAACATCGTGACAAAGATTGGCGTCAGTCCACCAAAAATGGCATACGACATATTGTAAGAGAACGAGATGCCGCTAAAACGCACTTCCGCCGGGAACGCACGCACCATCACAAACGGTACAGCCCCCACAACACCAACACTCAAACCAGCGAGTCCATAGAATAAGAAAAGATATTCAGGATAAATTGCCGTCAGGTGATAGAACATCCAACTGCTCACGGCCAATAACAAGCTGCCGAGAGTAAAGGTTTTGCTGGCACCGATACGGTCAATAATCAGACCAGCCAGAATACAACCAATGCACAACATCACGATGGCGATACTGTTCGCCTGAAGCGTCAGTGCGGGCGCAATACCCAACTGTTTTTGCAGCCAGGTTGGCGCCATCAAAATGACCACTACAATCCCCGCCGACAACAACCAAGTCAGCAGCATCGAAATCACAACCGCTTTTTTATGGTTTGCGATGACCGATTTCAACGGCAACTCTTCTGCCAGCGCTTTGCGTTGTTGCATCTCAAGGAAGATGGGAGTTTCTTGCAACCAGCGGCGCAAATACATTGCCACCAGGCCGAAAATCCCACCGAGGAAGAACGGTATACGCCAGCCACCATCGTGAATCGCTTGCTGAGTCATAGAGGTATTAATGATGGTAGCAACCACGGAACCCAACAAAATACCGGCAGTTAAACCAGCTGTTAAGGTGCCACATGCAATACCAATACGTTTATAGGGAACGTGTTCTGCGACAAATACCCATGCTCCGGGCACTTCACCACCGATTGCCGCCCCCTGAAGAACGCGCATCAGCAGCAATAATACAGGTGCCGCGATACCCAACGTTTCATAGGTCGGCAACATCCCGATCGCAAGCGTTGGCAGCGCCATCAGTAAAATGCTCAAGGTGAACATTTTTTTACGACCAACCAGGTCGCCGAAGTGCGCCATGATGATCCCACCCAGCGGACGAGCCAGATAGCCTGCGGCAAAGATACCAAAAGTTTGTAGCTGACGAAGCCACTCGGGAATATCGGCCGGGAAGAAAAGCGCCCCAACAACGGTGGCAAAAAAGACGAAAATGATGAAGTCGTAGAATTCGAGCGCACCGCCCAAAGCGGCAAGGGTCAGGGTTTTGTAATCCTGACGATTCAGGGGCCTGGTGCGATGTGTTGAATTGAGTTGTTGTGCCATAAGAGCCTGCTTCCAGAGTAGAGTGTGGTTATTAGCTTCCATTTTGCTGTAAAGCAAATTCACTATAACGAACCACACTCCACTTGCCAGAGTGACTACATCTTATACCGCAAACAACTTGGTTTTAGGAGTTTGTATCGCGAATGGCACTCTTAGGGCGAAAAGCTGCTACCACAGAGCTATCTGTTTCAATGTAAGGACCATCTAATAACTGTATACAATACGGTACACTAGCGAAAATCCCCGGCACTACCACCTTGTTTTCTGCGCCTTTTACGCCTTCCAAAGTTTCCTGGATGGACTTAGGCTGCCCCGGCAAATTAAGAATTAATGCTTGCTTGCGAATTACGCCGACCTGGCGTGAAAGAATTGCCGTCGGTACAAAATGCAGGCTTATCTGGCGCATCTGCTCGCCAAAACCAGGCATTACACGATCGGCAACCGCAAGCGTTGCATCAGGAGTGACATCGCGGCGTGCCGGGCCTGTACCACCGGTGGTTAACACCAAATGACACGCCATTTCATCCACCAGCTCACACAGCGCCTGTTCAATAAGCGGTTGTTCATCAGGAATTAAGCGCGTTTCAATTTGGAAAGGAGTCGTTATGGTGCGCTCCAGCCAGTCAACAAGCGCCGGAATGCCTTTATCTTGATATACACCGCTCGAAGCGCGGTCGGAGATGGAAACTAAGCCAATGCGTAAGGTATTCATATCATTCCCGGACAGTCAAAACTTAACGGAATGATACACGGTGGAGGGAGTAGCAGACAGAGGTGAAACACTAAAAAGCGTGGCAGGGCGCAGCCTGCCACACGTCATGATTACAGCAGGTCGCCGATCATTTTTTCCAGTTTTTCCTGGTCGATAGCAAACTTACGGATGCCGTCAGCCAGTTTATCAACTGCCATTGGATCCTGGTTGTGGCTCCACAGGAACTGGGATTCAGTCATACGCTCTGGGCGTGCTTTCACGTCACCAGTGTAAGACAGTTTACGCTCAACAGTACCTTCGCTTTCAGCCAGCTCTTTCAGCAGAGCAGGTGCGATGGTCAGACGGTCACAGCCAGCCAGTTCGATGATTTCGCCCAGGTTACGGAAGCTTGCGCCCATAACCACGGTTTCATAGCCGTGTTCTTTGTAGTACTGGTAGATTTCAGAAACAGAAACCACACCTGGATCTTCATGCGGTGCGTACTCTTTCTTATCGGTGTTCGTTTTGTACCAGTCGAGGATACGGCCTACGAATGGAGAGATCAGGAACACACCTGCTTCAGCACAAGCGCGAGCCTGAGCGAAGGAGAACAGCAGAGTCAGGTTACAGTTGATGCCTTCTTTTTCCAGCTGCTCAGCAGCACGGATGCCCTGCCAGGTAGAAGCCAGTTTGATCAGGATACGGTCGTTGCTGATACCCGCATCGTTGTACATTTTGATCAGACGTTTTGCTTTAGTGATGCTGGCATCGGTGTCATAAGACAGACGCGCATCAACTTCAGTAGAAATACGACCTGGGATCAGTTTCAGGATTTCCAGACCAATATTCACCGCCAGCTTGTCAGTCGCATCCACAACCTGTTGTGCATGATCACTGCTCTGCTCACGCGCCCATGCAATCGCATCATCAATCAGTTTGCGATATTCAGGAATTTGCGCAGCGTTCAGGATCAGAGATGGGTTAGTGGTGGCATCTTGCGGTTGATACAGCTTCATTGCCGCAATATCCCCGGTGTCCGCAACTACTGTGGTTAGCTGACGCAGGGAGGTCAATTTATCCGTCATGATAGTGTTTCTCATTAGATGTAACTTGTTAGGGGGATGTAACCGGTCTGGCTTGATGATATCACGACGCAATTCAGGTGCAACCGCAGCAACACATCGGCAGGAACTGAACGCGAAACTGATAAATACCGTGTATTATTTGCCTGCAATCTAAAGGATCATGCGCGACCACCGCGCATTAGCTGTGCTCACAACGCATGCAAACGAGGGATGTTAATGGCAGATTTTTTTCTGTTTATCAATGAGATACTATGGGGTTCCATCCTCATTTATTTGTTAGTCGGCGCAGGCCTTTGGTTCACCTGGCGCTGTGGTTTTGTACAATTCCGCTATTTGACCCAGCTTCGAAGCATAATTCTGGCGAATAAAAATAAAGATCCTTCCGGAATATCCTCATTTCAGGCGCTCTGCACAAGTCTCGCTGCTCGTGTAGGTAGCGGTAATCTTTCTGGCGTGGCACTTGCTCTTACACTCGGTGGACCTGGTGCTATTTTCTGGATGTGGGTCGTAGCCATGCTCGGAATGGCGACTTCTTTTGCCGAATGCACCCTCGCCCAGCTTTATAAAACGCGTGATAGCGAAGGCAATTATCGCGGTGGTCCGGCGTGGTATATGGAACGTGGGCTGGGAATGCGCTGGATGGGGGTGATGTTCTCCATCTTCCTGATGATAGCCTTTGGTTTGATCTTCAATGCGGTGCAAGCGAACTCCATCGCCAATGCCGTGAATAACGCTTTCGGAATTCCCAAAACCTGGGTTGGCATCGGGCTTGTTGTCTTAACAGCCGGTGTTATTTGGGGTGGAATGCGTGGCACCGCGCGCATTGCCCAATGGTTGGTTCCGTTTATGGCGCTTATCTGGGTGTTGATGAGCCTGGTCGTCATGGCAATGAATATCGAGCGTTTACCTGAAGTGGTTTCGCTGGTGTTCAAAAGCGCGTTCGGCTGGCAAGAAGCGGCATCAGGAGCCCTGGGATTCACAATTAGTCAGGCAATCACCACCGGTTTTCAGCGCGGCATGTTTTCTAACGAAGCTGGCATGGGTTCTTCACCTAACGCTGCAGCGGCTGCTGCGACATGGCCACCACATCCCGCATCACAAGGGTTGGTGCAAATGTTTGGTGTGTTGATTGATACAATAATCATCTGCTCAGCCACCGCCGGGATTATCCTGTTTTCGGGCATTCTGGATACGGCAAGCCCTGACATGAACGGCATAATGCTGGTACAACAAGCACTTAGTAGTGTAGTGGGGTCGTGGGGAACGGGATTCATCGCTCTCATTGTTATGCTATTTGCATTTACATCGATTGTCGCCAACTACGCTTACGCAGAAAACAACCTTCTGTTTTTACAACAAAAGAGCCCTTTTGCTACTGTGTTATTCCGTTGCCTGGCACTGGTAATGGTGATGTTTGGCACCCTTTCCCCATTGCCATTAGTCTGGCAAATGGCAGACGTAGCAATGGCGTTTATGGCTGTCACTAACCTCACGGCAATTCTGCTGCTTTCGCCTATCGCCCGCGATCTGAGTATCGATTACCTGCGGCAGTTAAAGTTAGGTGAAACCCCCGTTTTCGACCCGAATCGCTTTCCGGAAATTAAAAGCCAGCTGGCACCGGGCATCTGGGACAATCCGGAACCACCTGAAACCAGGCGCTAATCGCAACCATCGGCTAATACTTTCAGTAAATTTGCTACAGTAGTGGGCATTAATCGGCAAGGAACAGATATGCTAATTCTAATTTCACCTGCAAAAACACTGGATTATCAAAGCGATCTTCCTACCGATCGCTTTACACAGCCCGAGCTGCTGGACTATTCCCAACAGCTGATTGCCGTGGCGCGTAAACTTAGCGCCCCGCAAATCTCATCCCTGATGCATATCAGCGACAAACTGGCTTCGCTAAACGAAACCCGTTTTCACGAATGGCACCCGGAATTCACCCCACAAAATGCGCGTCAGGCGATTCTGGCGTTTAAAGGTGATGTGTATACAGGGTTGCAGGCTGAAGAGTTTAGCGATGCAGATTTCGATTTCGCCCAGCAGCATTTACGGATGCTTTCCGGGTTGTACGGCGTATTGCGCCCACTTGACCTAATGCAGCCATATCGTCTGGAGATGGGCATTAAGCTTGAGAACCCGCAGGGTAAAGATCTGTATCATTTCTGGGGTGACACCATCACCGAAAAATTGAACCAGGCGCTGGAAGCTCAGGGTGACAATGTTGTGATTAACCTGGCTTCAGATGAATACTACAAATCGGTTAAACCGAAAAAGCTCAACGCAGAAATCTTCAAGCCGGTGTTCCTTGATGAGAAAAATGGCAAATTTAAAGTCATTAGTTTCTATGCCAAGAAAGCCCGTGGCCTGATGAGCCGCTACATCATTCAAAATCGCCTGACTAAACCTGAGCAGCTAACGGGCTTTAACACTGATGGCTACTTCTTTGATGAAGCGGCTTCCGGTAAACATGAATTGGTATTCAAGCGTCACGAACAGTAAAACTAAACGCCAGCACAATGCTGGCGTTTTGCTTAGTGATGTTTGTATTGGCCATAGTGATTGCCGTTATCATGGTGGTCCTTATCATGGTGGTCATGGTCATGGCGCTCGTCATGATGGTCATGCGGATGCCATCTGTTATCACGCCATTCATAGTGGTCGTTCCACCAGCCACGGTCCCGCCAGTGGCCACCGTCCCAGTAATTACCGCCCCGATCCTGGTCGCCAATTTGCAGTTTCACCGCTGGAATTAGCGTAATTTCTGAAGCCTGCGCAGCCAGCGGAGCGACTACCAGAATCGATAATGCGAGAACAATTGATTTCAACATAAGCTACTCCTTACTGCATTCATGCCCATTATAGGTCGTTGAAGAGAGCATATGCCTGACAGCATGGGGTTGTTATTCTCCGCAATCCTAATCTCAGATTGCCCGCATTTTATGAGAATTCCTACATTTTCCCTCCTTCTTTCCTGCATATTTTCTCCATGATTCAGCCGCACACCCACCTTGACTTATTTTGTTAAAAGCGTACTTTTCAGGACATGAAAACCTTTCTGATTATTGTTCCGGATGGCGGGGTACTGTTCGAAGCCGCCGGGATTGCCGACATCCTGATGCAAGCCAATCGCTTACAGCCAGAAGGTTTGTCTCAACCTCGCTACCAGATAAGACTGGCGACCACTCAGCCTTATCAGGTGATCCACGGTCAATCCGGGCTGAACTTGCTGGCCGACCATCGCCTGCACGAACTTGATCCTTATGAACCCCGGGATACCATTATGATCACAGGGAGAGGGTCAGATGAGTTAGAAGGCACCGCGGTGGTCGATTGGTTAAAGCTTGCCGCACCTCACGCTCAGCGCATTGTTTCCATTTGCGGCGGGGCAATGTTGTTGGCACAGGCTGGGTTACTTAACGGCCGTCGTGCGACAACCCACTGGCATCTACTGGAAAAGATGCAATCCACTTACCCGCACGTCAAAGTCGAAAGTGGTCCGCTCTATCTTCAGGATGGCCCTATCTGGACTTCCGGCGGCGTAAGTTCAGGTTTTGATCTAACCCTCGCACTGGTCGAAGAAGATTATGGCTTTACGCTTGCTCGCGACGTGGCGCAGGATCTGGTGATGTATCTGCGTCGTCCCGGCGGGCAGATGCAATTCAGTCGCTACCACCTCCAGCAAAGCGACATCTCCGGTCCGATAGGTCAATTGCAAAACTGGCTGCTTGAAAATCTATCCGCCGATTTGTCGGTTGAGAAACTGGCAGACCGGGTCGCGATGAGTCCCCGTAACTTCACGCGCGTTTTCAGCAAAGAAACGGGCATCACACCCGCGCGCTATGTTGAAGAAGCCCGCCTTGCTGCAGCCCGACATTGCCTTGAGCAAACGCGGGAAACGCTCGAGCAAATTGCAAGTAAAGTGGGCTTCGGCAATACCATCACTTTGCGCCGTGCCTTCGAGCGTCAACTACACCTCACACCGGGCGAATACCGCGAGCGTTTTCATTGTCGAAAAATGGCGTGAATTGATCCTTTTTTGTCATTTACGCCACTTTGCCTGAAGCCTACAGTGATTCCAGACATTTCAAAGAAGGAGTCAATCATGGTTAAGGTCGGTATTAATGGTTTCGGCAGAATTGGTCGTAATGTATTACGCGCCACGCTGGGCAACGCAGACGTAGAAATTGTAGCAATCAACGATCTGACAGACAGCAAAACCCTTGCTCACTTGCTGAAACACGATTCACTGATGGGAAGATTGCCTGTTCCGGTTGAAGCGGCTAACGGGCATTTGCAGGTGGACGGCAAACTTGTTCGCGTGTTTAGCGAAAGAGATCCGGCAAATATCCCGTGGCGTGATGTGGGCGTCGATATTGTTATTGAGGCCACGGGTTTCTTTACCAGCCGCGAGCAGGCCGCAGTACACATCAATAGCGGCGGAGCAAAACGCGTCATCATCTCAGCACCGGGTAAAGATGACGACCTGACGATAGTGATGGGCGTTAACCACCAGCAGTACGATCCGGAACGCCATTATGTCGTGAGCAATGGCAGCTGTACCACTAACGGCCTTGCACCTGCCGCACAGGTTTTGCATCAACAGTTTGGTATTGAACACGGTTTGATGAACACCACTCACGCTTACACCAACAGCCAGGTGTTGCACGATCAGCCGGAAAAAGACCTGCGTGGTGCGCGAGCGGCCGCCCTCTCCATTGTTCCTTACTCCAGCGGCGCGGCAAAAGCGTTAGGCAAAGTCATTCCTGAACTGGACGGACGCCTGACCGGTTACTCATTGCGAGTGCCTGTACCCGTCGTTTCTATTGTTGATTTAACGGTAACCTTAAAACGCCCGGTCACTGTCGAAGAAGTGAATGCCGCATTCCTGGAAGCAGCAACAAGCGGCCCGCTGCAAGGCATATTAGGCTACAGCGATGAACCGCTGGTATCGAGTGATTATCAGGGGGATCCACGTTCTTCTATCATCGACGGGCTTTCGACGCTGGTGATTGGCGGTAATCTGGTCAAGATATTGGCCTGGTACGATAACGAATGGGGCTTCTCTAACCGCCTGGTCGACCTTGCAGCAATGATGGCTAAACGCGGGCTCTAAAAATGCTTCCGCAAGCTCTTTTAAGATCCACGCACCTGCGTGGATTTTTTTCACATACAAAACAACAACGAGACGAACTCGACATTACCCCTTTGCTTCTGGAGTATATTCAGCAGACTCAAACACCCGAAAGAAAAGAGGCTGTAAATGAAAATATCTGCGTTTAAACGCCAAAAACTAACGCTTCGCAATGGTCTGCTCGTCGCACTCGGCACCACATTTTCATTAGGTTCAACGGCTTATGCCAGCGAAACTCCCGCTTCAGGCTATCAGGTTGAAAAAGTGGTAATACTCAGCCGCCACGGTGTGCGGTCACCAACCAAGATGACACAAACCATGCGTGACGTTACTCCCAATAGCTGGCCAGAATGGCCGGTAAAACTGGGTTATATCACGCCACGCGGAGAGCATCTGATTAGCCTGATGGGCGGTTTTTATCGCGAGAAGTTTCAACAACAGGGGATTTTATCGCAGGAAAATTGCCCTGCTCCGAACTCAGTTTATGTCTGGGCAGACGTTGATCAGCGCACGCTTAAAACAGGCGAAGCTTTCCTGGCAGGGCTTGCCCCGCAATGTGGTTTGACTATTCATCACCAGCAGAATCTTGAAAAGGCCGATCCTTTGTTCCACCCGGTGAAAGCGGGTATCTGTTCAATGGAGAAAAATCAGATTCAACAGGCCGTTGAAAAGCAGGCGCAAACCCCGATTGATAATCTGAACCAACACTATCTTCCATCCCTGGCCTTGATGAACACTACCCTCAACTTTGCAAATTCTGCCTGGTGTCAGAAATATAGTGTGGATAAAAGCTGTGATTTAGGGCAATCCATGCCGAGCAAGCTTTCGATAAAAGATAATGGCAACAAAGTTTCTCTCGATGGGGCCGTTGGCCTGTCATCCACACTTGCTGAAATTTTCCTGCTGGAATATGCCCAAGGGATGCCGCAAGCGGCCTGGGGGAATATTCATTCAGAGCAACAGTGGGCGGAGTTGCTGAAACTGCATAACACCCAATTTGATTTGATGGCACGCACGCCTTATATCGCCAGACATAACGGGACGCCTCTATTGCAGACCATCAGCAACGCGCTGGACCCGAACGCCACCGCAAGCAAGCTGCCTGATATCTCGCCGGACAATAAGATCCTGTTTATTGCCGGGCACGATACCAATATCGCCAATATCGCAGGCATGCTCAACATGCGCTGGACGCTACCAGGGCAACCCGATAACACCCCTCCGGGCGGCGCTTTAGTCTTTGAGCGTTTGGCCGATAAGTCAGGGAAACAATATGTTAGCGTGAGCATGGTGTATCAGACTCTCGAGCAGTTGCGCTCCCAAACACCACTTAGCCTTAATCAACCTGCGGGAAGCGTACAGCTAAAAATTCCTGGCTGTAACGACCAGACGGCTGAAGGATACTGCCCGCTGTCGACGTTCACACGCGTGGTTAGCCAAAGCGTGGAACCCGGCTGCCAGCTACAGTAAATATCCGACGAAAAAAATGCCGCTCGCGATTAAGCGAACGGCATTACTTTATGGTTTCCCGGGTCGGATTAGCGCGGCGACAGCCGACAAACCTATGCATCTATCGTTGTCAGCAATCCGAAAAACTTACGCTTTGGCCATCATCAATTTACGCAGCTCGGCAAAATCTGCTGGCAGATTATGGGAGAGCAGCGGTAAGTCAGCACGCTCAGCAAGTTCTGCAGGCAGTGGCAGAGTTTCGCCCAGGATCTCTTCTACGCTTTCTTTGAATTTCGCTGGGTGTGCAGTCCCGAGGAACAGACCATATTCTCCCGGCTGGAGTTGGTCGCGCAGTGCACGGTAAGCGATAGCAGCGTGTGGTTCAGAAACATAGCCCACAGCTTTCAGCTCTTGCATGGTGGCTTTGGTGGTCTCGTCAGTCACGGTCGCATAGCCCAGATCGGTCAAACGCCAGGTTTTACGGCGGAACAACTCCTCCACGCGCGGCCAGTTGTTTGGCTGGCTGACATCCATGGCGTTAGAAAGCGTCGCCACAGTCGTTTTCGGGGTCCATTCGCCGTTAGCTAAGAAGCGTGGAACGGTATCGTTCGCGTTGGTCGCCGCAATAAAGCGCTTGATTGGCAGGCCAAGTGATTTTGCCAGCAGGCCCGCAGTCAAATCACCAAAGTTGCCGCTTGGCACGGAAACCACCAACTGGTTGCGCGCTTCCTGAGGCAGTTGAGCAACCGCTTCAAAGTAGTAGCAAATCTGCGCCAACAAACGGCTGATGTTGATGGAGTTGGCAGAGTTTAACCCCAGCGCCACTTTCAGCTCTTCATCATCAAATGCTTGTTTCACCAGTGCCTGGCAGGCATCGAAATCACCGTCAATCGCGACAGTTTCAATATTGCCGCCCAGCGTACAGAACAGTTTTTCCTGCAATGGGCTGATTTTGCCGCGCGGATACAGAATCACGACGCGCACGTTTTTCAGGCCATAAAATGCATGCGCAACCGCAGCACCAGTATCACCAGACGTTGCAGTCAGAATCGTAACCGGTTTGTCACCGCTGATATGCGTCAGCATCTGCGCCATAAAACGGCCGCCAAAATCTTTAAATGCCAGCGTCGGGCCATGGAACAGCTCAAGACAGCCGATGTCCGGCTCAACGCTTTTAACTGGTGCAGGGAAAGCGAAGGCCGCACGCACGCGCTCTTCGAGGACTTCCTGCGGAATTTCATCACCGAGGAAAGCAGACAAAACTTTGCTGCTGCGGGAGACGAAATCCATCTTCAACATTTCGTCTATTTCTGTCAGTTCAAATTCCGGCAAATCATGTGGAAAAAACAGCCCCTGCTGTTTACCCAACCCCTGCACAATCGCCTGGGCAAAATTGACCTGCTCGTTATGATCTTTAAGGTTATACAGTTTCATGCGTTATCCCAGAACTCGTGCGCCCGCCGTATCCAGACGGCAAATATGTACAAAACCTTCCTGGTTCTGCAAATAGTGTTGGCTGAGCCAGTCAGCCACGCGTTGTGCGGTATCAGTGTTATCGCACAGTGCAAATAGAGTTGGGCCAGAGCCCGAAATACCACTCGCCAGCGCACCAATATCTGCAGCAGCCTGGCGCGCCTCATTAAAGCGCGGTAGCAATTTAGCGCGATACGGCTCAGCAATCACATCACGCATCAGTTTTGCCGCAAGCTGTGGCTGGCGCGTGTGGCATGCGTGAATAAAGCCCGCCAGATGGCGACCGTGGCTAATACAATCCTGGCGGCGATAAAGCGCCGGCAGGATGGCCCGTGCTTCTGCGGTAGAGACTTTAATCCCAGGATACGCAAGCACCCAAAGCCATTCATCAAAACCCGGTACAGACTGGCTGATGATGCCATTTTCTTCAATCATCAGCTGCATGCCACCGAGGAAACACGGAGCTACGTTATCATAATGAACGCTGCCTGAAATGCGCCCTTCCAGCTCGCCCATCAAGCTCAGTAAACGCGTGTCGCTCAATGGTTTGCCACAGTATTCGTTCATCGCCATCAGGCCTGCGACCACTGAACAAGCGCTGGAACCGAGGCCGGAACCAATCGGCATGCTCTTTTCCAGAGTCATTTTCACGGGAATATTTTTGCCGATCTCCTGGCAGAAACGCTCCCAGCATTGATAAACGATGTTTTCGCGCGGCTCGTCTGGCAATTTGCTGGCGAAGCGCCCGATGTTGTTCAAACTAAAAGTGTCTGCCGCTTCGACAGTCACGTAATCCCCAAGCAGCGAGCCATCTATCGGCGATACGGCTGCGCCCAGAACATCAAACCCGACGCTCATATTGGCACTGGAAGCCGGGGCGTATACTTTAACCATCTTAAACTCCTAACTTCCATGACAAAGTGCGCAATAAGTCGGCGAAAACACCGGCAGCAGTCACATCATTCCCTGCTCCGTAACCACGCAGGACTAACGGCAAAGGCTGGTAATAATGGCTGTAGAAGGCCAACGCATTTTCTCCATTTTTAACTTTATACAATGGGTCGTTGCCATCCACCGCATCAATTTTAACTTTACAGCTACCATCTTCTTCAATCACGCCGACATAACGCAACACTTTTCCTTCATCACGGGCTTTTGCAACTCGCGCAGAGAACTCATCATCCAACTGCGGCAAGCGCGCCATGAACGACTCGACATCACCTGTAGAATCAAAGGATTCCGGTAATACTGGCTCAATGATGATATCCGAAAGCTCAAAATTACTGCCGGTTTCACGCGCCAGAATTAACAGCTTACGCGCCACATCCATACCAGAAAGATCATCACGCGGATCGGGTTCGGTATAACCCATCTCACGGGCAACTTTGGTTGCTTCTGAAAGGCTCATACCCTCGTCCAGCTTGCCAAAAATAAACGACAGAGAACCCGAAAGAACGCCAGAGAAACGTTGTAACTCGTCACCTGCATTAAGCAAATTTTGCAGGTTTTCGATAACCGGCAGACCGGCCCCTACGTTGGTATCGTAAAGGAATTTACGGCGTGATTTTGCCGCCGCGTTACGCATCTGGTGGTAGTAGTTCATGGTCGAGGTGTTCGCCTTCTTATTCGGCGTCACCACGTGGAAACCTTCACCAAGGAAATCTGCATACTGGTCGGCAACCGCCTGGCTGGAAGTACAGTCAACAATCACCGGGTTCAGCAAGTGATACTCTTTTACCAGACGAATCAGACGCCCAAGGTTGAACGGCTCTTTCGCCTGGGCCAGCTCTTCCTGCCAGTTATCCAGATTCAGGCCGTGAATATTGGTCAGCAGAGCTTTCGAGTTCGCAATTCCACATACACGCAGATCGATATGCTTTTGCTTCAACCAGGCCTGCTGACGTTTCACCTGCTCAACTAATGCAGCACCCACTCCGCCCACGCCAATCAGGAACACTTCGATAACCTGGTCGGTATTGAATAGCATCTGGTGAGTCACGCGCACGCCGGTAACCGCATCGTCGTTACTGACCACGACCGAGATAGAACGCTCGGATGAGCCCTGCGCGATAGCGACGATATTGATGTTGGCGCGGGCAAGGGCTGCGAAGAACTTAGCGGAAATACCGCGCAGAGTACGCATACCGTCCCCAACGACAGAGATAATGGCCAGATGCTCCATGATCGCCAGTGGTTCAAGCAGACCCTCTTTGAGTTCGAGATAGAACTCATCATCCATCGCACGACGCGCACGTACACAATCCGCCTGCGGCACACAGAAGCTGATGCTGTATTCAGAGGATGACTGAGTAATCAACACCACCGAAATTCCAGCGCGGGACATAGCAGCAAAGACGCGTGCCGCCATACCAACCATCCCTTTCATTCCTGGGCCTGAAACGTTAAACATCGCCATATTATTCAGGTTAGTGATGCCTTTAACCGGCAGATCATCTTCATCACTTTCTGCACCAATTAAAGTGCCAGGCGCTTGCGGGTTACCCGTGTTTTTAATCAGGCAAGGGATTTGGAATTGAGCAATCGGGGAAATAGTACGTGGATGAAGAACTTTGGCGCCGAAGTAAGAAAGCTCCATGGCCTCCTGATACGACATCGATTTTAGAAGCCTTGCATCCGGTACCTGACGTGGGTCGCAAGTATAAACGCCATCAACATCAGTCCAAATTTCACAACAGTCCGCGCGTAAACAGGCAGCCAGCACGGCCGCTGAATAGTCAGATCCATTACGACCCAGAACGACTAACTCGCCTTTTTCGTTCCCGGCAGTAAAGCCCGCCATCAGGATCATATGGTCAGCCGGAATACGGCTGGCAGCAATGCGACGAGTTGACTCAGTAATATCTACAGTGGATTCAAGGTAATGCCCGACAGCGAGAAGTTTCTCTACCGGATTGATAACCGTCACATTGTGACCGCGAGCTTTAAGCAATTCAGCCATGATAGCGATAGAGAGCTTTTCGCCACGGCAGATGATAGCGGCGTTGATGCTGTCCGGGCATTGCCCCAACAGGCTAATACCGTGCAGAACATGCTTTAGCTGCGCAAACTCCTTCTCAACAAATCCCTTGAGCTGCACGACAGGGAAACCCGGCTGTGCATCTGCGAGACCATTCAGAAGTTCGCTGAAAATGCGTTCTGCATCGCTGATATTCGGTAAGGCATCCTGGCCGCCAATTGTTTTTTCAATCATGGCAACGAGGTGATTGGTAATTTTCGCCGGGGCAGACAGCACGGTCGCAACCTGCCCCTGTTTGGCATTGCTTTCCAGGATATCGGCAACACGCAGAAAACGCTCCGCATTTGCCACTGAAGTACCACCGAATTTCAACACTCGCATTTATTATTACCCTTGAGTTTTTAGTCCAAAAAAAAGCCCGCACTGTTTAGGTGCGGGCTTTTTTCGTTTTTCCTGGTATGCGTCAGCCCGCACCGTTACCTGTGGTAATGGTGGTTGTAATAATTGTTGTCATTGGGCTGATGCGAATCATGGATGTTGTGTGCTCGTAATATGATTTACCTATATTGACTAAAGTATCCGGCAATCTAAGTCAATTTATTTTTAATTTTACCACTGTTAGTGACACAGCTTCTGAACGCTGAAAAAGCAGCAAAAACCGCGCTTATTACGCTGAAAAAACGGGGAAATCACACCCCATCCTCACTGCTTTTAAAGCGGTTTCCAGCATTATGCTCTGGCAGTTTTTTTTCGATATCATGCAGCAAACGGTGCAACATTGCCGTATCTCGCTGCGCTAACAAGCCAAGACGCTGCTGTAACCAATCAACCATTTTTTGGTCGCTGCTCGCCTCAACACGCTCAAGCAAGGAAGTGATACGAGAACGTAATGCGCTTAGCTGTTTGGCATCCACCACATCATGTTCTGGCGCAGGGAGCTGCATAAGTGCTGAGAGCTGATAACAATAGACCATTACAGCCTGGCCAAGGTTAAGCGACGGATAATCCGCAACCATCGGTACGCCGGTCAGAACATCTGCCAGTTCGAGTTCTTCATTGGTTAGCCCCGAATCTTCACGACCAAACACCAGTGCCACAGTCCCTACCCAGGTACGCTTTTCTTCAAGTAATGGAACCAATTGTTGCGGTGTGGCGTAGTAATGAAATTTAGCGCGGCTGCGCGCAGTGGTTGCAATCGTAAAATCGACATCATGCAAGGCTTCCGCCAGCGTATTAAAATGCTGTGCATTATCCAGCACATCACCAGAACCATGCGCGACCCAGCGTGCTTCTGGTTGTCGATCGGCTTCGCTATCAACCACACGCAAATCAGCAAATCCCATGGTCTTCATCGCTCTAGCTGCTGCACCCACATTTTCAGCTCTGGCTGGTGCGACCAAAATAATTATAAAACGCATTAAAACTCTCTTTAAAAAAGTGCCCGTTATTGGACATTCACAAATTTCAAATGATAATACGCATCAAAAATTTACATTAAAGTAACATTCGTATATAAAATGCATGTAATACGAATCATAAGCACCTTGAATACATATTGGTGGTTTGACCAGCAAGCAAAGATGCAGTAAAAAGCATTATCTCATTGTTTTAAATAACAAAAAAACCATATTAACACCATCATCAATCTGATTTATGTTCTTTACTAATCAATTCATGTAACTATATATATTATTAAAATATTGTGATGAAATGTGGCAAAACGCTACGATGATTTCATCAAACTGTTAACGTGCTACAATTGAATTTGATATATGTCAACGAAGCGTAGTTTTATCAGATGTCTAAAGCGGTCCTGCCTGTTATGTTGCTGTTAAAATGGTATAGGATAACAACCGTTTTTGACACCGTCGGGTCCAGAGGGAAAAGTGCCCACGACCAAGCTAATGATGTTGTTGACGTTGATGGAAAGTGCATCAAGAACGCAATTACGTACTTTAGTCATGTTACGCCCAGCATGTTAATTTTTGGCATGTATTAGGCAGGTCAGGGACTTTTGTACTTCCTGTTTTGATTTAGTTGGCAATTTTAGGTAGCAAACATGCAGACCCCGCATATTCTTATCGTCGAAGACGAATTAGTAACACGCAACACGTTAAAGAGCATTTTTGAAGCTGAAGGTTATGATGTTTTTGAAGCGACTGATGGCGCTGAAATGCATCAAATCCTTTCCGATAATGACATCAACCTGGTCATTATGGATATCAATTTGCCAGGCAAAAATGGCCTGCTGCTGGCGCGTGAATTGCGTGAGCAAGCCAATGTGGCATTGATGTTCCTGACGGGTCGCGACAACGAAGTCGATAAAATTCTTGGCCTTGAAATCGGCGCAGATGATTACATCACTAAGCCATTCAATCCACGTGAATTGACTATTCGTGCGCGCAACCTGTTGTCTCGTACTATGAACCTGGGTGCAATCAGCGAAGAACGTCGTTCCGTTGAAAGCTACAAGTTCAATGGATGGGAATTGGATATCAACAGCCGTTCATTGGTCAGTCCAAATGGTGAGCAGTACAAGTTGCCGCGTAGCGAATTCCGCGCCATGCTGCACTTCTGTGAAAACCCAGGGAAAATTCAGTCCCGTGCTGAATTGCTGAAGAAGATGACAGGTCGTGAGCTGAAGCCGCACGATCGTACCGTTGACGTCACAATTCGTCGTATTCGTAAGCATTTCGAATCGACCCCAGACACACCTGAAATCATCGCTACGATTCACGGCGAAGGTTATCGCTTCTGCGGCGATTTACAGGAATAAACCTGTAATCAAACATGAATGTGAAAGGGCGGATTTTTAATCCGCCCTTTTCTTTTGTCTCGATTATCTATCTATTTCCACAAGCGGAACCGCTCCGGATCTTTCTGCATCTCGCCATTTTCTGGCACCTGTACTTTTCTTCTCATTCCGTACCAGTCGATATTTCGTGTCAGTAACATAATGGCTGAGAGTGCTGCAAAAAGGACCCCAGTTCCGAGCAGCAGAGCACTGTCTTCAGACTGCAATAGCTGCCAGAGCACCGCATCCAGCATCAATAATCCCAGAGTGAACATTGCACTCGCTTTCCCGCTATTGAGTACAGCCTTAAGGTAAAAACCGTTAATTCCGGCACAAACCAGGCTCGCCAGCAGCCATGCTCCGTTAAATCCAATGTGCTCCGATACGGCCAGTAGAACGAGATAGAACATCACGAGCGATAGCCCAACCAGCAAATACTGCATCGGGTGAACACGCAGTCCGGTCAGTGTCTCCAGCAAGAAGAAGCTCATAAATGTTAGACCAATCAGAAGGATGGCATATTTTACTGCGCGGTCAGTCAGTTGATACTGGTCGACCGGGTTCGCTACCGTGACGCTAAAAGCTGGCAGACGGTCGACGTCAACCCGCTGACCATCATAGAAATTGGTATTCAGATTGTTAGCAAACCAGGTGCTTTGCCAGCTGGCGCTAAATCCACTATCAGTGACAGTCCGCTGCTGTGGTAAAAAATCGCCCATAAATCCAGGATGCGGCCAGTTGCTGGTTAAGTTGAACTGACTATTACGCCCAACAGGCACGACGGCAAGCTGTTTAGTTCCCATCAAATCCAGGTTAAAACGCAGCGTGAGTTTCTCATCCTGAAGAAGTTTTACAGGGAGAATAGCATGTAGCCCCTGCCCCACTCCTGGCAGGTTGCTACCGGGTTCAATCGGATAAGACTCACCGTTGATATCAAGCTCACCCACTTTACCAATCCCGCGTGAGTCGCCGACTGCCAGCACCACGTATGGCGTACCAATAAGAGTATCGGGACCTACCTCGTTTGAGAGCAATTGGCGATTAAACGTGGCATCAAACGTGATAGCTGTGCGCCAGATTTGCCCCTCATAAATACCGATATGGCGCGGTTCAACGGTTTGCTTCCCCACAATACTCAAGTTCTCTGGCAGGTAGTAACGAATGAACCGGCGCTCTTTCTTAATCTCTTTATTGTCTTCCATAACGGTCGTCAGCTCCGTTATGGGGATGGCGATCAGTGGACCAGTAATGGTTTGCGGCCCACTGGCACTTTGGCGCAGTGACTGTTCAACATCATCCCGATAACTGCTGCGTTCATTAACTAACGAACTCAACATATTTAAGGGAATCAACAACACCACCATACATCCCAACAAGGTCATGACTTTCCAGAACAACGCAGATTTAAACATAATCCCCTCCATTTTTGATGGGCAGAGGATAGCGAGCGTTTGTGGGGGCTAAATGAAGTTATGTGAAGGGACGGTGAAGTGCGGGAGTTATTTTTCAGGCAGTGCCAATCGAACTTGCACACCACCTTCAGGACGATTCTCAAGAGTTATGGTTCCACGATGCAAACGTGCGACTTCATGAACAAATGCCAGCCCTAAGCCACTGCTTTTTTGCCCGTTGCTGCGCGGCAATGAGTAAAAACGTTCGAATACGCGTTCTTTTGCATAATCAGGTATCCCGCTTCCTGTATCAGAAACCAAAATAGTGATCTGTCCAATATGTTGTTCAATACTTAAAACCACCTCCCCAGCGGGCGGAGTAAAATCGAGCGCATTATCCAGCAAATTCCCAACAGCTTGCTCAAGCAAAGCCGGATCACCTTCCACGGTAAGATCTTCGGGAACATTTTTATCGATTCTTAACAAGATTTTTTTACTGCGGGCGAGCACTTCGCGGCTATCACATAGCGAGGAAAATAGCGCTGCCAGACCTATCGGTTGAGCCATAATATCAACCCGGCTTTCCAGTTTTGCCTGGCGTAATAGATTATCGACCAGCTGTTGCATGCGCAGATTTTGCTGAAGAATGTTCGCAGAGAACTTCTCGACAATTTCTGGCGGCGGGCCTTCACGTAAAATTTCTGCCGCACCACGAATCGCCGCCATCGGGCTTTTCAACTCATGAGTCAGGGCATGAACGTACTGCTCTATATACGTTTTCCCTTCGAGTTTCAGCCGCATACTTTCCAGCGCCAACGCCAACTTACGCAATTCGCTACTGCCAGGTTTAGGTAGCGGTAAAGGGTGCTCGGTGGTGACCGAGTCTGCATAGCGAACCAGCTTTCCGATGGCCCTGTTAATCCACAACACAAACCCAAAACCAATCAGCAAAGCAATGCCCAGTAATGCCACGCCCGCCCACAGAATACGCCGCTCACTGCGGCGTATAACCGGGTCCATAGCGCTGTTTGGCTTACCAACACTCAACACACCAATGATGTTTTGCCCGTCACGCACGGGTGCGGCCACATACATCACGGTACTTTCGGGGTTGTTAGCGTTTACCGGTGTGCTGCGTGCACCGTATTTACCCTGTAACGTCAGCCAGACATCGTTCCAGCGCGAGTAATCTTCACCTGTTGCATTGCCACTGGAATCAAATAAAACGATCCCTTTCGTATCAGTTAGATAAACACGGTATTCATTTTTGGATTTGGTAATGCCACTGATATTGGCCTTGAAGGAGTGTTGATTAAGCCGGGAGAATGCCTGCGCGAGCTGGCCGTTTTGTGCATTTCCCGCCAGCATATCGGCTTTAGCAAATTCGGCCAGTAACGTAGCGGTATCAATTAACGTGCCTTCCGTTGCGCGCCGAACGCCAGGCTTCACCTCCTGTAAAAAGATCGACAGTACAAACCAGGCCGCAATCGCCACAATCAAAAAATAGCCCAGCAGCAGGCGCATCCCGATACGCATTAATTCACACCAAGACTGTAGCCTAAGCCACGATGCGTGTTGATCGGTGAAAGATCGGGGTTGATCGCCCGCAGTTTGGCACGCAGCGTTTTAATATGCGTGTCGACCGTGCGATCAAAACTTTCTTCGGCAGTACTCCACACCAGATCCATCAATTGTTGGCGGGAAAATACTCGACCAGGCCACTGTAAAAAAGTCTTTAATAACAAGTATTCATAGCGAGTCAGCTGCAACGACTGCTGGCACCAGGAGATCTGCGCGGCCATTTCATTGAACTCGAAAAGGCCAATCCGCTGGGTGCTCCCGGCTAAAGCCTGCCGTTGTTTTTGCAGGCGACGCAGCACCGTTCGAACCCTCGCGCAAACTTCACGTGGGGAAAACGGTTTGGCGATGTAATCATCAGCGCCAATCTCAAGGCCAATCAGCCTGTCAACTTCTTCACTGCGCGCGGTAAGAAACAGCAGCGGAAGATCCGGGTAATCAGCCAGCAGGCGGCGACATAATTCAAAGCCGTTAATATCAGGCAGGCCAACATCCAGAATAGCCAGATCCGGGCGTTCTTCATGTGCAGCTTTCAGCACAGGCAAACCGCGATCGAAGGCACGCACCGAAAACCCCTCTTGCTGTAACGTGTAGATCAACGTATCAGCAATACTGGTTTCATCTTCAACTAACCAGATAGTGGCCTGGTTCATCGCATGCTCCCTGTTACTTCCACGGCATAATTGGCACCGCACTCAGCGCATTTTTTGGTGAGCCTTCAACCACTTTGTCGGAATACGCCAGATAGGCCAGAGTGTTACGTTTAGCATCATAGAAACGCACGACTTGCAGTTTCTTGAACACCAATGATGTCCGTTTCTGGAACACAACATCACCCTGAGTTTTGCCAGCTTTTATTTTTTCGCTTAGCTCTACTGGCCCAACTTGCTGGCAAGAAATCGCCGCATCTGAAGTATCTTCTGCTAGCCCTAGCCCACCTTTAATGCCACCCGTTTTTGCACGGCTAATATAGCAAGTGACGTTTTTAACATCCGGATCGTCAAATGCCTCAACAACAATTTTATGGTCAGGGCCAAACACCTTGAAAACGGTATCGACTGAGCCGATCACTTCCGCCCGAACACCCAGTGAAATAAACAGCAATGAACTCAGCGCGACTAAAACTTTATATTTCATATTGTTACCATTAGTTAATGATTGCCTTAAGCGACTATTCACACCCTGGACTAAAAAACCGTTAAATATCACGTTATTAATAAAATTGTTCGAATGAGTAACTGATTTTGGCACGTCTTGTTAAAAAAAACTCTGAATGTCATGACAACAAAAAGTGCTATCATCGCCCAAATTGACGGCACTCACCGTGTCAGGATGAGGATATTATATGGATCAGACAGGGATCATTCGCGATCTATTAACTTGGCTGGAAGGCCACCTGGATCAGTCACTGTCTCTGGATAATGTGGCGGCAAAAGCAGGTTATTCCAAGTGGCATCTACAACGGATGTTCAAAGATGTTACGGGTCATGCCATCGGTGCATACATCCGCGCACGTCGTTTATCAAAGTCAGCAGTGGCGTTGCGTCTAACCGCTCGACCTATCCTTGATATTGCTTTGCAGTATCGCTTTGATTCTCAGCAGACATTCACTCGCGCCTTCAAAAAGCAGTTTGCCCAAACACCGGCACTCTATCGTCGCTCACCTGACTGGAGCGCATTCGGTATGCGTCCACCGTTGCGTTTAGATGAGTTTACTCTTCCTCAAGCGCAATTTGTCACTCTGCCAAAAACCCATTTGGTGGGGGTCACGCAAAGTTACAGCTGTACGCTCGAGCAAATCTCTGATTTCCGTAATGAAATGCGTATCCAGTTCTGGACGCAATTCCTCGGGAATTCTCCGACACTGCCGCGCGTATTGTACGGTTTGCATGAGCCGCGCCCAAGCATCGAGAAAGACGACGAGCAAGAAGTCTTCTATACCACTGCGTTAACACCTGAAATGGCGAATGGGTTCTTACCCGACTCTCATCCGGTCAGCCTTGAAGGTGGGGATTACGTACAGTTCGACTACGAAGGGCCGGGCACGGGTTTGCAGGAGTTTATCCTGACCATTTACGGAACCTGCATGCCGTCCCTGAATCTGACTCGTCGCAAAGGCCAGGATATTGAACGCTTCTTCCCGCAAGAAGAAGCGCGTGTTCATGACCGTCCAATGCAGATCAGATGTGAGTATCTGATTCCTGTACGTCGCTAATTAACGCTGAAGTTCATCCAACGCAGGGGCATCTAAATGCGAGATATCCCCTGCTGTTTCAACCACCCAGCCGGAAGCCAACCACGGGCTTTGCTGGTGATCCACACGGGAAATTGAACAGTTTCTTAAACGTAAGCGACGTTCAGCCCAGGCCGGTAATCCCAGAATCGTACTCACCAGGCAGCCTAACGCCATACCGTGGCTCACCAGCAATGGGCGACTGCCAGCAGGTAAATTCAGGCAAGCATTTAAAGCCGCATGCATACGCTCACTCATCTCGAGCATGCTTTCCCCTTCGGGAATACGCCCATCAGCGGTGCCATTAACTAACTGACGACGCCAGCTCTCTTCTTCTTCGCTTAGCGTGTCCAGATTACGGCGTTCTAGCACGCCCATATCCAGCTCACGTAAACGCGCATCCAGCGTGACATCCACACCACATGCATGCGCGATTATCTCAGCGGTGCGGCGCGTACGCCCCAGATCGCTGGCAATCACATGCGTAATGCCTAACGTTTTAACTCGCTCGGCCACCTGCTCGGCCTGGCGTTCTCCTTTTTCAGTCAGCGCACTGTCTGACTGGCCCTGAATGCGGCGCTGCGCATTCCACTGCGTTTCGCCGTGGCGAACAAGGTATACCTGTAACATGCGTTTTTTCCGTTATACTGCGGCAACAATTTCTTGAGAGTTTCACTGATTATGTACCATGTCGTCTGCGCAACAACTAATCCAGCCAAAATTCAGGCAATTCACCAGGCATTCGACGATATCTATGGGGAGGGATGCTGCCATATTGAACCCGTCGCCGTCGATAGTGGTGTGCCTGAACAGCCATTTGGAAACCATGAAACGCGAACTGGCGCACGATGCCGAATTATGAACGCCCGTCAGGTGCGCCCGGAAGCTGATTTTTGGGTGGCGGTTGAGGCGGGAATTGATGATGACAGTACATTCAGTTGGGTTGTGATTGAAAACCAAAATAAGCGTGGTGAAGCCCGTTCAGCAACGCTCCCACTTCCTGCCATCATTCTTGAAAAAGTACGTGCAGGCGAAGCATTAGGGCCTGTGATGTCCGCCTATACTGGTATCGATAAAATTGGTAATAAAGAAGGCGCGATTGGCGTGTTTACCGCCGGGAAATTAACTCGCAGTAGCGTTTACCACCAGGCGGTTATTCTGGCGTTGAGCCCATTTCATAACGACGTTTATCGTTAATCTTTAGCACTCAATAATTCCTGCTCCAGCCACGCACGCAGCGCTGGTGGGGCAGATTTCAAGCTATTTGAGCCACGGGTAATAGTCGCAATCCCCGCACCCAGTTCATTTTTAAGCTCACGCTGGCTCATTTCGCCGCGCAGTAACTCTTCGACAATTCTGACACGAGTCCCAAGGGCTGTGCGTTCATCTGGTGTCAGTAACAACATCAACAACGGCATATGCAGTTGCTTATCAAACGATTGCTGTAGCAACTCCACAAAGCGGAGCCACTCTTGATTGCTTTGTTCGGCGTGTTCTGCCGAGTATTGAGAGTGCTGAGTCATGTTATGCCACCCTACTTCATACTAATTAACTAGTACGATAGCATAACATGGACACCCCAAAATCAATAACGGCGTTGCCACTCAGTGTCCGTCAGCAACGGTGCGGATTTACCCATGAAGTATTGATAATACGCATCATAAGCCAGCACGTTTTTCACATATCCGCGCGTTTCTGAGAAGGGAATACTCTCAACAAACGCAACTGCATCGATGCGCCCGGCACTGTTACCAAGCCAGGTTCTGACTCGGCCCGGCCCCGCGTTATAAGCAGCTGACGAGAAGATCCTATTGTTCTCGAATTGCTGATAGACGGACTGCAAATACGTCGTACCAATATTGATATTGGTTTCAGGGTCGAGTAACTGAGAGGGGCTGCTGTAACCTGGAATGTTGAACACTTTCACAGTATGCGCAGCCGTAGCCGGCATAACTTGCATCAAGCCGCTGGCTCCAACAGGTGATTTCACTTTCGGGTTCCAGGCACTTTCCTGACGCGCAATCGCCATTGCATAGCTTTGCGAGATATCTTTATCGCTGACATAACGAGAGAAAACATCCTTATACGCCAGAGGGAAACGCTCTTCGAGATGATCCCAAAGCTTCCCGGCGATCGTTGCCTGCACGCTAAGATCCCACCAGTTTTGATCAAACGCATAACGCGCCAATCCTTCCTGCTCTGGTTTGCTGCGGCTGGTGATTAAATTCGCCCATTCGCTGCGCGCAGTGTTATCCATCTGCCAGTACATTAACTCGCGAACTCGCGCCATTTCTGGTCCCTGGACCAGCGCTGGATTGACCGGTACCGCTTTGTCTACCCGCAATGGGTATTCTTCCCCTAAACGCTGGGCTGCCACCATTGGGTAAAATCCGCGTTGCTGCATCAAAGAATGTAGGATCTCTTTGGCTTCCACATCACGGCCACGTTCCAACAATAGATCTGCCTGCCAGTAACGCCACTCATCTTTCTCTTTGGCTTCCATCGGTAAACGCGCAAGCCAGGTATTCAGACCAGTACGATCGCCCGTTCCCAGCGCCATACGTACACGTCTTTCAACTAGCGTCGTTGATTCTGAACGCATAATGGCATCATCACGCCACGCAGCCTGTTCGGCCGTAACATCATTGCCCATCAAGCGCCAGGCGACGGTATCTCGGAGCTCCTGAGCCTGAGAGTCATTAAGTTGCTGCGCTTGCACCAGTGACGGGATCATCATGCGCGCATTTTCTACGTCATCCCGGGCCACACGGGTAAAAGCTATTGCCGCAGCCTGACGCGTAAAGTCTGTTGCACCCACAGTTTGGGCAAATGTCAGCACCGAATTGGGGTTATTTTGCAGATTTATTAGCGCGCTGGAGATGGTTTGGTAATCCGCAGGCATTTGGCTTGCGAGGCTATTGACCAACGAAGTATTGCCCTCTTTCATCGCCAGGCGAATACGCTCCAGATAGGCCAACGGATCTTGAGTCCCTGAAGAGCGCCACGCCGAGAATAAACGGTCACAGCTTGACGGCAGATTCTTCCCCGTCAGCCACAAATCTTTGGCTCCCACCCATGCGGCATCCGCCTGGCCGGTATTCCATTTTGCGTAGTAATAATTACATTTAGATTCGGTCGTACCCGGCTGCTCAGGGCTAAATGCCAGCAAGCCACGCCAGTCTTCACGACGGGCGAGTTCATTCACAAAGCGTGACTTCAGGGAGCGAGCTGGCGGCAGCGTTGGATTTGCCTCAATAAAGCGACTAACGACAAGCGTTGGCTCATTCATTAAGTCGTCTGTAATCTGGCGATATTCTAGATAAGGATAGAGAGGATAATCCTGCAACGTGGGCATCATTCGCTGCACCACATCCATTTGCTTGCTATCCCACGCTTGTTTGATTTGTGCGTATCGGCTGCGTTGCTCATCGAGCGAGTCCGCACGAACTGCATGAGTTAATGCCGCAAGGCTTACAATTGCCACCAGCAATTGTCCCGCGACTTGTTTGGCTTTCCCCACAAGTTCTCCTCACATATTTACAGGCAGCATCATGCCGCCATTGGTTACTTCATGCTAACTCTGCTATTGCTGTTTCGCCACGCCAGAGCACGTTATTTTGGGTATAACACTGTCCAGAGTGTTTCGGGTAACACATCCTACTTCCCCTGCTGGGATTACCTGCTGAAAACGGCTACACTTCGCCTTTGATACGAACCATCTTAAATCACGAAAAAGAGGCGAAGTCGCACTGTGGCTCAATTCGTTTATACCATGCATCGAGTCGGCAAAGTTGTTCCGCCGAAACGTCATATCCTGAAAAATATCTCTCTCAGTTTCTTCCCTGGCGCCAAGATTGGCGTACTGGGTCTGAACGGTTCCGGTAAATCCACGCTGCTGCGCATTATGGCCGGCATTGATACCGACATCGAAGGCGAAGCGCGCCCACAACCTGGACTAAAAATCGGCTATTTGCCGCAAGAACCGCAACTCAACCTTGAACATACCGTCCGTGAATCGGTTGAAGAAGCCGTAGCTGAAGTCGTTAATGCCCTGAAAGGCCTCGACGAAGTGTATGCCAAATACGCTGAGCCGGACGCCGATTTCGACAAGCTGGCTGCCCAACAAGGTAAGTTTGAAGAAATCATTCAGGCACACGACGGTCACAACCTGAACGTGCAACTGGAACGTGCTGCTGATGCGCTGCGTCTGCCAGATTGGGATGCGAAAATTGCTAACCTGTCCGGTGGTGAACGTCGCCGTGTAGCACTTTGCCGCCTGCTGCTCGAAAAGCCAGACATGCTGCTGCTCGACGAACCAACGAACCACCTGGATGCTGAATCCGTGGCGTGGCTCGAGCGCTTCCTGCACGACTTCGAAGGCACCGTTGTGGCTATTACCCACGACCGTTACTTCCTCGATAACGTTGCAGGCTGGATTCTGGAACTTGACCGCGGTGAAGGTATTCCGTGGGAAGGTAACTACTCCTCCTGGCTTGAGCAGAAAGACGAACGTCTGGCTCAGGAAGCCTCTTCGGAAGCGGCTCGCCGTAAATCCATCGAGAAAGAGCTGGAGTGGGTACGTCAGGGTGCGAAAGGCCGCCAGTCTAAGGGCAAGGCGCGTCTGGCTCGCTTTGAAGAGCTTAACAACACTGAATACCAGAAACGTAACGAAACCAACGAACTGTTTATTCCACCAGGCGCACGTCTGGGCGATAAAGTCGTTGAGGTTACCAATCTGCGTAAATCCTACGGCGACCGCCTGCTGATTGAAGACCTGACATTCTCTGTACCGAAAGGTGCAATTGTCGGGATCATCGGTCCTAACGGCGCGGGTAAATCTACCCTGTTCCGTATGATGTCCGGCCAGGAACAGCCAGATAGTGGCACCATTGAACTGGGCGAAACCGTCAAACTGGCGTCTGTCGATCAGTTCCGTGACGCAATGGACAACAGCAAAACCGTGTGGGAAGAAGTTTCCGGCGGCCAGGACATCATGCGCGTCGGTAACACCGAAATGCCAAGCCGTGCGTACGTTGGTCGCTTTAACTTCAAAGGCGTCGACCAGGGTAAACGTGTCGGTGAGTTATCCGGTGGTGAGCGTGGTCGTCTGCACCTTGCAAAATTACTGCAAGTTGGCGGCAACGTACTGCTGCTCGATGAACCAACCAACGACCTGGATATCGAAACCCTGCGCGCGTTAGAAAACGCCCTGCTGGAATTCCCAGGCTGTGCCATGGTTATCTCGCACGACCGTTGGTTCCTTGACCGTATCGCCACGCACATTCTGGATTACCAGGATGAAGGCAAAGTGGAGTTCTTTGAAGGCAACTTTACTGAGTACGAAGAGTACAAGAAACGCACTCTGGGTGCGGATGCGCTGGAACCTAAGCGTATTAAGTACAAGCGCGTAACGAAGTAATAAAAAAGGGGGCGCTTGATGCGCCCCCTTTTTTGACAAGCCCGATTATCCCCGCTCGCCAATCATGTTCTTCACCAAATCAACACAGCGCAAGAAGCGAGAATCGTAGTCAGGTTCTTCTACATGAACGTAGCTGATGTTGTTCTCATCAAGCATCGACACCAAAAGATTCTGGAACGATTTCCTGTCGGTATCACTGCCCAGGCTACGCAAGCCATCGGCTACCCACGGCGTGTTGTTTTCCAGCAAAATCACCAGATCAAAGCGGTACTCATCAATCAGCGCCTGCACAAAAGGGTGCTCACGCCCTTCATATTTTTTGCAGAATGCCTGAGTGGTAACAAAGTCAGTATCGATAAAAGCGACTTTATTGGCATATTTAACTGCAAAATCAACGTACTGCGCATGGCCGATGGCAATTTTATCGTAGTCAGAATATTGCAATGCCATCTCATCGCCACCCAGATGGGAAAAGACATAGTCACGCCCGTATTCCCAGGCGCTGGTCGTGTTGAAAATGTTGGCAAGCTTATTCACCATCCACGACTTACCGCTCGACTCACCGCCCAGAATCGCAACGGTTCGGACAAAGAACGGTTTCACTTCAGTTGGAATGTATTCCCAGTAGCGGAACGGGTTTTCGCGGATCTGCCCACCGCTGATATTCATGAAGGTGCGCTTCGGGTCTATCAGCACCGTTTCAATACCGAGCTGTTCGTTAAACCGTGGCGCATCATTCTCTTCAGAGGTGTAGATACAGTCAGGATTGATGCCTTTGCTTTCCATGAAAGCTTTGATGCCACGGCTCCAGACATCCCAACCATGTGGATACGGCTCCATCCCTTCTTCGTTAAACGAATGAATACGAATGTTTTTCTGGTACTTAAAGGTCTGAAGCAACCAGCGCAGACGGTCGCCGGTTGTCGGCTGTTGCGACATGGCACTGTCTTCAAACAGAAGACGATCGCGGGTTTCGTCATAGCCCATGATGATATGTAACTCATCAACCTGGCTTGCGGCGCGTTGAATCAAGTAGATATGGCCGGTATGCAGTGGATAAAACTTCCCAAATACAACACCGACCTTTTTCTCACGGCGGGGAAACTCCAGGCCGAGGAAACGGTGCAGGGCTTCAAGTTTTTGAGCGCTTGGGCTTTTGATTTTGGCGTTAAGTAGCTGGCTCAGATAGCCCTTGGTCATACCGCAGGATTCCGCAACTTGCTGCAGCGTAACGTTCTGCTGGCGAATTGCGGTTTTTAAATACTCAAATGACGACATGCTGCCTGCCTCCTGCAAAATTGGGCGAATATACAATTATAAGTCTTGTAAGTCGTCAAACACTGACAGCGCATCAGCAAGTTTTTTCACCCCGAAGACCTGCATCCCTTCCGGTAATTTTTTCGGCACATTGGCCTGCGGTACAATCGCACGTTTAAAACCGTGTTTTGCGGCTTCAGAAATACGCTCCTGCCCGCTTGGCACCGGGCGAATTTCACCTGCCAACCCTACTTCACCAAACACCACTAAATCTTGTGGCAGAGCCCGGTTGCGCAGACTTGAAACCATCGCCAGTAAAAGCGCGAGGTCAGCACTGGTTTCGGTGACTTTCACACCGCCAACCACGTTCACAAATACATCCTGATCGGCCATTTGCAGGCCACCGTGGCGGTGCAAAACGGCCAACAAAATCGCCAGACGGTTTTGCTCAAGACCAACAGCAACCCTGCGTGGGTTGGACATCATAGACTGATCCACCAGCGCCTGAATCTCTACCAGCAGCGGACGCGTCCCTTCCCACACCACCATCACAGAACTACCGGGAGTCACTTCATCACCACGGCTCAGGAAGATAGCTGAAGGGTTACTCACTTCGCGCAGACCTTGTTCCGTCATGGCAAACACACCCAGCTCGTTCACCGCGCCAAAGCGGTTTTTATGGCTGCGCAAGGTGCGGAAACGGGAATCGGCATCGCCATCAAGCATCACCGAGCAGTCGATACAGTGTTCGAGAACTTTTGGCCCGGCAAGTGAACCGTCTTTGGTGACGTGGCCGACCATGATAATTGCCACACCGCGCGTTTTGGCAAAGCGCGTCAGGTAAGCGGCAGACTCACGCACCTGCGCCACGCTGCCCGGCGACGATTGTACGTCGGCCATGTGCATCACCTGAATGGAGTCGATTACCATCAGCTTCGGCGCTTCTTCTTCGGCAATCATGCAAATTTGCTCGATGCCGGTTTCCGAAAGCATATTCAGGTTGTTAGTCGGCAAACCTAAGCGGTGTGCGCGCATCGCCACTTGTTGCAGCGACTCTTCACCCGTGACATACAGAGTTTTCATCTGTTCGCTGAGTTTGCACAGTGTTTGCAGCAGCAGCGTGGACTTACCCGCTCCTGGGTTACCGCCAATCAGAATGGCGCTACCCGGCACAACGCCGCCGCCCAGTACGCGGTCGAACTCTTTAAAACCAGTGGAAAAACGCGGCAACTCTTCGAGGCTGATATCAGAGAGTTTTTGTACTTTGCTGACGCCCGCACTGCCGGCATAACCAGACAAACGCTCGTTACGCGCAACTGTCGGCGAGGCGGCAATGCGCACCTCAGTGATAGTGTTCCACGCCTGACAGGCGCTACATTGCCCTTGCCAGCGAGGATAATCTGCACCACATTCGTTGCAGACAAATGCACGTTTCGGCGCTTTCGCCATTAGCGTTCTTCCTGAATAAGACTGCCTGAAAGAATACAGAATACACCCATCAAATCAGCATGACGGATGGTGATTTCTGTTTTCTCATTAACCTTAGGTTTCGCGTGATAAGCGATACCCAGCCCGGCAGACAGAATCATTGGTAAATCATTCGCGCCATCACCAATTGCCACAGTTTGCGCGACAGGGATTTCATATTTATCCGCAAGGCGCTTGAGCGTATCTGCTTTGAATTGGGCATCAACAATTTGACCAATGACTTCACCGGTCAGTTTGCCGTCGCAAATTTCCAGCTCATTTGCCACAACTGCATGTAAATGCAGTTTATCGCGCAGATACTCTGCAAAGAAGGTGAAGCCACCGGAAGCGATAGCCACTTTCCAGCCTAGCGATTCGAGCTTAAGCACCAGAGAAGTCAGCCCTGGCATCAGCGGCAGTTCATCACGCACCTGGCGCAAAATAGATGCATTTGCCCCTTTAAGGGTCGCAACGCGTTGCTTCAGGCTTGCCGCGAAGTCCAGCTCGCCACGCATCGCGCGCTCGGTCACTTCCGCTACCATTTCACCGGTGCCCGCCAGTTTAGCGATTTCATCGATACATTCGATTTGGATGGCGGTGGAATCCATGTCCATCACCAGCAGACCTGGCGTGCGCAAGTGTGGGATTTTACCCAGCGGCGCGACATCCAGCCCAGCATCGTGGGCAAGTTTGGTAGCTCGCGGCGTTAATGAACCCGCCAGGCGAATAACCTGATAGTCTTCAACACACCACGCGGTGACGATAACCATCGCCGCGCCTAGCTTTCGTTGATAGCGATTCAGGCACTCTTTATCCAGATTCCGACCATACAGAAGCCAGCCGCTGCGGCCAGCACGGTAATCGAGTGGCATAACTTCATCACCACTTAGCGATAGTGGCAACCCAGGCCAGAGGGAGACATCGGTCGGCAGGTCGCACCAGGTCAGACTATTTGGCATCACAGCTCCAGAAAAAAGATAAAGGCCAGAGTAAAAGATCGCATGAGGCTACCTTGTGAACGTTGCTTCTGGCAACATTAAAGTACGCAATTTTCCTAAGGTGCATTATGGCTCGGGCAAAAATGAAATTCAGGCTGCATCGTGCAGTGATTGTGCTTATCTGCCTCGCACTTTTAGTCGCGCTGATGCAGGGAGCATCATGGTTTAGCCAGGGGCATCAACAAGCCCGCAATGTGCAGCTTGAAGAGCTGGCCAAAACGCTGGCGCGTCAGGTGAGTTACAACCTGGCGCCACTGATGAAATCCGAAAACCCTGATGAGAAAAAGATTTCAGCCGCCCTCAAGTTACTGACCCAGGATAGTCGTATTCTTGATGCGGGCGTTTATGACGATAGCGGCGGCCAAATCGCGCGAGCAGGTGAAGGAATTGGCGTGCGTGACAGGCTGGCGCTGGATGGCAAAAAAGCAGGCAGTTATTTCAATCAGCAAATTGTTCAGCCGATTGAAGATAAAGACGGGACGGTTGGCTATCTGCGAATCACACTTGATACCCACACGCTCGCTACCGAAGCCAAACAGGTGGATAACACCACCAATATTTTGCGCCTGATGATGTTGCTGGCGCTGGCAATTGGCATTGTGCTGACGCGTACTCTTTTGCAGGGCAAACGCACCCGCTGGCAGCAGTCTCCTTTCCTTCTCACTGCGAATACCGAAGTGAAAGAAGATGAGGAAGAACAGGCTGACAATAAGCTATAAATAAGAAAGGATTTCTACGATGACGACCTTACGACTACTGATTTCTGACTCTTACGATCCCTGGTTCAACCTGGCCGTAGAAGAGTGTATTTTCCGCCAGATGCCTGCAACTCAGCGCGTGCTCTTTTTATGGCGTAACGCAGATACCGTAGTTATTGGCCGGGCGCAAAACCCCTGGAAAGAGTGCAATACCCGTCGAATGGAAGAAGACAACGTGCGGCTGGCGAGACGCAGCAGCGGCGGTGGCGCGGTGTTCCACGATCTGGGCAATACCTGTTTCACCTTCATGGCTGGAAAACCGGAATACGACAAAAGTGTATCTACCGCTATTGTGGTTAATGCACTCGATTCACTGGGAATTAGCGCGACTGCTTCCGGGCGCAACGATCTGGAAGTTGCCACTGCTGAAGGGCCACGCAAAGTTTCAGGTTCCGCGTATAAAGAAACCATGGATCGCGGCTTCCATCATGGCACACTGCTGCTCAACGCAGATTTAAGCCGCCTGGCTAACTACCTCAATCCAGATGAGAAAAAGCTGAAAGCCAAAGGGATAACGTCTGTGCGTGGACGCGTAGCAAACCTCAGCGACCTGCTACCTGGCTTAACCCATGAGCAAATATGCGATGCTGTGCGCGAATCATTCTTTGGCTGGTACGGCGAGCGCGTTGAAGCGGAACATATCTCGCCTGATGTCCTGCCCGACCTACCCGGATTTGCGGAAACCTTTGCCCGCCAAAGCAGTTGGGAATGGAACTTCGGCCAGGCTCCGGCGTTCAGTCATTTGCTGGATCAGCGTTTTACCTGGGGCGGTGTTGAGCTGCATTTCGATGTTGAGAAAGGACATATCACACGCACGCAAATCTTCACCGATAGCCTGAATCCGGCCCCGCTGGAAGCGCTGGCGGCGCGCTTGCAGGGTTGTTTGTATCGAAGCGATATGTTGCAGCAACAGTGTGAAACACTGATTGCTGATTTCCCCGAGCAGGAAATGGAACTACGTGAATTAAGTGCGTGGATTGCACAGACGGTGCGTTAGGCAAGGCGTTTAACGTTGGCTTCAACCGCATCCAGCTCTGAAGCCATCACACAACTCAACTCCTGGAAACTTTCGCTAATCCCTTGATTCTGGCTTGCATCAAGCCAGAACTGGCGAGCATAGGGCAGCATTTCCAACCACACCTCGCGCGGCACAACGGGATCAATCTGCGGTTTGACCGGTTCTCTGCGCATATTCCCGACGCTGTTCGGGGCAAAAGCCATGGGTAGCATGTCGTAGACAGGAGCCAGCCGCAGTGGCATATCAGACAGATAGAACGAAAGATTCCCTGCGTGCATATCGCTGTTGGCTATCAACCGACCAAATGCCCAGAGGCGTTGCGTCAGGCGCAAAGTTGCAGGTTCAACCGACTTTTGGACGAGTAATTTTTCCATCGTGACGGGCCAATGCTGTGCCCCGCTGGCAAACTCACTCTGTACGGCTTCAAGTGAGACAATTCCTCTGCGGCCCTGCTCACCAATGCAGTCAAAACGAATGACTTCAAGGAATGTTTGGCTTTGCGTATTGGTCAGAACTTTTGCCGTCGAGGCGGGGATACCGGCCTGAGCCAGAGTGTTGAGCGCTAAAGCTTCCGCATAAAGCAAATCAGACCAGCGCTGGCTATTCTCGTTTTGTAGCAACGGGGTAAATTTAACGATGACATGCGCCGGCCCGGTCGTAGTTTGTGCATAACAGGTAAATTTAGGCTGTTCGCCACCCGCTGACGACCCAACGATATCGCCCGCCAGTGCGCTACTCGCCAGTTCGCTATAAACCGATAATTTATCAGCATCCGCAATCACCGGAGGCAAAGGCGTATCAAACCAGCGCCGATAGCTTTCCTCGCCGACTAACCAGCCACCCAGGTTTTCCGCTACCTGCTGTGATAGCGCCAGTAGAACATCTTCCTCCTGCCATAAGCGGATATCTTCCGGTAGCCCCGCTTGCTGCGCTAATTTGCGCCCCCACGTTCTTCCCAAAAAACCCTGTGGGCGAAGGTCGGTCAAATACCATGGGATCCCGTCAAACCACTGCGCAACACCATTATTCAGAATGACCAGACAACTGCCCTGCGGCCAAATGGGATACAACTCACCAAAGCGCCATGCCTGCCCGAAATCATCAATTTGCCACAACGGGAACTGGTGAATCTGACGAACAGGGCGGCTCAGGGCGTAGCGAGTCGCTCTGGCGGCACCCGCTTTAATCACATTGCTCTGAGCATTTACAAGACGTGAAAACGTCGCCTGGCTGACACCCAAACGCTGCCGCAAGGAGTTTGCAGTTTGTGGCCCATGGAGTAATAAATCAGTCAAAGTGCTCATGTGAATAGATTCGTGAATAGATACTTGAATAGATTTATAGCGCTATATAGTTGAAAGGTAAAGCAGGTGAGCAGAATGAGGGAGTTTAAGTGAATAGATACTTCGAAGGATAAAGGGTGCCGAAGCACCCTTTAAAATCTTACTCTTTGTCGCCCAGTAACACAGATTCAAGAGCAATCTTGATCATGTCGTTAAAGGTGGTCTGGCGCTCTTCGGCAGTAGTCTGCTCGTGAGTACGGATATGGTCAGATACAGTACAGATAGTCAGTGCTTTAGCACCGAACTCTGCTGCCACGCCGTAGATACCTGCCGCTTCCATTTCCACACCCAGGATGCCGTATTTTTCCATTACGTCAAACATGGTTGGATCTGGCGTGTAGAACAGGTCTGCGGAGAAGATATTGCCTACGCGAGCGTCTACGCCCAGCGCTTTAGCTGCATCAACAGCATTGCGAACCATATCGAAGTCAGCGATAGCTGCGAAGTCGTGGTCTTTGAAACGCAGACGGTTAACTTTAGAGTCGGTGCAAGCACCCATGCCGATAACCACGTCACGCAGTTTCACATCCGCACGAACCGCGCCGCATGAACCCACACGAATGATTTTCTTCACGCCGAAATCAGTGATCAGCTCTTTGGTGTAGATGGAGCAGGACGGGATACCCATACCGTGACCCATTACGGAGATTTTGCGACCTTTATAAGTACCGGTGAAGCCCAACATGCCACGCACGTTGTTCACTTCACGAACATCTTCAAGGAAAGTTTCTGCAATGTGTTTTGCACGCAGCGGGTCCCCAGGCATCAAAACGACGTCTGCGAAATCACCCATTTCAGCATTAATATGTGGCGTTGCCATATCTATATCCTTGTTTTAAGAGGTAAACGTCTGGACGGATAAACATCTCACCCAAATCTGTAATCCATATACCCTAAATAATTCGAGTCGCAGGTAGGCGGCAAGAAAGCGAATCCCCAGGAGCTTACTTGAGTAAGTGACTGGGGTGAGCTTTTGCAGCCAACACCCCTGCGGCTCGAAGAATGACGGGTATCACAGCATGTTCTTACCGTAGTCCATCGGGGATGTACCGAAATAGCTAGCAACGGTCTGGCCGATGTCCGCGAAGGTTTCACGGTGGCCCAGAGAGCCAGCTTTCACTTTCGGGCCGTAGACCAATACCGGAATGTGTTCACGAGTATGGTCTGTGCCTTGCCAGGTTGGGTCACAACCGTGGTCAGCGGTGAGGATCAGAATGTCATCCTCTTTCAGCAGTTCCATCAATTCAGGCAGACGGCGGTCAAACAGTTCCAGTGCTGCGGCATAACCCGCAACGTCGCGGCGGTGGCCGTAAGATGAGTCAAAATCAACGAAGTTAGTGAACACGATAGTGTCATCACCCGCTTCTTTCATCTCTTTGATGGTGGCATCAAACAGCGCATCCAGGCCCGTCGCTTTCACTTTTTTGGTGATACCGACTTCAGCGTAGATATCCGCAATTTTGCCCACGGATACCACCTGGCCATTTTTCTCATCAACCAGTTTTTTCAACACGGTTGGTGCTGGTGGTTCAACAGCCAGGTCATGGCGGTTACCAGTACGCTGGAAGTTACCCGCTTTATCGCCAACAAACGGACGCGCGATAACACGGCCAATGTTGTAGCCACCTTCGGTCAACTCTTCACGTGCGATTTCGCACAGCTCATAGAGTTTGTCCAGGCCGTAAGTTTCTTCGTGGCAAGCAATCTGGAACACGGAGTCAGCAGAGGTATAGAAAATCGGCTTGCCGGTTTTCATATGCTCTTCGCCCAGCTCATCCAAAATCACAGTACCGGAAGAGTGGCAATTACCGAGGTAACCTGGCAGGTTTGCACGCTCAACCAGTTTATCCAGTAACTCTTGTGGGAAGCTGTTTTGCGTATCGGAGAAGTAACCCCAGTCGAATAACACAGGAACACCAGCGATTTCCCAGTGACCAGACGGAGTGTCTTTACCTGATGACAGTTCATGCGCCCAGCCATATGCGCCGATAACTTCTGCATTACCGTCCATACCTGCTGGGATTTTGCCGGTAGAGCCTTCGGCGGCTTTTACCAGACCCAGGCGGGTCAGGTTTGGCAAATTCAATGGTCCTTGACGACCTTTGTCTGCTTCGCCTTTGGCACAAGCCTCTGCAATGTGCCCGAAAGTATCAGAGCCAACATCGCCAAATTTTGCTGCATCTTCTGTTGCGCCGATACCGAAAGAGTCCAGCACCATAATAAATGCACGTTTCATAATTTCTCCTGCGTCGTTGCGCCTGAAACGCCCGGAGGCGTTTCAAAAAGTGATCAGATCAGTATGCCAGCAATTAGCTAATACGGCGATACACATCTGGCGTTTGTGCCGGTGCGGTCTCGTTAACTTTAATTGCCGCTTTAACGGCATGTGCCGCTTCCTGCCATTGAGCTTCACTTGCTGCATGAATCACTGCCAGTGGACGTGAGGTATCTACACTCTCGCCCAGACGAGCCATGTCGGTAAAGCCGACGCTGTAGTCGATGGTGTCAGAAGCCTGGCGACGACCGCCGCCCATGGAAACGACCGCCATACCTAATGCACGAGTGTCCATCTGATTTACGAAACCAGCACGGTCTGCGAATACAGGTTTGCTCAGAACCGCGGTTGGCAGGTATTTCGCGTAGTTTTCGACGAAGTCTGCCGGCCCTTTTTGAGCTGCAACCATACGACCAAATACTTCTGCCGCTTTACCGTTATCCAGCACAGCTTGCAGTTTGGCACGCGCTTCAGCGTCGTCTTTCGCAAGGTTGCCGGAAAGTAACATTTCCACGCACAGCGCCATGGTCACTTCATGCAGACGTGGATTGACGTATTCGCCAGTAAGGAACTGCACCGCTTCACGAACTTCAACAGCATTACCCGCGCTGGATGCCAGCACCTGGTTCATGTCGGTGAGTAGCGCCGTGGTTTTAACGCCCGCGCCATTTGCCACGCCAACAATCGCTTCAGCCAGTAATTCAGAAAGCTCATAAGTAGGCATAAATGCGCCACTGCCCACTTTCACATCCATCACTAACGCATCCAGGCCTTCTGCGAGTTTCTTCGCAAGAATTGATGCGGTGATCAGCGGGATGGAGTCTACGGTCGCGGTAATGTCACGCGTCGCGTAGAAACGCTTGTCAGCCGGAGCAAGCGAGTTAGTCTGGCCGATAATCGCCACGCCGACATTTTTAATAATGTCGCGGAAACGGTTATCGTCCGGGAAAATATCAAAGCCTGGGATCGCTTCGAGTTTATCGAGCGTACCGCCAGTGTGGCCTAAACCGCGGCCAGAGATCATTGGGATATAACCGCCGCATGCCGCCACCATTGGGCCAAGCATTAAGGACGTCACATCACCCACGCCGCCCGTTGAATGTTTATCAACGATTGGGCCATTTAGGTTAAGGCTCTTCCAGTCCAACACGGTTCCTGAATCTCGCATCGCCATGGTCAGTGATACGCGTTCAGGCATAGTCATGTCGTGGAAGAAGATAGTCATTGCCAGTGCGGCAATCTGCCCTTCGGAGATGGTGTTATCTCGAATACCATTAATGAAGAAACGAATCTCCTCATCACTGAGAGCATGACCATCACGTTTTTTACGAATAATTTCTTGAGCGAGAAACAAGGTAACCCCCTGAGTACATCAGGTGAAATGCGGCGGGGAGCCCGCCGCAAGGAAGAGATTAGTAAGCGCTTGTGCTTTTACCGTCGCCATGACCCAGCGCTTTTAACAAGCTTGCGAGCAGGCTGGAAGCACCAAAGCGGTAGTGACGGGAATCAGCCCAGTCAGCACCAAACAGGTCATCAGCGATAGACAGGAACAGCGCTGCATCTTCAGCAGTACGCACGCCACCAGCTGGTTTGAAACCAACAGTTTTTTCAACGCCCATATCACGAATAACTTCCATCATGATGCGTGCGCTTTCAGGTGTTGCGTTGACTGGCACTTTACCAGTAGAGGTTTTGATGAAATCAGCGCCTGCTTTGATGGAGATTTCAGAAGCTTTACGAATCAGCGCTTCTTCTTTCAGCTCACCCGTTTCGATGATGACTTTCAGCAAAACGTTAGCCGCGGCACAGGCTTCTTTACAAGCTTTCACCAGTTCGAAACCAACTTGTTCGTTACCGGCGATCAGCGCACGGTATGGGAACACCACATCCACTTCGTCTGCGCCATAGGCGATAGCAGCACGAGTTTCAGCCAGCGCGATTTCGATGTCGTCGTTGCCGTGTGGGAAGTTGGTCACCGTAGCGATGCGAATATCAGGAGTGCCCTGAGCATTCAGAGTTTTACGCGCGATTGGGATGAAACGCGGGTAGATACAAATAGCTGCGGTGTTGCCCACTGAAGTTTTTGCCTGATGACAAAGTGCGATCACTTTTTCATTAGTGTCATCGTCATTCAGAGTGGTCAGATCCATCAGTTTCAGGGCGCGCAGGCTGCTTGCAGTTAAATCGGTCATAACATTCTCCAACAAAAGATATAGAATCAGTTGCGATGTTATAATTATAACATTCACAACCCTGATGGTTTTGCGGATAGCTTCACAAAAGCCACGATGAAATTACATAATTTGTACAGTATATGTGATTTAACAACGAGCGATAACGGAAAATTCATCGCCAGATATAAAAAATGGCCGACGCAAGCGCCAGCCATTGATTTCACAGAGATGTTATAATTTTAACATCTCTTTTTTATAATGACAGGAAGACCCCGGCAATTGTGGCACTCATCAGGTTTGACAATGTACCTGCTGCTACAGCCTTAAGACCTAACTGTGCAATATCATGACGACGGTTTGGAGCCATGCTTCCAAGTCCACCAATCAGGATAGCGATAGAAGAAAGGTTAGCAAAACCACACAGAGCAAAGGAGATAATTGCTTTGGTGTGATCTGACAGAACTTGCAGACCTGCTGCCGCTACAGTGGCGTCATCTTTCAGGTATTCCCCGAAGTTCAGGTAAGCAACAAATTCGTTGATGATTAACTTCTGGCCAATGAAGGAACCAGCAACGTTAGCTTCACTCCACGGTACACCGATAACCCATGCCAGTGGTGAGAACACCCAGCCGAGAATCAGTTCCATAGACAGTTGCGGATAGTTGAACCAACCACCAATGCCAGAAAGCATGCCGTTAAGCAGCGCTATCAAAGCAACAAACGCCAGCAGCATTGCACCCACGTTCAAAGCCAGTTGCATACCAGAAGCTGCACCTGATGCCGCCGCATCCAGCACGTTTGCCGGGCGGTCTGGATCGTTTTTCAAAGAGTCCAGTTCAGGTGAGTCGTTTGGCGTTTCTGTCTCAGGCAAGATAATTTTGGCGAACAGTAACCCGCCAGGGGCTGCCATGAATGAAGCGGCAATCAGGTACTCTAGTGGCACGCCCATTTGCGCGTAACCTGCCAGTACTGAACCTGCAACAGAAGCCAAACCACCACACATAACAGCGAACAGTTCTGAACGCGTCATAGTGGCGATATAAGGACGAACAACCAGCGGAGCTTCAGTCTGACCAACAAAGATGTTTGCTGTTGCAGAAAGAGATTCTGTACGAGAGGTTTTCAGAATCTTACGCAGACCACCGCCGAGAATACGAATAACAAACTGCATAATGCCAAGGTAGTACAGCACAGCAATCAGTGAGGAGAAGAAGACGATAATTGGCAGAACACGCAGTGCGAAAATAAAGCCACCGCCGCCAAAGACTTCGAACATTTTGTCTGAAACTAAGCCACCGAACAGGAAGGAAATACCGGCGTTACCGTAACCAATTACGTTAGCGACCCCTTCGGACATAGCGAGCAGAACCTGGCGACCGACCGGAACATACAGGATTAGCGCCCCGATACCGACCTGAATAATCCATGCACCTAAAACAGTACGCAGATTAATTGCTTTGCGATTACTGGAAAGTAAAACGGCGATCAGCAGCAGAACGATCATGCCGATCAATCCCATGAGTAGTTGCATACAGAATCCCTGTGTATTGAATGAAAAAGGAAAACGAACTAAAAAACGACAGCGGGCGGGATTATAACGGCAGGGAGGCCATTAAATGGAATGGCAATCACGTATTTATAGACATCCACGGAAACGTTTGTCTTATTAAGTGAGCCAGGTCACATTTTGTTACTTACTATTTCATTTCAAATAATTCATTGCAGTTATTAATAATCGCATTCGCGATAACTTCGGGAGATTCTGAACGCAGCATAGAAAGTGTCTGAAAAACATTAACTATGCGTTCCGGGCGATTCGGTTGCCCCTGCCAGCCGTTAAGCGGCATATCAGGTGCATCCGTTTCCAGCACCAGCGCGCTAAGGGGTAAGCGCGCCATTACATCGCGCGTTTTGCTGGCGCGTGGGTAAGTAATCGTTCCACCCACACCAATTTTGTAACCCATCGCCACAAAACGTTCGGCCTGTTGCAGGCTCCCCGAGAAGCCATGTACCACACCAGTGCGCGGTAAATTATGACGCTTCAAATGCGCGGCAAGTTTGTCGTGCGTACGACGGGAATGGAGAATGACAGGTAAATCATAACATTTTGCCAGTTTTAGCTGGGCATCCAGCACCGCTTCTTGTTTATCAAAAAGCGGATTTTCCATATAAAGATCGAGTCCTATTTCACCAATAGCCACTAATTTTCCCGGCCGCTGTTTCAGGTGATGTTCGAGCAACGCCAAAGACGCATCCTGATGCTTGTGAATTACTATCGGATGCAAACCTAACGCGGCATATAGCGCCGGATAGTTGTCTGCCAGCGCCAACACCGTGCTAAACCGCTCAGCCTCGATTGCCGGAACAATGATTTTTGTTACGCCCGCTTGCGCGGCGAGGGCAATGCTGTTGGCTTCATCATCGCTAAATGGCGGAAAGTCGAAGTGACAATGGGTATCGTAAAACGTCATCGTCACGCCGTATCTTCGTTATTGAAAGAGGAGTCGTTAGCTTCTGGTGTTTCAATCACCGCTTTAGACAATGGCTCAGTGACCACGGCCTGTGGAACGACCACCTGCCCCGGAACCACAATACGCGGATGATGACGTTTTAACGGCGGCTTATCAGAAATTAGTTTGCCTATGGTTGCGAGGAAGTAACGCCCGCACAGACGTCCTGTTTTATAGTCGGTATTTAGCGCAGGTAATCGACTGCCCAATGCAGAGCTCATCAATGGCTTCGGCGGGTAAATCTCGAAGATACGCAGTTTACCTGGCGGCTTTTCAATGAAGTTTTGAATCTCGCGATAGCTGGCTTCATGGTGATGCACCAGGTTTAATAAGGGCTGCAGGCTACTGTCGCCAAGCCAACGCTCCATGCGTTTAAACCATTCAGGTGTGTAATACATTTGCGAAGGGACAGTGCGAATTACCACCAGTGTGTCAGCACCGAGGCGCACAGCCTCTCTCACCGGAACCGCATCGCTTATTCCACCGTCCTGGTAACCGATGCCGTCAATCTCCACCCCGCTACGGTAAAAACCTGGAATCGCGCTTGAGGCTTTTAGAAGATTCAGCCATGTGCCGCTGTCCGGGGAAAAATATCCCGGCGTGTAGTCGTCACTACGACAGGCGCACATATAAAATTCCTTACCAGATTCAAATAGCTTTTCGGCCGTCGTCATTGAAAGCGGGATTTTGGTGGAAGTGGATTCCACGAGCCAATCGAGGTCTATGAGATGCCCGCCACGCACAAAGCGCAGAGGATCAAAAAATTCGCGAGTTGTGGTAAATCGAGTAATGACTCTTCGAGCGTATCCCGGCTGGTGACAAACGTAAGCCGAAAGGTTTTGCGCACCGGCAGAAGTGCCTAAGAAGAGGTCAAACGGGTTGAAATTAGCGCGCATAAATTCGTCCAGCACGCCAGCTGTGAATATCCCACGCTGCCCGCCGCCTTCACAAACTATGGCGAGTTTTCCGGGACGAAACTTTGGAAGCGCAAGCGGCGAAATATTGCCGAGCGTTACGGGTATTCTTTGTCCCACCCTGCTTTCCTTGGTTCTTTATCCTTCATCTTTCAAGTCGCAGGGGTGTTGGCTGCGCTCAATCACCCCAGTCACTTATCTCAGTAAGCTCCTGGAGATGCTCTCCCTGGCAGCCTACCTGCAACTCGAAATCTAAAGGATAATTATTATTAGATATTGGTTATTTGATAGTCGCTTAAAAACGCGAGAGCCAGTCTAAATTAGACTGGCTCTCTGGTCTGTCTCAAAATGATTATATACCCAAATAATTCGAGTTGCAGGAAGGCGACCAGGCCGTAAGTCCCCAGGAGCATAGATTACTATGTGACTGGGGCGAACGGGTGCGTCAACGCACCTGCGGCTCAAAGTATGACGGGTATGCTATGGGCGTTTTCGACCCATAAACAGGCTAACCAGGAACAGAATAATACCTACCACGAAGACAATTTTTGCTGCACCTGCCGCAGTACCCGCGAGAGTACCAAAACCCAGTGCTGCTGCAATCAACGCAATGACCAGAAAAATAATGCCCCAACGAAACATAAGCTTCTCCTTAACCATAATGAACCCGAATCGCTTCTGGATGAGTGCCAGATAAACACTCATTGGCGATATTGAGTAACGATGTTGCTGACCTACTCCCCCGGCATTACACCGAAGGAGAAAGTTTCTATATGCCCTGTTACTTCACTTTCAGGTCGTTTTTGACGCTTTTCACGCCATCAACTGCTTTAGCGATACTCTCGGCTCGAGCAGACTGCGCATTCGATTCCACGGTACCGGATAGCTGTACAACACCTTCAGTGGTTTCCACTTTCACGTGACGTGAAGGGACGATGTCATCAGCTAAAAGTTTAGCTTTAATTTCGCTAGTGGTCGCAGTATCGCCTGCATAACCGCTGACAGATTTATCAGACCCGTTACGCACATGAAGTTTATCGCTCACGGAAGAAACCCCTTCCACGCCTTTTGCGACAGTGACGGCCTGTTCGGCCTGCGCCTGGCTTTCAACAAAGCCACTTAGCGTTACCACTTTCTTGTCCGTTTTCACTGAGATATCAGTGCTTTTGATGCTGTCGTGATCGACCAGTGCAGCTTTTACTTTCGCAGTAATTGCACTGTCATCCATGAAATTACCGACGTCTTTCACGGAGCTATCGATTTTTTCGCCTGCTGTGTCCGCTGTTGATTCGGTTTTGTTAAGCATCTTGTCTTCTGCTAAAGCGCTACCGCTTGCCAGCACAGAGCCAAGAACAACAGCTAACAGAGTTTTAGAAATCTTAGTCGTAGTCATAGTCATCGATTAATTCCTATAGTTTTGCTCACTATTTGAGCACAAGCCTTTACGTAACGGCTTTCCTTAAAAATTGGGCTAACGCTTACAGCCCAAAAATTTTCCGTTCAGTTTTTAATAGCGCCAGGAAAAATGAGTACAAATGAACTCGCCAGAAATCTTCATTTACGTGGCGTTTTCAACCAACCAATTTGTCACTGGTTTGTTAAATATAGACAACAATCACGGAATTGCATGGCGGAATGGGATGAACATGAGGGAAAAGCAGGAAATTAAGAACAATCCGTAAGGGATTAATAAGACGGGAAAAGTAGCAGGACGCGACGGCTGCCGCGCCCTGAGAGACGATTAGTGCTCGCGGGTTTTACGGAAGGTGACTTCCGGGTAGCGATCTTGCGTCAGGTTCAGGTTGACCATAGTTGGAGCGATATAAGCGAGGTTGTCGCCGCCATCGAGAGCCAACTGCATTTCGTTTTTCCGTTTGAATTCTTCAAACTTCTTAACGTCCGTGCTTTCTACCCAACGCGCCGTTGAGACGTTGACCGACTCGTAAATCGCCTCAACGTTGTATTCGCTTTTCAGGCGCGCCACAACCACGTCGAACTGCAGTACACCGACCGCACCAACAATCAGATCGTTGTTCGCGATTGGACGGAATACCTGTACCGCACCCTCTTCAGAAAGCTGTACCAGACCTTTAAGCAACTGCTTCTGCTTTAATGGATCACGCAGACGAATTCGACGGAACAGTTCCGGTGCGAAGTTCGGGATACCGGTGAACTTCATCATTTCGCCTTGAGTAAAGGTATCACCAATCTGAATAGTGCCGTGGTTATGCAGGCCGATAATATCGCCTGGATACGCTTCTTCAACGTGTGAACGGTCACCCGCCATAAAGGTCAACGCATCAGAAATCACCACATCTTTACCGGTACGAACCTGGCGCAGTTTCATGCCTTTTTCATACTTGCCGGAAACCACACGCATAAAGGCAACGCGGTCACGGTGTTTCGGGTCCATGTTGGCCTGAATCTTAAATACGAAGCCGGTGAACTTATCTTCTTCCGCTTTCACTTCGCGGGAATCCGTTTTACGCGGCATTGGCGCTGGCGCCCAATCAACCAGGCCATCGAGCATGTGGTCAACACCAAAGTTGCCCAATGCAGTACCGAAGAAGACTGGTGTCAGCTCACCTTCAAGGAACAGCTCACGATCAAATTCGTGGGAAGCACCCTGAACCAGTTCCAGCTCATCACGCAGTTGCGCTGCCAGATCTTCACCGACAGCAGCATCCAGCTCTGGGTTATCCAGCCCTTTAACGATGCGCACTTCCTGAATGGTATGGCCTTTACCTGTCTGATAAAGATAAGTTTCGTCTTTATAAAGGTGGTAAACGCCTTTGAACAGCTTGCCGCAACCGATAGGCCAGGTGATTGGTGAACAGGCGATTTTCAGCTCGCGTTCAACTTCATCCATCACTTCCATCGGGTCGCGGATATCGCGGTCGAGTTTGTTCATAAAGGTGAGAATTGGCGTATCGCGCAGACGGGTAACTTCCATCAACTTACGGGTACGATCTTCTACACCTTTCGCGGCGTCAATAACCATCAAACAGCAGTCAACAGCGGTCAGAGTACGATAAGTATCTTCGGAGAAGTCTTCGTGCCCTGGGGTATCGAGCAGGTTAACCAGGCAGTCGTGATACGGGAATTGCATTACAGATGTGGTAATTGAGATACCACGCTGCTTTTCCATCTCCATCCAGTCAGATTTAGCATGCTGGCTGGAACCACGGCCTTTTACAGTACCGGCGGTCTGAATTGCCTGTCCGAACAGCAACACTTTTTCAGTGATGGTCGTTTTACCGGCATCCGGGTGAGAAATGATCGCAAAAGTGCGGCGTTTCCCCACTTCTTGCAAAAAAGGAGACAAAGTCATAATGAAATCTTCTGTGAATTGCGCACAGTCGTAACTGCGCGGCAAATGAACGTTACCTGACGGCTATTCTACCCATCAGGTGAGGTTTAACAATCGGCTGTAAGCAGTCATTAGTTACACAACAATCGCTCCAGTTCACTTAATGTGGTCACTTCCCAGGTCGGCGTGATGCCTTCCGGTAAGCTTCGTCCATGGGCATTGAGCCAGCAGGTGGCAATGCCTGCGTTCATGCCGCCTAAAATATCTGATTCCGCAGTGTCACCAACCATCATTACTCGGTCGCGTGGCGGCTGGCCCATTTGCTCAAAAGTGTAATCAAAAATCTTACGATCGGGTTTCGCGACGCCGACCTGTTCAGAAATCACCAGCAAATCGAAATAATCGCGCAGACCGGTACGCTCCAGGCGAATTTGCTGCAACGCAGTAAAACCGTTGGTGATAATACCGATTTTCACTTTATCTTTTAACGCATTAAGCAGCGAAACAGCACCAGGCAGCGGCACGCAAATTTCGGCCATAGCGTTAAGAAATGCTGCATTAAGGTCACCCGCAGGCACTGATAATCTTTCGGACCACCCCTGGAAACGCTGATGCTGTAAATGAAGCGCGCTAATGGTTCCATTCTGGTAATCGGTCCACAAAGGTTTGTTAACCGCCTGGTAATCCTGGAAATCTTCAGCGGTAAAGGTCACGCTATAATCGAGAAACATCCGCTGCAAGCCGCCGAAAGCGTCAAAGGTAAATAGCGTTTCGTCAGCATCAAATAAAATCCAGTCCCAGTTCATCAACACACCTTTTTCAAATTAGCCTAACGGTAACGCCATGATGATGGCGTCTTCGCGACCCTCTTTTGTGGGGTAGTAGTTACGGCGAATCGTCGCCTCGTTAAAGCCCAGACTTTCATAAAGTGCGATCGCTGCCGTATTTGAGGCGCGCACTTCAAGCCACAGGGTAAATACATCTCGCGCTTCCAGTTCGCTGATTAAATGCTCCAGCAACTGGCGACCTAACCCCTGACGTTGGTAATCAGGGTCAACAGCAATATTAAACAGCGTCGCCTCATCCAACACGACTTGCGTCACCGCAAACGCCGCCATTTTGCCATCAACATCGAGGCGAAAATTCAAATAGCGCTCACCTTCGTTACTGGCGAAGGTCTTTTCACTCCATGGGAAAGCATGGCTGCGAAGTTCGATGGCGTAAGCCGCGCTCAAGTCACTGGTGGTGAGGGAAGAAATCGTTTTCATGTTCACAAATTTGCAGCCACAACGCTTGTCGTGCCGCGCCATTTTCATAAAGCTCGTTTAATTCGGGAGTCGCCAACTGCGCACCGGGAATGGGGAGTTGTTCACTCACACCCAATCGCCAGCTATTACAGCGGCTGTCAGTTGGCAGCATCGCGGCTCGTTCAGGCGTCAGTTGCATGACCTGCTGTGCATCCAAATTCAGACTACGCAAAACATCGTTAACTAACGGATCGCTTAAATCTGGAAGGTCTTCGGCAACCATCAGCAATTTGACGTTTTCATGCAGCGAGACGGCAATTTCGCCCTGTAACGCAGCCGGGCGTCGCAGCTCCCATTGAGTAATGCCCAGTTGTTGTAACAACCAGTCACGTCGCAAAGGTATTTGAGGCATAGCGAAACCTATTGAGAGTGCCAATTGGGGCGCAAATATAGCAAATTCATCGAATATGCGCCATTAAAGCTCTATAATCCCGGTTCTGATTTCCCAGGAGTAATTTGATGACTGCGTTAACCCCGGCAAGTGAAGTGCTGCTGCGCCATAGCGATGATTTTACCGAGAGCCGCGTGCTGTTTGCCGGTGATTTACAAGACGACCTGCCTGCCCGTTTCGAAACGGCGGTAAGTCGCGTTCACACACAACAATTTCACCACTGGCAGGCTCTGAGCGCTCAAATGGGCGAAGATGCGCAATATAGTCTGGTGGCGGATGCCAGCACCCTTGGCGATTGCAACACCCTGATTTACTACTGGCCGAAGAATAAGCCAGAAGCGCAGTTCCAGCTGATGAACATTTTGTCTTTAATGCCGATTGGCAGTGACATTTTTGTGGTGGGTGAGAACCGTAGCGGCGTTCGTAGTGCCGAGCAAATGCTCGCCGAATTCTGCCCGCTGAATAAAATCGACAGCGCGCGTCGTTGCGGCTTCTATCACGGTCAACTGGAAAAACAGCCACAGTTTGATGAGAATTCCTGGTGGGATGAGTATCAGCACAATGATATGACCATCAAAACGCTGCCGGGCGTGTTCAGCCGTGATGGCCTGGATACCGGCAGTAAATTGCTGCTTTCCACGCTGACTGCGCACACCAAAGGTAAAGTGCTGGATGTAGGTTGTGGCGCTGGCGTGCTGGCGGTAACCCTGGCTAAACATTCTCCAAAAGTCCGTCTGACTTTGTGTGATGTTTCTGCTCCAGCCGTTGCAGCAAGCCGCGCAACGCTTGCAGCCAACGAGATCGCAGGCGAAGTCATCGCCAGTAACGTCTATTCCGAAGTGAATGGTCGTTTTGACATGATTATCTCAAACCCACCGTTCCATGATGGTTTGCAAACTAGCCTTGATGCAGCTCACCAGCTGATTCGCGGCGCAGTCCGCCATCTGAATATGGGCGGTGAATTGCGTATCGTAGCGAACGCCTTCCTGGCCTATCCGGACGTGCTGGACGAAACCTTTGGTAACCACGAAGTGATCGCTCAGACAGGGCGTTTCAAAGTTTACCGCTCAGTTGTGATGCGTGGCGTGAAGAAGCGTTAATACAACACAGTGCCGCTTTTTCCAGCGATTAGAAAAGCGGCACCAAATTAACTGTTGACGACGCGCAGAAAACATCTAGAATGCGCCTCCGTGGTTACAATACTTCGGTGTTGTGGGTATGCGAAGGTGGCGGAATTGGTAGACGCGCTAGCTTCAGGTGTTAGTGTTCTTACGGACGTGAGGGTTCAAGTCCCTCTCTTCGCACCATTAACCACGCAAGATATCGTTCGCACTGCGCGAAGGTGGCGGAATTGGTAGACGCGCTAGCTTCAGGTGTTAGTGTTCTTACGGACGTGAGGGTTCAAGTCCCTCTCTTCGCACCAATGCGAAGGCGATATCAGATAAGTTTTGAATTGCGAAGGTGGCGGAATTGGTAGACGCGCTAGCTTCAGGTGTTAGTGCTCTAACGGGCGTGAGGGTTCAAGTCCCTCTCTTCGCACCAATTCTTATCAACTTCCCAGCAGTACTCTTTTATCCCTCAGTTTTATCTCGCTATCTCATCGTTCCCATATTCATCATCACCAAAGCAAGCCCACTGGCAAATGCAACGCATGACGGTAGCAGCACAAAATGACGTAACCGTTTATGGTACAGCATGGCTGCGGTCACCAATAATCCTAATACAATCAAGACGCGCCACTGACTAAAAGAAAGATCTAGATACAGTAACGCGGCGACGATACCTGCCGGCACCAGCACACCCCATGCACTTTCTAACTGACGTTGTAACATCATCGCTATCTCATCAATTGGTAATGATAACCAATATCATATGATATTATTTCTCGTTTGTCAGCGATAGCGTATCGTCAGTTTTACATTAGAAATGTTAAGCTTTCTGTATCATCAGATGACATATATTCAGTAAGGTGATAGATTGGCCCAGAATGTTAAATCTCTGATTAACACCGAATACATATATGAAGTAATCACTTTACGGATATATTTTCCTACTTCATTCCCAGCATAATGTCGGCATGAGTCGAAAGAACTATTTTTGATATGACAGCAACAAATTGGTCCACTTTACTCAAAGGGAAACATCAACTCTCTTTGCGTTTATTTTTATTATTGAATGCGTTTTCTGCGGGATTTAGCATGATATCCCCGGCAACTAATACGCAACATATTACAGTACCCATTGTTCTGGTGCTGGTGGTAAGCCTGTCCTGTCTACTCTGGCAGCTAGTAAATAAAAAGAAATTAATTAACATTAACTTCATTTCGTTAATAATTGGCTTACTCTGGGCGGGGCATATCTATATAAAAGTCTCTGCAATGCCAAATAAAGACGTTTCTTTTTTAATTATTGCCTTGTTGGCAATATTATTTATTGGCGCAATCTCTTTTATTAATAATATACAAGCATTTATTGCCGCATGCCTGCCTGCCACCTTAATCATATTCTGGCTTGATCAAGGGGCCAACTGGCCGCGCCTGTTGTATTCAATTGTTCTGCCAGGCGTGGGGATTACCATTCAACATATCATTCATCAGCGTCATGATAACTTTACGCGTCGTTTGATGAATAAGCTGCTTGAAGAAAAAGAAACCCTTAACGATCTTAGTATGTTAGATCCGCTTACCGGTTTGAATAATCGCCGTGGGTTCCAGAACCGTTTTGACACTCTGCTCTCAGTCAGCAGCGGCCAGCATTATATACTGCTACTGGATATCGACCATTTTAAAGACTACAACGATAACTATGGTCATAACATGGGCGATAAGGCACTGACGCATGTCTCTGCGGCCATTCGTGATGCTGTTCGTTCACGTGATGTCGTCACGCGTTATGGTGGCGAAGAGTTTATGGTTTTACTGGTTGATGTTGATGCTGAACAAGCCCTGCAAACAGCAGAGCGCATTCGCCAACGCGTTTATGATTTAAATATTCAGCACATGTTTAATAAAAGCGTGGCGACCCATCTTACAATAAGCATCGGACTTGCAGCACTTGAGCAGCACGACATTGAAGAAGCATTGCGCAAAGCTGACGGCGCACTTTATCGTGCCAAACGACAGGGCCGTAACAGCATCTTTGTCAGCGACACTCTCCTTCAAACACCAACAGAACCCGCTCATCTTTAACGGCTAAATACCTTGAACACAAAACAACCTTGCTAAAGGCATTATCTATAGATAGGATTGGCAATCATTATCATTTGTATTAGTGGTTCTGTTTGCCGATGTCGTTTCAGTCTTCACAGTTTATTAATGATTTTGCATGGCAGCCGCCATTTACGAGCTCGCAACCGCCGCTTGCAGATGAGCTACGCGCGCATTTTGCTGTGCATCGACCGTACTTCAACGACATCATCAAACTCAATGAACCTGTGCCTCACACCAGCCAGGCTCTGCATCAGTGGGCACAACCTGCGGCCTTAACTTCATTTCTCGCCTGCTACAGTGACCACATTTACCGGAACCAGCCGCAGCTTGCGCGTGAAGGGAAGCCGCTAAAATCGCTATGGGCACAATGGTATCTTGGTTTGTTGGTTCCACCGCTGGTCATGGCATTGATTACCCAACCTCGTGCACTGGATATCGACCCGCAACACATCCATGTTGAGTTTCATGAAACAGGCAGAGCTGCTACTTTCTGGCTAGACGTCCAGGAAGATAAGATGGCAACAACAATGCCGTTAACCCAACGCCTTGAAAAGCTGATTATTAAAGGGTTAATGCCCGTCGTTGAGGCACTGGAAAAAAGTGGTGAAATCAATGGAAAACTCATCTGGAGTAATACGGGATATCTGCTGAACTGGTTTTTTGGCGAGCTCAGAGAGTTGCTGGATGAATCAACAATTGCCGAGTTGCGTCATGCCTGTTTCTTTGAGAAACAGCTGCAGGATGGTCAGGATAATCCCCTCTACCGTACCGTCATTCTCCGTGAAGGTTTGCTAGTACGTCGCACCTGCTGCCAACGCTATAAACTGCCAGATGTACAACGCTGCGGTGACTGCACGTTAAAGTAAAACGGTGGGTTTCCCCACCGTTTCATTGCACTCATCGCTCTACTGTTAAGCAGCCTGTTGGCTCTCTTCTCCAGATGATCTCTGTGCTTCTTCCGCTTCTTGTTCCAGCAACTGCTTCTCGTACACTTTGAAGAACGGGAAGTAGATGATGGCGGAAACGACAGCCAGCAGAATAACCAGAATCGCCGCGCGGAAATCCCAGCCCAGAGCCCAAGCCGCACCGATTGGTGCAGGAGCAGTCCACGGCACAACTGAAATCACACGGCCAATCAAATCCATCTTCATTGCACCCCACGCCAGCACGGCGTTAACCATTGGTGCCAGCAGGAACGGAATAAAGAACACTGGGTTCATAACAATTGGCGTACCGAAAATGACCGGTTCGTTAATGTTAAAGAAACTTGGCACCACGCTTAGTCGCCCAATAGAGCGCAGGTGAGCTGATTTACTACGCAGATAGCAAATCACCAGCCCCATGGTTGCACCCGAACCACCAATCACGATAAAGAACGTCCAGAACGCTTCCATAAAGATGTGTGGCAGTGGCGCACCTTGTGCCAACGCGCTCTGGTTCATACCTAGGTTGGTCAACCAGAACATTTGCAGCATGCCAGAAATAATGGCCGCGCCGTGAATTCCTGCAAACCAAAGCAGATGGCCAATCAGCACCGCCAGCAAAATAGCAGGCAGTGAGTCCGCCGCAGAAACCAGCGGTTTGAACAGTGACATAATGGCTTGTGGAATCAACATGCCAAACTCAGACTGAATGAACAGGCTCAGTGGGTAGAGCGTTAGCACCACAACCAGAACGGGGATCAGAAGATCAAAGGAGTTTTTGATCATCGGTGGAACCTGGTCCGGGAGTTTGATTCCGATATTGTGCGCTTTCAGGAAACGCATCATTTCGACACAGTAAATCGCCACCAGGATTGCAGTGAAAATCCCTGTCCCTCCCATACTGTCTACCGGCATCGTGCCTTTAGTTTTTGGTGCCGCCACCAGCAGAAAAGCCATGAGTGAAAGCATTGCGCACATGAATGGATCCAGGCCGTGCGACTTCACATAGTGCTTACCGAGGTTGTAGGCAATAGCCGCACAAATGTAGATAGACATAATGCCCATCGTCATATCAAACGGCGTCAGAATTTGCCCTTCAAACTGTTTCGCCATATCCAGCCATGCGCGAGCAAACCCCCAGGTGGTGGTTGGCGAGAATGGAGGGTATGCAAACACCAGCAAGAACGAACCGACAATCATAAATGGCATCGCAGAGATAAACCCATCACGAATCGCCATAACATGGCGCTGTGAAGAGATTCGTCCCGCAACGGGACTAACGTAGTTTTCTACAAAACGGAAAATCAAATTAAAAGCTGCATGATTCGTAGACATATCGGAACTCCAGTCAGGCTATCAACGCGAATGTAGCCGCGGGAAAAGTATCGCCGCGCAACAGTCCGTAATTCATAGAATTCATCCCCGAAACCGGGACCTTTTTAGATACAGCTTTCAATTCGACATCAGTGGCACAGCATAAAAAAATCGGTTTCATAGGCTGCTCTTATTATTGGGTACAGGTGTGTGACCGTTTAAGTATTCATCGCTAATTCACCTACTGCAACCGGTTACTGAAACCGGTTGCAGTGAATGTGAAGAAGATCCAGAAATCACTGAAACTTTAGCTTCTTTAGGTATTTCACATCACAACGTCGCCCTTTCATTCGACACAATCAGGGTCGGTTTCACTGGTTTACATATAGCACATACTTATGCCAAATTATTTGCTGAACAGAATGGGAGAAAAGCATGAGCCTGCAGTCCGTCCGGCAATTCTTTGCCGAAAACGCCCCCGATATCGACATCATTGAATTGAATCAAAGCACAGCAACTGTTGCTTTAGCTGCGACAGCCCATAACGTCGAGCCAGGGCAGATTGCTAAAACATTGTCGTTGAAAGTGAAGGATAGAGTGGTGTTGGTTGTCGCGAAAGGTGACGCACGCCTGGATAATAAAAAACTTAAAACTGTTTTTGGGGCCAAAGCCCGCATGCTTAGCAGTGATGAGGTTGTGACCTGGACAGGCCACCCCGTGGGCGGAGTGTGTCCTTTTGGACTAGAAAATCCGTTAGCAGTTTACTGCGATATTTCACTTAAACAGTACGAGGAGGTTTTACCTGCTGCCGGAGCCATCCATAGCGCGGTGCGCATTTCACCTGCTCGTTTGGCTGAACTCACCGCTGCACATTGGGTAGATGTGTGCCAATAATCAGGAGACTGAGGAAGGATTTGAGCTCCTCAGTCGTACCCCATTATTTTCATACTCACTGTTTATAAGGTGGAATATTTAACTCCCGCTTTCCATGTTCACTGAATAGCCAGGTATACATTTCGGCATCTGTTTTAATTTCCAATCGGCGCATAGCGCTTTTTTTTTGTGCGCTAACGGTTTTATAGTTTTTTTCAAGTAGCGTCGCAATTTGCACCAACTTCCAGCCTTTACTGATCAGCCGTAAAACTCGGCATTCTGAAAAAGTTAACCTCGTTTTGACCATATCATTAACAGATGCCTGTGCAGCTCTCTCTTGCAAAAGACAGTTGCTGATTCTTTCAACATCACTAGCATTATTAAATACATGCTCGATAATGCTGTTCATTGGTTCATGTAAAGAAAGCAATGAAGTTTTGGTTGTCAGCAAACGTTCAATAGCGAGATTGAGCAGATGTTGAGGCATAATAAATATCCATCTTACATGCTGAGATTCATTTTTCAGATGGCTCAGAAAGTCACATTGCTGTATGAATTCCTGTTGCGAACTATCCAGCTCAAGCATGACAACATCCGCCTGATCGAGAATTTCTGAATTTAGCTCTAAATAATCTGCCAACAAAATCTGTGAAGATTCTGCCGCTTTTTCTTTCATAACGATCTGCACACCTTCTCTCATCAATGGCCGTTTACTAATAACTACTGCACGACAAAAAGGATTATGCAAAAAGATCGTTTCCTTGTTTTCCGTCATCAAAATATCCTTATAATAACAATTAATTGCCTGTTAGCTCACAGCGAAAAACATGTAGGTCTTTATCACAGTGAAATCCCAGCTTTTCCATTGCATGTCTTTTATGTGAGCTTACTGTTCTGATATCGCGCCCCAAACGCTTTGCTACTTGGGTAACGTTACGTCCTAAAAATAGTTGCTCGATTACCTCCATCTCGCATTCCGTCAATTCACCAGGTATCTGCTCCCGCAGAACAGTTTTAATCATTGGGCTGTGTAGGGTTATATTACTAGATAGTGATTTTATTAACAGCTCCATAAATATTGAGGCTGATTCATACTGAGATATAATCACTCGAACACCCAGAGATGAAATATACTTCAGAATGCTGACCTTATGATTATGAGTGTAAATAACAATATTTTTATTTGGTTTTGCCTTTCGATACCATTTAATAAACTTTATCTCCTCAGCCAATTGCTGTGATGATTTACTAATATTTAAGATGATAGTGGGATGGGGGATTTTTAACACTTCATCATAAGCGCCATGAATATCTTTAATAATATTAATTGAATTTTTAAATTCTGGTCTGGCATTTAGCTGATGAATTATCCCTTCCACCATTAATACACAAGGTATAACAACCATTACTTGACTCGATACATTATTTATAGTGATATTATTTTCCATATCATTCCCTTGATCAATATATCAAAAAACATAAAAACAAAGGATAATAGATATACATGAAAAGCAACATGCAACGCCAATTTAAATAGCATTCACCCCATTATATTTATTAGCAAAAATCCAATGGAGTATTGAAAGAGAAAACAATAATTTAATATAAACAATTCCTGTAAAACAGAAAACCGACTTAAAGATCCCGAATTGGATGATTACGAAAATCTTTTGGCGTAGTTGCCATATGGCGACGGAAAAAACGTGAAAAGTAGGTTGAGTCACTAAAACCAAGATAATCAGAGATTTGACTGACTGTCATGCTGGTGTAGAGCAAACTGCGTCGGGCTTCAAGCAACAGCCTTTGATGCAATACGTTTAGTGCGCTGTAGCCATAAAACTCATGGCACAGATTATTTAAATGCACACTGGATAGCCCTACGGCACTTGCATAATGCGTTACCGAAAGTTGCTCACGATAATGTCGTTCAACGAGTTGGTTAAACTGATGAATCACTGAACGTTTTCGCTCAACACGCGAACTGCCATTCGGGGCTGGAGTACATTGCCGATTAAGCCAAACCAGCAAGGCGCTAATCAGTGAATGCAACATCATATCGCGCGCTTCACCCTGGCCTTCATACTCACTTTGCAGAGTGCTAAACAGAGTATTAATTTGCCTGCGAGAGCCTTTCACCGGCAGGCAGGTGGCTTGTGAGAGCACCTGCAAAGGGCGACCAAACTGTTGTTCAAACTGCGTTATTAAAGGCGCTGAAAAAGACAGTGAATAGCCTTGTGCACCGGGTGAAAATTTAAAACCGTGCACGCACAAGGCCGGAACAACTTGAATGCAGGCATGCGTCACATGGTGAGTACAGCCCTCAATGTCTATCTCCACCTGCCCTTTATGCAAATAAAGCAGTTGAACTAAATCCGCATGTTGATGCGTACGAATATGCCATTCATAAAGGCTACTGCGGCTGTGGATGGACTCGCAATGCAGCAAATCAGATGCAGGCCAGTTCCGGCTTTCACCATAAAGTTTGAATACCGGAATACTGGTGTTCGGGGCCATGACATCCTCTTTAATCCTACGCTGAATAAGTATAGTTTATTCAACAAGTTCGAATGGCAATCCAACATAGTTTTCAGCAATCGTTGTCAACCCTGCGCGCGAAGCCAAATAATATTCACGATCGGCCTGCTGCATCTTACGGTCAAACTCATCCATGCCTTCGAAATCATGAAGCAGATTAGTCATAAACCAGCTAAAACGCTCCCCTTTCCATACTCGACGCAATGCCATTGGTGAATAAGTCTCCAGCAAATCAGTTCGCCCTTCGTGATACACCTTGCTCAAAATCCGATACAGGTAATTCACATCAGATGCGGCAAGATTTAATCCTTTTGCTCCGGTCGGCGGCACAATATGAGCCGCATCACCCACCAGGAAAAGATTGCCATATTGCATCGGCTCCACCACAAAACTACGTAACGGGGCGATACTTTTCTCAAGTGAGTGACCAGTCACTAACTTCTCAACCAGCTCTTTAGGCAACCGCAGCTTTAGTTCGCCCCAGAAGCGTTCATCTGACCAGGATTCAACATTGTCACTAAGTGGGACCTGTAAATAGTAGCGGCTTCGAGTTAGTGAGCGCTGACTACACAAAACGAATCCCCGCTCATGATGAGCATAAATAAGCTCATGGTTAACTGGTGGCGTATCCGATAACAACCCAAGCCAGCCGAACGGATAAACACGTTCGTACTCACGAGTGACTTCTTCAGGAATAGCCTTACGGGAAACACCGTGAAAGCCATCGCAACCCGCAATATAGTCACAATCGATACGGCAGGTTTCACCCTGCTTCTCAAAAGTGACATAGGGACAATCACTTTTGAGATCAAATAATTGCACGTTGCTAACGCCGTATATGGAAATAGCATCAGTTGCTCGGCGCGCTTCCATCAAATCATGAGTCACTTCCGTCTGGCCATACACCATCACCGTCTTCCCGCCAGTCAGTTCTTTTAGCGGAACAGGGATACGCTTTCCATCAACCAAAAACTCAACACCCTCATGGACTAACCCTTCCACATCCATTCTTTGACTGACCCCTGCCTCACGCAACAAATCTACGGTGCCGTTCTCCAGGATGCCCGCACGAATACGTCCTAAAACATGTTCGGGTGATTGTCGTTCAAGCACCACATTGCTGATGCCTGCGTTATGTAGTAATTGCCCCAACAGCAAACCCGACGGACCAGCACCAATAATCACTACCTGAGTTTTCATAGGATACGTTCTCTGATGTGCGTTATTAAAATGTTATTTTTATGTTTAACAATTGCTCGTTAATGCATTTTTAACGTCATCAGAGGGAAAAAGAAGGCCAATATCGGTCTAAAACGTGCACTTTTCGAAAGTCATGTAAAGAGTGTGGACGAGTTCATAGTTCGCCGAAAAAGTGTGCGAAATAGGTTATTTGGTTAAATGTTGATCTGGAGCGCCTGAGTCCTGGTAGTGGCATATGCTAATAATAAAGGATGTTAAAATTTGAGCGGCTATCGTCGCTTCTACCTTTCATAGGACAGGTATGTCGGAAGATGTAAACACGCAACGGGACGTGACTCGCCTTTGCATCCAGTGTGGGCTTTTTTTGCTGCAACATGGTGCCGAAAGCGCACTGGTAGAAGAACTTTCCTGTCGCCTGGGCATTGCCTTAGGTATGGATAGCGTTGAAAGCTCAATTTCAGCAAATGCTATTGTGCTAAGCACCATAAAAGATAATCAATGCCTTACCACCACGCGTAAAAACACTGACCGCGGCATCAACATGCATGTGGTGACAGAAGTGCAACACATTGTGATTATGGCCGAGCATAAGCTTCTGGATCATAAAGATGTTTTGAAACGTTTTACGCACATAAAACCGCTGCGCTATCCACGTTGGTTAGTGGTGCTGATGGTTGGCCTATCTTGTGGCTGCTTCTGTAAGCTAAATAAAGGCGGTTGGGACGGTGCCTTCGTCGCCTTTCTTGCCAGTTCTGTAGCGATGTATGTTCGCCTGGTGTTTACCGCACGCCATCTACACCCGCAAATTAATTTCTGCATTACGGCGTTTGTTGCCACCACAATTTCTGGGTTACTCATTGCCAAAGGCCCATTTGCCACGACATCCAATATTGCCATGGCGGCAAGCGTGCTGCTGCTGGTGCCGGGCTTTCCGCTGATTAACGCCGTGGCCGATATGTTTAAAGGTCACGTCAACACGGGGCTTGCAAGATGGGCAATGGCGAGCCTACTAACGCTTGCTACCTGTATTGGTGTCGTGATGGCCATGTCACTATGGGGGCTGCGCGGATGGGAATAATCGATTTTTTACTGGCGTTGCTACAAGACATGGTGCTTGCGGCGATTCCCGCACTAGGCTTTGCGCTGGTGTTTAATGTCCCGCAGCGTGCTTTGCCTTACTGCGCTCTGCTCGGCGCGATTGGCCACGGTTCCCGAATGGCAATGATGGCGGCGGGTATGAACATCGAATGGAGTACGTTTATCGCCTCCCTTCTGATAGGCACGATTGGAATACAGTGGTCGCGTTGGTACCTGGCGCATCCTAAAGTGTTCACAGTGGCTGCGGTAATTCCCATGTTCCCAGGAATTTCTGCCTATACCGCGATGATTTCAGCGGTGAAACTCAGCCACTTTGGTTACACCGAAGACCTCATGATTCAGCTGCTCACCAACTTCCTGAAGGCCTCGTTTATCCTCGGCGCATTGTCGATTGGCTTATCTATTCCTGGCCTGTGGCTTTACCGTAAACGCCCGCGAGTGTGATGTATTTCAGGGCTTCGCTAACTCATCAGTGCTTTGCCCGCGCAAACTTGTTTTAATGTCATCAGGCCAGGTCTGTTACCCGCGGTCTGATGACATTAAGGAGCCTTGCGTGGAAACCCACGAAATTTATCTTCCTGAGCGTTTTGATGACGCCAGTCTGAAAGAAAAGATTTTCTTCAGCGCCATTAGTTTGTTCGCTGAATTTGGCCTTAACGGCGCACGCATGGAACAGATTGCCGAGAAAGCCAACACCACAAAGCGGATGGTCGTCTATCACTTCAAAAGCAAAGAGCTGCTCTATGTTCAGGTGCTTGAGTATGTGTATACCCAAATTCGCAGTTGTGAGCGCAAGCTCAATCTCTCAGACCAGCCGCCGGTAGAAGCAATGGTGGAACTGGTGGAATGGACATTTGATTTCCATGCCACGCATCCAGATTTTATTCGCATCATCTGTATGGAAAACATGCAGCGCGGGCGTTTCGTAAAAGAATCCGCTTACCTGCGGGAAATTAACCGCAGCGCACTGGAATTACTGGAAGATGTGTTAACCCGTGGGCAAGAAAAACAGCTGTTCAATAAGCAGGTTTGCGCCAAAGACGTTCACCGCCTGATCAGTAGCTTTAGTTTCTACCATGTTGCTAACAGCTATACCTTCTCCAACTTCTTTGAAGACGGAGCCGAACCGACTGACAGCACCAGCCATTACCGTGAAATGGCGGTAAAAGTGGTACTGCGCTACATCGGGCCGTAAATAACCGTATTTTTGGATGCTTTAAGAACTCTCCGAACCTCAACAGGCCCAGAGAAAGCGGTATACTCGGCGGAAATTCTCCTGCAATGCAGGTTATCGAAAAAGAGTATAAAAGATGAAAGCAAGCAATCGTGTTATATGCGCTCTGGCGCTGGCAACGTCCGTGTTTACCGGCCAGGCGATGGCATCAAGCTGGCAAGATCAACTCTCCAGCGCGGCAACAGAGTTAAGCAAAACCACCACCTCCAGCAGTAGCACCGGAACAACCGGCAACTCTATGGCGTCATTGACCAGCCTGCTTGGCGGCGGCACTAAAGCCCTGAGTTCAGACAGCATGACGAATGCGGCAGGTATTTTGCAGTACTGCATGAAGAACAAACTGGTATCAGCAACCAACCCTGAAAACATCAAAAATCAGTTGATGGATAAATTAGGTTTAGATAGCGGCACAAAGCAAACTCCACCAGAAGATTACACTCAGGGTTTGATGGGCTTGCTGAACACCGGCAAAGGCCAGCAATTGGATCTGAAAACCATCGGTAATTCACCGCTGGCAGAAAAAGTGAAAACTCAGGCGTGTGATTTTGTCCTGAAGCAAGGCGTAAATTATCTGTCTTAATCAGATTACCTGCCCCTGATACCGGGGGCAGATTCAGGATTTCACATTAATTTCCAGCACCGCATAGACACCATCACTGGGTAACGTAACGGTGACATTTTTCAAATCGACACCCGCTGCAATAATAATATCTCTTAGCTCAGGCAATGTGCGCGGATAGAGTGTGGGCCAGCCGATACAGCGCAATAAAAAGGCAAGCTGTGGGCTAGTAGTCAGCATATTGGAAATAATCAACACGCCGCCTGGTTTAACTAAGCGCAACGCATGGCGAATAAAACTCACCGCTTCAGATGTCGAAAAATATTCGAAAATCCCCAGTCCATCAACGAGCTCAGCTGATTGTTCACCCAGTTCCTGAACCAGCTTGTCACTGAAAATCATCCGGTCGAATAAATTCCTCATTAACAGCTGAAAATGATGCCCTTCCACCAGGCCATATTGAGTCGCAAGCCCACGGGCAAATTTCAGCGACTGCCTGTCGTGATCAACCAGCAATATGGTGAATTTCTGCGCGCGTAATTTCGCACCACGCAATGCTCTGAGCACGGGTACCGCTGCACCACAGGCAAGACTTATCCAGTTGCCGGTAACATGATTATTGATATACACATCAGCAATCGCCGACATCACTTTCGCTCGTGAACGAACACCTTGAGCATCATTGGCATGTATAAACCATGCCCGGCTGTTGCTATCTATTTCCCTTCCGCTTATCAGGCGCTCGGCAAGCGGATGCTGCACAGACCATAGTGAAAGAGCGGTAGGAACCAACTGGCAACGCCACTCTTCGAGTGCGGGGCGATTTATAAAGGCTTGTTCTGACAGCTTGTTTCGGTAGCGTATCCGTCGCATTCCCTGGCCATCCAGAAAAATTTCCGGGGCTTCGAGTGTCGGATCACCTTCTAACTGCTGGTTGATATCATCAATCTGCTCTAAAACCTGATCTTTCATCGGCCAGCTATCGCTTATATCACTGTAAGAGATATGTTTAATGGCCAGATCCGCAGGTACAGAGCCCGGGATCACTGAGAGAAAAGGCTGCCAGGACATGTTAAACCTCAACACACGTTTTCTTTCAGTCTAGAAAACCCAGGGTTATTCACCGTCAGCAGAAAGTTGTAATTTACGGGCACCCTCACCCTGCTTTACACAGGATGAGGGCTGGGAATTTAACGTAAAAATGACTCGGTCAGTTTGACCCAATATGTCGCGCCACCCGAAATGCAGGCATCGTTAAACTGATACAAAGGATGGTGAACCGAGTAATCATTATTGCCGGTTGCGGTACCAAGCCATAAATAGCAGCCCGGAACTTCTTCAAGCATGAATGAAAAGTCTTCACTGCCCATCGCACTTTTCACCTGCGCAGGATCGGCAACTTTATCGGATCCAAAAACGTCGCGTGCTATCTGGAGTGCAAACTCAGTCTGTTGAGGATCATTCACCGTCACCGGGTAGCCGAAGTCCACCGCGATTGACGCCTTCACTCCGAAGCTTTCCGCCTGAGCGTGCACCAACTTATCAATACGCAGCTTTACCGCCTCACGTACTTCAGCTTTAAAAGTACGCATATTCAGTTTTAGCACCGCACTGTGAGGGATGATGTTGTGCGTAGTACCGCTTTGCAGACTCCCCACCGTCACTACAGCAGAATCCTGCGGATCCACATTGCGCGACACAATGGTTTGCAACGCCATCACGATCGAGGCACCTGCAACGGTAGGATCAATACAATGTTCAGGCATCGATCCGTGGCCGCCTTTGCCTTCAAGAGTGATCGTCATGCTGTCTGACGAGGCCATCAAGGCACCGGGTTTGGTGGCGATCTCACCCGCAGGCAGCAATGGGAAGTTGTGCAGACCAAATACCGCATCACAAGGGAATAGCTTAAATAAACCATCATCAATCATGCGCTTAGCCCCACCGATGGACTCTTCCGACGGTTGGAAAATCAGGTGCAGCGTGCCGTTGAACGGGCGGTGTTCTGCCAGATACCGTGCCGCCGACAGCAAAATCGCGCAGTGCCCATCATGCCCGCAAGCGTGCATTTTCCCCTCGTTCACGCTCGCCCACGGCAACCCAGTTTGCTCCTGCATCGGCAGTGCATCCATATCGGCACGGATCCCCAGACGCTTACCGCCATTCCCGACTTTTAACGTCCCTACCACGCCTGTTCCGCCCAGGCCGCGATGCACCTCGTAACCCCATCCCGTCAGCAACTGGGCGATACGATCGCTGGTGCGGAACTCCTCAAAACCTAATTCCGGGTGTTGATGAAAATCACGGCGGATAGCAATCATCTCTTCTTCGTGGTCGAGAATTTCTTTAATCAGCATAGGGTTATTCCTTTTTATTCATCACAGAAAGTTTTGCGTTCATGCCAGGCAATCAATGCACCGAATGTCACTACCGCGCAGAACATCAAATACCAGGCCGGAGCCATCGGTTGCCCGGTGACTTTTAACAGCCAGGTCACGATCAATTGCGCGAATCCCCCAAACAGCGTGACACCAATGGCATAAACCATAGCCATACCAGAAGCACGAACCGCTTTCGGGAAGGCTTCGAGGATCAACAAGAAAAAGGCGGCGGAACTGATATTGGCGAGGATCTGATCCACGGCAATCAGCGCCAGGGTAATACCGAGCGGCGCACCGTGCAGAATGGTGGCAAAGATCGGCCAGATCAGGGCAAATGATCCTAATGCGCAGGCGATCAAAATCGGTTTGCGCTTAGGTAATCTATCTGCCAACTTGCCACCGAAGAATGGCACCACCAGCGTTAATGCCGCTGCCGTCAAACTCACCCACCACGACGTGCTGGCAGGCATATGCAGCGTGTTAACCATATAAGCGGGCATGTAGTAGATGATGATGTAAAACGTAGTGGTGCCTTTCATCACCAGCAAAATGCCCAGTAACAAAGCACGGCGGTGTTCACGCCATAATGTGAGAGTCGGGCTTTCTGCGCTAACGGTTGGCGTCACTGTGTGAGTTTCAGCAAGCTGGCGGCGGATATACAAGCCAATCGGCATAATCGCCAGGCCAACAATAAACGGGATGCGCCAGCCCCAGTCGTAAAGCTGCTGCTCGCTCAGGACATGGCTTAAGCCCGCGCCCATCGCCGCACCAAAAAGTGCCGCACCGCCCTGGCTTGTCATCTGCCAGCTGACACGCGCGCCGCGACGAGATTTGTCCCCGGCTTCCATCAACCATGAGGTCGCCGCCCCTACTTCCCCGCCTGCAGAGAAACCCTGCAGCATGCGCCCGGCAACCAATACGACAGGAGCTAAGATCCCCGCCTGGTTATAGGTCGGCGCAAAGGCCACCATCATTACCCCCAGGGACATGAGCCCGAGGATCAGCGTCATCGCCGATTTACGTCCATGTTTGTCGGCATAGCTCCCTAACACCATGCTACCTAGTGGGCGCATCACAAATCCAACCCCAAAGGTCCCCACCGCCAGCAGTAACGAGGTGTAGTCATTGGAGCTTGGGAAAAAGAGATGACCAATGATCACCGAGAAAAAGCTGTAAACCGCAAAGTCGTAAATCTCGAGGCCATTGCCGAGAGTAACTGCCACCAACGACTTAGCGTTAGCGCGCTCCGGGACCAACGGCGCATCATACGGAAGCGAGGCTGACATCTCGGCATCCACCTGGGCATAGCTGACACGCTGTTTCATGCTCACGTCCTTCTTTGTTACTCAGATGTAAACAACTGGGAGGGGTTGTTTTAACTATCTGCATAAAAAAAGAACATTACAATCATAAAAATTAGTTATGCCTTTGGTTATCTTATTTGTATTGTAAGAGAGCAAATTTTGCACCACGGTGATGATTCTGGCGGGACGGAAAATTGAAAATCAAACTAAATCAGTTAGATATTTTGTTGGAAGTTGCCGCGCAAGGCAGCATCGGTAAAGCGGCAAAGGCGTTACACCTCACACAACCTGCCATTTCTAAAACAATTCAGGAAATGGAAGCTGAAATCGGCATGCCGATTCTGCAACGCTCATCACGCGGCGTAACATTAAATGAGTATGGGCAGGTTTTGCTGCGCCATGCACGGGACATCGATCGTTCGCTACATCAGGCACGGGATGAAATCGACAATCTGCTTGGCAAAGCCATGCGCCAGTTACGGGTAGGTTTTACTTCTGCCGCATCCTACGGGCCATTTACCAACACGCTGATTCAATTTCAGGCGCGTTATCCCGGCGTGAAACTCATCGTAATGGAAGGCCGCCCGCAGCAAATACACGACGCGCTTGAGAACCAGCGGCTGGATATTGCCGTGATTACCACCGCCAGCAATGCGGTGCAAAACGGTATGTATTACGAAACGCTATACGCTTTGAGCAACACAGTGATTGCCGGAATTAAGCACCCCGTAACGCACACCACCTCTTTGAAGAAATTGATGGATTACCCGTGGCTGGACTGGGACGAACCCGGTGAGCATTCGATTCTTGGGCAAGTTTTTCGTCGTTATAACCTACCGCTACCGCAAAACATTATTCACTGCTCATCGCCGTGGATTATGGCCCGTATGATGGAACAGACGGATGCGGTAAGTATGTGGACGTCAGTGCGTCTGCGCTTTCCCGGCTACAGCCCGAACCTGCGTCCGCTGGTGTTACGCGAAGTGCTTCCCGCCAGCAGCATCTGTATTTTGTGCCCCAATATCGCTCGTCTCTCAACGGCTGGAAATACGTTTATGGAAATGCTGAGGATTAATACACGCGACTGGTTGCAGGATAGCGATGCTCTGGAGATGGTGGTGCGGGTTTAAATGTTTTACTGCGGGCAGGCTACAAAGCCTGCCCGCATGACGCACAAGTTAGCTCAAATCAGAACCGTTACTGGCAATCACTTTCTTGTACCAGTAAAACGATTTTTTGCGCGTGCGGGCGAGCGTGCCGTTACCCTGGTCGTCGCGGTCAACGTAGATAAAGCCGTAACGCTTGCTCATTTCCCCGGTCGAAGCCGATACCAAATCAATGCAGCCCCACGATGTGTAACCCATAACCGGGATACCGTCGTCGATAGCATCTGCCATCGCTTTGATGTGCTCACGCAAATAGCTGATGCGATAGTCGTCGTTGATTTGACCCTGCTCGTTAATTTCGTCTTTTGCACCGAGTCCGTTTTCCACCAAGAATAACGGTTTCTGGTAACGGTCGTACATCATGTTCATGGTGATGCGCAGACCCAGCGGATCAATACCCCACCCCCATTCACTCGCTTGAATATGCGGGTTTTTCAGGGATTTCACGATGTTTGCCGCATTGCTGTTTTGATCGTTCATATCGGCCGAAGCGCAACGCGAAGCGTAGTAACTGAATGAGACAAAATCGACGGTATTTTTAAGGATTTCGTCATCACCAGGCTGCACTTCAAGTTCAAAACCTTTCTCGCGGAACAAGCGTTTGGTATAAGCCGGATAAGCACCACGCGCCTGTACATCAATAAAGAACAAGTTCTCACGGTCTTTTTCCAGCGCCGCCCAGACATCTTCAGGCTTGCAGGAGTACGGGTAGAAATTCCCACCCGCTAACATACAGCCAACCTGATTGTTCGGATTCACTTCGTGGGCAATTTTGGTCGCCAGGGCGCTTGCCAGCAGTTCGTGGTGCGTCGCCTGGTACTTCACTTGTTCTTTATTATCGCCTTCTTCGAATACCAGACCTGCGCCAGAGTATGGGCTGTGCAGCAAGATATTGATTTCGTTGAAAGTGAGCCAGTACTTCACCAGTCCATCGAACGCTTCAAAACAGGTGCGCGCATAGCGGGTGAAAAACTCCACCATTTTGCGGTTACGCCAGGAACCATACTCTTTCACCAGATGCATTGGCACATCGAAATGGCACAGCGTGACCAGCGGTTCGATGCCCTGTTTTTTGCACTCGGCAAACATGTCACGGTAAAAAGCGATGCCTTCCGCATTAGGTGTTAACTCGTCGCCATTCGGATAAATACGGCTCCAGGCAATGGAAGTACGAAATACGGTGAAACCCATTTCGGCCATCAGCGCGATGTCTTCTTTGTAACGATGATAGAAATCGATACCGACATGGCTCGGGTAGTATTCGTCATCACGCAAACTAAAACGCTTTTCGATACCCAGTTTTACCGACATACGGTCTTTACCATGCGGGATGGTATCAACCGTGGTTAGCCCTTTACCGCCTTCAAGATATGCGCCTTCAGCCTGGTTCGCCGCAATCGCACCGCCCCATAAAAAATCCTTCGGAAATATAGATTCGCTCATGAGATTCCTCTTCTAAATTAATTAGCGCTTACGGATGCAACAACAGCGTTTGGCTGTACTTGTTCTTTCTCTTTACTTTGCTCTTGTTCAACCGGGATATCTTCGAAGCCCAGTAACAGTGTCAGGAAGAAAGAGAGCACAACCGCCAGGATCATCACGCCAAACACCCATACGATGCTCATTGGATTCGCCGGGTCAAAGAACTGCACGCTGGTAAATAAGCCTGGTGAGGCCATTGAATGGCTCGCAAGCCCGCCAATTCCGGCGACCGCACCGCATACAAAACCACTGATAAGTGCCGCAATCAGTGGACGTTTCAGACGCACCGCCACACCGTAAAGTGCAGGTTCAGAAATCCCCGCCACAATCGCCGATGCTGCTGCAGCCAGCGCCGTCTGGCGCAATTCCGGGTTTTTCGTTTTCCATGCCACAGCCAAAGATGAACCGCCGAGTGACAAGTTGGCACCGATTTCAGATGGCATAACCATCCCTTCTTTGCCTGTCTCTGCGATGGTTTGAATAATAGATGGTGTAAATACACGGTGCATACCGGTCATCACCAGCAGCGGCCACAGCGCGCCCATAATCGCAACCGACAGCCAGCCCAAATAGCTATGAATGGTGTAAACCAGTGATGAAATACCGGTACCAATCCAGATACCCAACGGACCAATTAGCATGATGGCAATCGGTGCGGAGATAAGCACAATCAGCATCGGTTTGAGGAAGTTTTTCGTTACTGCAGGTGTAATGCGATCAACCCATCTTTCGATATAAGAGAGAATCCATGTCATGCACAGCGCTGGGATAACGGTATAAGTGTATTTCACCGCAGTGACCGACATCCCCATAAATTCAACGTGTTGGCCTTGTGCTGCCTTCGCCATCAAATCAACAAAGTTTGGGTGAACCAGCACGCCAGCAATGGCGATGGCCAGCGACATATTGGTTTTGAATTTAACCGCCGCAGAAGCCGCGACCATGACTGGCAGGAAGAAGAACGCGCCATCACCAATCACATTCAGAATGACGAGTGTTGAGGAGCCTTTTTCAAAGACGCCCGTCATGTCCAGAATCATGGCGAGTAGTTTCACCATCGAGCCACCAATAATGGCTGGAATCAGCGGTGACATGGTGCCAATCAACGCATCCAAAATCCCGGCACCAATGCGTTTCAGGGTGATTTTGCCTTTCCCTTGTGCAGGCTCGGCTGGCTGCATACCTTCTGGCAGGAGTTTTAGCACTTCAGCGTAGGCCTGAGAAACCGTGTTACCGATAATCACCTGGCACTGATTTTCACTACGAACAACACCCATCACGCCATTGATAGCTTTCAGTTTTGCAGTATCTACGATGCTGTCGTCATTGAGTACGAACCGCAAACGCGTCATGCAATGAGTCACCGCGCCAACGTTACCTGCGCCACCAATTGCGTCGACTATCGACTGAGATACTGCCGCATAATTCTTAGCCATGAGTTATCACTCTTTTTATTTAAATTCATGATGTTATGAATATATTTTCCGGTGACACCGCATCGACTTGTAGGGAGTCCGAGAAATAGGTAACCGGTTCCACATTAGATTGACCAAGCAAAACAAACAGATCAAACACTAATTTTACATATTGTTAATTTTGTGATTACGATCGCCATAATCAGCCTTTTAAGGCCACTAACACCGCTTTCATACCCTAATTAATTCGAGTTGCTTCGAGGCGGCAAGGGAATGAGTCCCAGGGAGCTTACTTAAGTAAGTGACCCGGGCGAGATCACGCAGCCAACAAAGAAGCAGCTTGAAGTATGACGGGTATGGGGCAGTATTTTGTCGCCGCGGAATGTGTAAAATGGCCGCATTCATAAAAGCCAGGAAGCTCCAATGTCGACAATGCTAGAAGTGGCAAAAAAAGCCGGTGTATCAAAAGCCACCGTTTCACGTGTTCTGTCCGGGAAGGGATACGTCAGCGAAGCCACGAAAGAGCAGGTCTATAAAGCCATTGAGGAGGCAGGGTATCGGCCCAATTTACTGGCGCGTAATCTGGCGACCAATAAATCGGAATGCATTGGTTTAGTGGTCACCAACACGCTTTATCACGGCAGTTATTTCAGCGAAATACTTTCTCAGGCGGCGAAGAAATTAGAAGACAATGGTCGCCAGCTTATTCTGGTCGATGGTAAACACAGTGCGCAGGAAGAAAGGGAAGCTATTCAGTTTCTGCTCGATTTACGCTGCGATGCGGTCATTATTTACCCGCGTTTTTTAACCATTGATGAAATGGATTTGATTATTGAGCAGCATAAAAAACCCATTATGGTGGTTAACCGAAAATTAAGAAAAAATCAAAGCCACTGCGTTTTTTGTGATCATAAAGGCTCCAGTTTCCAGGCAACAAAATATCTTATTGAACGCGGGCATCGCGATATTGCCTTTATTACCGGCTCAATGGACTCCCCTACCGCTATTGAGCGTTTATCAGGCTATAAAGAAGCATTAAATCAATATGATATTGGTGTAAATGAAGATCTGATTGCACAAGGAAAATGGACGCCAGCCAGCGGAGTTGCGGCAGTTGAAACGTTGCTTGCGCGCAAGAACAAGATCAGCGCAATCCTCGCCAGTAACGATGAAATGGCGGTTGGTGCAATGAAACAATTAAACGATATGGGTATTTCTGTTCCTCATGAAATATCAATTATCGGTTTCGATAATATACCTACCGCACCTTATCTCTCACCTGCTTTAACCAGTATCAAAGATCCGGTGAGCGATATGATAAGCGAGGTGATCAACCGCTTAATATCGATGCTAGATGGTGGATATTTGTCGAAAGAGAATGTGTTCACATCGGATTTGTTAGCGAGAAATTCAGTGATTGACGGGCCATTTAAAGATAAATAAAAGCGGCGCGAACTGCGCCGCTTTATACATCACTCTGCGACTTTAACAATCACCTTGCCAAAGTTCTTGCCGCTCAACAGACCGCGGAATGCTTCCACGCTGTGTTCCAGGCCATCAACAATATCTTCGCGGAACTGGATTTTTCCTTCCGCCAGCCACTGGCTCATCTGCTTAAAGAATTGCGGGTAACTGTCGCTGTAATCCTGAGAAATAATAAAGCCTTGCACGCGCAGGCGTTTTTTCAGGATCGTGCCCATCAGCAGCGGTAATCTGTCCTGTTCAAACGCACTATTAGCCCCGTTGTACTGGCTGATAACACCACATACCGGTACACGTGCTTTGGTGTTCAGCAGTGGCAGAACCGCATCAAACACGGCGCCGCCGACATTTTCAAAATAGACATCAATGCCTTTGTCACAGGCTTTTTTCAGCTGTTCGGCAAAATCCGGGGCTTTGTGATCAATACAGGCGTCAAATTTCAGCGTTTCAGTGACGTAACGGCATTTATCCGCACCACCTGCGATCCCCACCACTTTGGCTCCGCGCAGTTTCGCCACTTGCCCGACAACCGAACCAACCGCGCCGCTGGCTGCCGCCACGACCACGGTTTCACCCGCTTGTGGATTGCCGATATCGGTCAGGCCCATATACCCGGTAAAACCAGGCATGCCGAGCAAACCAAGCGCATATGAAGGGTGCTGCATATTCGGGTCGAGTTTTTGCACATCACTGCCATCAGACAATGCGTAATCCTGCCAGCCGGTATAGGCCAGGACCAGATCACCCGCTTTATAGTCCGCATGTTCGGATTTTTCGACACGGCACACGGTGCCCGCGCCAATCACATCGCCAATGGCAAGTGGTGGCGTATAAGATTCGGCATCATCCATGCGCCCGCGCATATACGGATCGAGAGATAAATAGAGCGTGCGCAGCAGTAATTGTCCTGCAGCGGGTTGCGGGACAGGCGCTTCTTCCAGCTTGATATCTTGACTGGTCGGCATGCCTTGCGGGCGTTTCGCCAGCACAAAGCGGCGGTTAATCTGGGACGACTGAGTCATAACGCTCTCCATTGATAGGGTCGTGAGTAAAAATTCAATTAGTCCCAGACTAGCTAATAATCCACCGACATGGGGTGAAAAATGTGCCATTTAACATCAATGCAAAACCGTCACGGCATCTTCCAGACGCGTTGCCCGATGTTTCACCATCGCCGACACTTCTGCGCTTTCTTCGACCAGCGCCGCATTTTTCTGCGTGATGGCGTCCAGTTCTGCGACCGCACGGGTTAAATCGGACAACCCTTCCGCCTGTTCGGAAGTGGCAAGGCTGATTTGCCCAAGCAACTGCGTGACATTTCGTACCTGGGAAACAATATCATTCATGGTGCGCCCCGCTTCGTGAACCTGAATGGTGCCGGACTGCACTTTACTGGCGCTGGCATCAATCAGCTTGCGGATATCGTTCGCCGCCGTTGCACTACGTTGTGCCAGATTTCTCACTTCTCCGGCAACTACAGCAAAGCCTTTGCCCTGCTCTCCGGCTCGTGCTGCTTCTACCGCCGCGTTAAGCGCCAGGATATTGGTCTGGAAGGCAATGTCATTGATAAGGCTGGTAATGGAGCCGATACGTTGCGTACTGTCGGCGATGTCATCCATGGTAGTCACAACAGTTTCCATCGCCTTGCCACCGTGGGCTGCGGCCTCGCTCGCGGAACTTGAAAGCTTATCAGCGGCTGCGGCAGTTTCTGAATTGTTCTGCACCGACACCGCCATCTGGCCCATGGTGGTGACGGTTTGCTGCACGTTGACAACCGACTGGCGCGTGCGCTCATTGAGCTCCACATTGCCCTGGGCCAGCATTTCGCTGCCGCTGCGCACGTTCTCAACCTGATGGCTGACATCATGAATTAGCCAGCGGCACATCAAACCTAGCTGGCCAATGGCACGCAGCGTCATACCAATTTCATCCGTTCGCGCAAGATGCTGCACACGCTGTTGATTTCCGGTGGCGACTTCCAGCGCCTGGCGGGCGACATTTTCCAACGGGCGGGCAATTTGCCATTCGAGCAGCAAGCAAGCCACCACACTCGCCAGCGCGCTAATCAACACCGGAAGCGAACCCAGACCTAACGATAAAGAAGCGGCCATCATCAGCACAAACACGCAACTCATGATCATACGAATACGGCCCCGCAGCCGTAACGCGGGTAATTTCCCCAGCCAGCCTTTACGCAAAACCAGGCCTTTAAACAGGCTACGTTTGCAGCGCCCTTCTTTGAGCGCTTTATAGAGCGGCTCGACCGCGGCGATCTCTTCAGGCTTCGCTTTAGTGCGAATTGACATATAGCCCGTCGTCTTGCCATTGCGAACCACCGGCACAACATTCGCCCTTACCCAGTAATAGTCGCCGTTTTTGCGCTGATTTTTAACGATACCGGTCCAGGGTTCTCCTTTTTGCAGGGTGAACCACATATCGGCAAAGGCGGCTTTGGGCATATCGGGATGCCGCACGAGGTTGTGGGGCTGCCCGGTGAGTTCATGAAGCTGGTAACCACTCACCTGCACAAATGCGTCGTTCGCATGGGTGATTGTGCTTTTTAAATCGGTTGTCGACATCAATGTCGTGTCGTCATCAAGCAGGTATTCATGCTGTGTAGCAGCCGCGCGCGCAGTCATAGCAACTCCCTTGGCAGGTTATCCAATTGTTAATATTTTTAGTTGTATTGTTATTTCGGCGCTGCAAAATTTTACTTTAGCGGTTAAACTTGACGGCGATCACACTTTTTTAACTAAGCCATATTTTTTATAATGATTTTGGATGGGGAGCACATTTCCCATTAATTTCATGAAGTTATTAATGAAAATGTCATAGTGACGCTAAGTGCTGGAGTTTTGACCTTCAATTTGCAATCGGCACACTACACTTAGTACGGGGCCGTTTCGCCCCCGCAAGGAAAAAGAGGATAATAATGTTAAAAAGGAAAAAGAAAGTCAGACCTATTAAGGTCAGTGACGTCACCATCATCGACGATAGTCGCCTTAAAAAGGCAATTACCGCCGCCTCGCTTGGCAATGCGATGGAATGGTTTGATTTCGGCGTATACGGCTTTGTTGCTTACGCCCTCGGTAAGGTTTTCTTCCCGGATGCCAGCCCTAGTGTGCAGATGATTGCCGCACTGGGTACCTTCTCTGTCCCCTTCCTGATTCGCCCGTTGGGTGGCCTGTTCTTCGGCATGCTCGGTGACAAATATGGGCGCCAGAAGATCCTGTCCATTACCATTATCATTATGTCCTTGAGTACCTTCTGTATTGGCCTGATTCCGTCGTACGCGACTATTGGTATCTGGGCGCCAATCCTGTTGTTACTTGCGAAAATGGCGCAAGGGTTCTCAGTGGGTGGTGAATACACTGGTGCTTCGATATTTGTCGCCGAATACTCACCAGACCGTAAACGCGGCTTTATGGGCAGTTGGTTGGACTTCGGTTCCATCGCCGGTTTTGTCTGTGGTGCGGGTGTCGTGGTGTTGATTACCGCTATCGTCGGTGAAGCTAACTTCCTTGAATGGGGCTGGCGTCTGCCGTTCTTCCTGGCGTTACCATTAGGGATTATCGGCCTGTATCTGCGCCATGCACTGGAAGAAACTCCAGCGTTCCAGCAGCACATCGAAAAGCTTGAACAAGGCGATAAAGAAGGTCTGACTGATGGCCCAAAAGTCTCGTTCAAGGAGATTGCGACCAAACACTGGCGCAGCCTGCTGACCTGTGTCGGTATCGTTATTTCCACCAACGTCACCTACTATATGTTGCTGACGTATATGCCAAGTTACCTGTCGCACAATCTGCATTATTCCGAAGAACATGGCGTGCTGATTATTATCGCCATTATGATTGGGATGCTGTTTGTGCAGCCGATGATTGGCCTACTGAGTGACCGTTTTGGCCGCCGTCCATTTATCGTCGTCGGTAGCTTGGCATTGCTTGTTCTGGCGATCCCGGCCTTTATTCTGATTAACAGTAATGTGCTGGGGCTGATATTCGCCGGGCTGCTGATTCTGGCAGTCGTGCTGAACTGCTTCACCGGGGTGATGGCTTCGACTCTGCCCGCCATGTTCCCGACGCATATTCGTTACAGTGCCTTAGCCAGTGCCTTTAATATTTCGGTGCTGGTTGCGGGTGTGACCCCAACGGTTGCGGCGTGGTTAGTGGAATCGACCGAAAACCTGATGATGCCAGCGTATTATCTGATGGTGGTGGCGGTTGTCGGTTTGATTACTGGATTGACGATGAAAGAGACGGCGAATAAACCGTTAAAAGGCGCAACACCTGCGGCCTCTGATATCGCCGAAGCGCGTGAAATTGTTCAGGAACATCACGATAACATCGAGCAAAAAATCGAAGATATCGACCGTGAGATTGAAGAATTACAGGCGAAGCGTACCAATCTGGTGGATCAGCACCCGCGCATCAACGAGTAATTTCTGACTGATACAATTTTGACTGCTATAAGGACGCCGGGTATATGCCCGGCGTTTTCATTTCTGCATTACCGCTTACACCTCTGTCTCTTAGTCACATCTCCGTGAGTCGTGAGACAGTTCCGTTCACCCGGTGTTCAGTGTTTCATGTGGCCACTGTACCGGTGAACGTCTTAGGGTGGCCACCGTCGCCACCCTAAGAACCCGGACTCCCGGCAAATCAATCACCGCAAGCGGTAAACACCGTTTTTCACCCAACATTCGCGGTCGTTCGCGACTCGTTTATTCGGCACATCCCTGTGCCGAACCACTTCGTGGCCAACGCAAGCGTTGTTCAAAAATGTTCCTGACATTTTTGTCCGACGATCGCTCACTCACGTGGCTCCCGGCCACGTGACCCCGACTGAAGGGTGAAAAACGGCGCGATTGAAGCCGGAACCTAAGGTCAACGTCAAAACCCAAAGACAGCACCGAGCCGGTTTTGACCTTGTTCCCGGTATAAATTGCCCCAGTGTTCCCCATAAGTCAGGGTTGAGCTGCCGGGAGCAGCGAAAGAGAGCGATCGTCGGGAACGAGTCGCGAACGACCGTGATGTTGGGGATAAGCTGGGGTTTACCGCGCAGCGGCAATTTAATGACCGGGCGCCTGGATTATCAAGGGATTGGCGTTAATCCCTTGATACGTTCACCGTGTGCAGGAATTAAAGAGATAACTGAACGCACGGGTGAACGGAAAATCAACGAGGCTTACAGATCTCACTCTGACAAAATTGCTCGAGTAAGTTGCGTATAAGAGACAGCTCATTCCTGGTGGGAATGGGTTATACCTTATGTTTATAAGCAAAGTATTATTTGGACTTTGTGAATATCCATTACTCACCTAACGTAACCCAGTCCGCGAATAACAACTCATAAAGAATTCCTCTCTTTTACGCAGGGTGCAATATGCAAAGAAAAATACTGCCGTTAATGCTCTTAGCTGCAATCTCCGCAAGCAGCTTTGCCGCCACACCGCCAAATACTTTAATTGTTGCCCAGGGACTGGACGATATCGTCAGCCTTGATCCTGCGGAAGCTAATGAACTGTCGAGCATTCAAACGGTGCCAAGCCTTTACCAGCGCCTGGTGCAGGCCGACCGTGAAGACCCGGCGAAAGTGGTCGCGGTGCTGGCAGAAAGCTGGCAGGGCGATGCGGCTAACAAAAAACTGACCATTAAGCTGCGCCCGGATGCCAAATTCTCATCGGGCAATCCGCTGCGCCCTGAAGACGTGATCTTCTCTTATACCCGTGCAGTTACGCTCAATAAGTCCCCGGCGTTTATCCTTAACGTCCTGGGCTGGCAGCCAGACAACATCGCCAGCCAGTTGAAAAAGGTCGATGACCACACGCTGGAATTGCACTGGACGGCTGATGTTAGCCCGGCGGTAGCACTGAATATTCTCTCCACACCGATTGCCTCTATCGTCGATGAAAAAGCCGTTTCCCCCAATGCGAAAGCCGGTGATTTCGGTAACGAATGGCTGAAAATGCACTCTGCGGGCAGTGGCCCATTCAAGATGCGTGTTTACCAGCCGCATCAGGCCATTGTGTTAGACGCGAACCCAACCTCACCGGGTGACGCGCCTAAAGTTAAAAATATCATTATTAAAAACGTGCCAGACCCTGCCGCTCGCCGCTTGCTGATTCAGCAAGGTGACGCCGATATTGCCCGCGACCTGGGTGCGGATCAGACCAGCGCACTGGAAGGAAAACCGGGAGTGAAAGTGCTGAGCATCCCTTCTGCCGAGCAGAACTATATGGTGTTCAATGCGGGTAACGATGCAAATCCGTTGCTGAAAAACCCTGCCCTCTGGGAAGCCTCTCGTTATCTGGTGGATTACCAGGGCATCACCAAAGATCTGTTGAAAGGCCAGTACTTTATCCACCAAAGTTTCCTGCCGGTTGGTTTCGCCGGGGCTCTGGACAACAATCCATTCAAATTTGACCCGGCAAAAGCGAAAGAGATCCTCGCCAAAGCAGGTATCAAAGACGCGCACTTCACGCTGGATGTAGAAAACAAGCCACCGTTTATCACCATCGCGCAGTCTATGCAGGCAAGCTTTGCTCAGGGCGGCGTGAAGATTGATCTTCTGCCAGCCGCGGGCAGCCAGGTGTACGCTCGTGTTCGTGCTAAACAGCATCAGGCGGCGATTCGTCTGTGGATCCCGGATTATTTTGACGCCCACTCCAACGCCAGTGCCTTTGCTTATAACGATGGCAAAGCAAGTACCGTTGCAGGTTTAAACGGCTGGCAAATCCCGGAGTTGAGCAAGCAAACTCTGGCCGCAGTTGCGGAGGCTGACCCGGCGAAACGCCTGGATCTGTATAAAAAAATACAGGAAGAAGTTCAGCACAATTCGCCGTACGTATTTGTTGATCAGGGTAAAACCCAGATCGTGGTGCGTGAGAATGTGAAGGGCTACCAGCAAGGTTTGAATGCGGATATGGTGTATTACGATCGAGTGAGCAAATAACTGCTTTGTCTCCTTTCTCTTGGGGGAAAGGAGACAATCCGCGAAATATGTTTAAGAAGAGTTCCGCATGTCAGACATCTCCACCCTTTCAGCCTCGAGTCGCTTAAACCGCTCATTGTTGACGCTGCTCCAGGGGCTGTTTACCCTGGCGCTAACGATTATCGGTTTACTGCTTATCACTTTTGCCCTGTCGGCACTTTCTCCAGTGGATCGTGTACTGCAAATCGTTGGCGATCATGCAAGCCAGGCCACTTACGATCAGGTGCGCCACCAGCTTGGTCTGGACCAGCCCCTTCCCGTTCAGTTCTGGCATTACCTGACCAGTCTTGCTCATGGAGATTTAGGCACCGCCAGCGCCACTGGGCAGCCTGTATTACACGATTTACTCGCCGCCTTCCCGGCAACACTTGAACTTGCGACCCTCGCGCTGATTATTGGCAGCGTTATGGGCGTTATTTTTGGTGTACTTTGTGCTCGATTTGCCGGCTCACCATGGGATTTAGCGGTGCGCACGTTCACACTGCTTGGCAATTCAGTCCCTATCTTCTGGTTGGGGCTGCTGATGCTGGCGTTTTTCTATGCACGGCTTCAATGGAGTGCCGGGCCGGGGCGTCTGGACGATATTTATCAGTACAGCGTGGAGGCCAAAACAGGCTTTGTGTTGGTCGATACCTGGCTATCTGGCGATCGTGATGCCTTCCTGAATGCTATCAATCACCTCACGTTACCCGTGTTACTACTCGCCTATTACTCGCTGGCCAGTATTACCCGCCTCACACGTACCGCTTGTCTGAGTGAAATGAACAAAGAATACATCACGCTGGCACGCGCCAAAGGCGCCGGGGAGATGGCGATTCTGGTGCGCCATGTGCTGCCCAATATTCGCGGCACATTGTTTACGGTTATTGCGCTGGCGTACACCAGCATGCTTGAAGGTGCGGTACTGACTGAAACGGTCTTTTCCTGGCCGGGTATTGGGCGCTATCTCACCACCGCTCTATTTGCGGGCGACACCACAGCGATTATGGGCGGCACACTGTTGATTGGCGTGTCGTTTGTCATTATCAACAATCTGACTGACGTGCTGGTGCGTGTCACCGATCCGAGGGTGCGCTAATGCCGTCTTATCTCTTTTTACGCCGCACATTGCGCTCACCGGCGGCACTGTGCGGGTTAATCATCATTACCCTGCTAGTGCTGATTGCCATCTTCGCTCCGCTACTCGCACCGTTTGATCCGAACTGGCAGGATGCCGCAGCACGTCTGCAGGCACCCAATGCTCAGCACTGGTTGGGCACCGATAGCTATGGTCGCGACCTGCTCTCACGTCTGATTTATGGCTCACGCCCTGCTCTTGGCCTGGTGTTGCTGGTCACAGTGATAACGCTCCCCGTTGGGCTGCTGATCGGTATTCTTTCGGGCTATTACGGCGGTTGGCTGGAGCGGGTGTTAATGCGTTTTACCGACGTCGTTATGTCGATGCCACGCCTGATTCTGGCCTTTGCTTTTGTGGCAATGCTTGGCCCAGGCCTTGTGAATGGCGCTCTGGCGCTGGCACTCACCACCTGGCCTGCCTATGCACGTCAGGCGCGCAGCGAAATTCAGCGTCTGCGCCATAGCGACTATCTCGCCGCCGCAGAAATGATGGGAATTCGTGGAGCGCGCCTTTTAGCAGGTCACATTCTGCCGCTGTGTTTACCTTCGGCGATTGTGCGCCTGGCGCTCGACTTAGCCGGGATTATTCTAGCCGCAGCCGGGTTGGGTTTCTTAGGCCTGGGAGCCAGACCGCCGATGGCAGAATGGGGTTCGATGATCGCTGACGGTATGCAGGTTATTTTCGATCAGTGGTGGATTGCCGCAATTCCAGGTACCGCCATTTTGATTAGCAGCCTGGCGTTTAACTTACTGGGTGATGGATTGCGCGACGTGCTGGAGCCTGGAAATGACTGAGAATCGTATTGAAGTCAGTGGATTAAACATTGATTATCCGGGCGCTCGGGTCGTGAATAATCTCTCATTCACGCTAGGTAACGAACGACTGGCATTGGTAGGCGAATCGGGATCGGGTAAATCGATGACCGCCAGAGCGTTAATGGGTCTGGTGCGTAAACCGGGCAAGGTAAGCGCAACTCAGCTAAAAGTGTTGGATAACGATCTGCTCAGTATGCGTAACCGTGACTGGCAACGCCTGCGTGGTAATGATATCGCGATGGTTTTACAAGACCCTCGCTACGCACTTAACCCGGTGAAAAGCGTTGCACAGCAAATTGATGAAGCACTGCGCTTGCATCAAAAGCTATCTGGTTCACAGCGCCGTGAGCGGATCCATGAAGTGATCGGCGCTGTTGGGTTACAGGAAAATGTGCTGTCACGCTACCCGGCAGAACTCTCCGGCGGCATGGGGCAACGCGTGATGATCGCAATCGCTCTGGTCAACAATCCAAAAGTGTTGATCGCCGACGAACCGACTTCTGCGCTGGATGCTCGCCTGCGCAACCAGATTCTGGAACTGCTGGTTGAACAGTGCGAGCAGCGCCAGATGGCAATGTTGCTGATAAGCCACGATCTGCCGCTTGTTGCACAGCATTGCCAACGTGTACTGGTGATGTATCAGGGACAAAAAGTGGATGAGATGGCAGCCAGTCAGCTTGCCACAGCAACACATCCTTATACCCGTACGCTCTGGACATGCCGCCCTAACGCTGCAACTTACGGCATGATGCTACCGACTTTAGACCGCAGCCAGAATTTACAGGGAGAACATCATGGCGATCGTTGAAGTCAGTAATCTATGCGTGCAATTTAGCGCGAAAGGCCAGACCAAAACCGCCGTTCGCGATGCCAGTTTCGCTATTAATTCAGGGGAAACATTCAGTTTAATTGGCGCATCAGGGTGTGGGAAATCTACTATTTTGCGCGTCCTCGCGGGTTTACAACGCGAGTGGCAAGGTGGCGTAAAACTGCTGGATGGGGTAATTAAACCCGGCGTGCGTTTTCAGGGTGATTTGCGCCGCAACGTGCAAATGGTGTTTCAGGACCCGTATGCCTCTTTGCATCCTAATCACAACATTTACCGCACGCTTGCTGAGCCGCTAATGATTCATGGGGAAGTGCAAATAGCTGATCGCGTGGAAGAGGCGCTCCTTCAGGTAGGGCTACCAACGGATGCAATGAAGCGCTATCCGCACCAGCTTTCCGGCGGGCAGCGCCAACGTGTCGCTATTGCGCGAGCGCTGCTGTTGCGGCCTAAAATTCTGCTGCTTGATGAACCCACTTCGGCACTCGATATGTCCGTGCAGGCCGAAATTCTCAATCTGTTAAATCGCCTCAAACAACAGTTCGGCATGACCTATCTGCTCGTTAGCCATGATGCCGATGTGATTGCGCATATGTCGGACCGCGCAGCATATATGGCAGGCGGCATCATTAAACATGAGTTTGACCGCGCCGCTCTGGTGCGAGGCGAGCACCGCATGGATGCCGCGTAAGCGGCAATCTGTAAACGCACCAATAAGCAGCATGACGCATGGTTATGGTGCAATAAAACCAGATATCACATAGCAAACTCGCCTCTGACCAGCATATTTAGCCGCAAAACGTGACTCTTTGTGATTAATTATTACGCAATCCCAAATCCCCCAGATCGTTTATCCTGATTTTTGTTAGGGGAAGCGAAGTGGCGTATTCCCTGCAATACTTGTTATGTGTATCGCGTGATACGCCATTCCCAGGAGCACATTTTGAACAGGTTACCGACTAGCGCTTCGGCTCTTGCCTGCACAGCGCACGCTTTGAACATCATCGAAAAGAAGACACTCACCCATGAGGAGATGAAAGCGCTAAACCGAGAGGTTATCGAAAACTTCCAACAGCATGTGAATCCGGGTTTTCTTGAGTATCGCAAATCAGTGACCGCCGGCGGGGATTACGGAGCCGTAGAGTGGCAAGCGAGTAGTTTAAATACGCTTGTCGACACCCAGGGTAAGGAATATTTAGATTGTCTGGGTGGGTTCGGCATTTTTAACGTGGGGCACCGTAATCCAACAGTGGTATCCGCCGTACAGCATCAGCTAGAAAAACAACCCCTGCACAGTCAGGAGCTGCTCGACCCCTTACGGGCGATGCTCGCCAAAACGCTTGCGACCCTCACTCCGGGTAAACTCAAATACAGCTTCTTTAGCAACAGCGGTACAGAATCGGTTGAAGCCGCGATTAAACTCGCCAAGGCCTATCAATCTCCACGCGGGAAATTTACCTTTATCGCAGCCAGTGGCGCGTTTCATGGCAAATCTCTCGGGGCGTTGTCAGCAACAGCAAAATCGGCTTTCCGTAAACCGTTTATGCCGTTACTTCCGGGTTTCAGGCATGTTCCGTTCGGCACTATAGACGCGATGCGTACTATGTTAAGCGAATGCCGTAAAACCGGCGATGATGTCGCGGCCGTAATCCTTGAACCTATTCAAGGTGAAGGCGGCGTGATTATCCCACCAGCAGGTTATTTACCGGCGGTTCGTAAATTATGTGACGAATTTGGCGCACTACTGATTTTTGATGAAGTGCAAACCGGTATGGGACGTACGGGCAAAATGTTCGCCTGTGAACATGAGAACGTGCAGCCTGATATTTTATGCCTCGCCAAAGCACTCGGCGGTGGCGTAATGCCGATTGGTGCCACCGTTGCGACAGAAGAAGTATTTTCTGTGCTGTTTGATAATCCTTTCCTGCACACCACAACATTTGGCGGCAACCCGCTGGCCTGCGCGGCTGCACTTGCAACCATTCATGTGCTGCTTGAGCAGAATCTACCGGCACAAGCGCAACAGAAAGGACAACTGTTGGTGGATGGCTTCCAGGCTCTGAAACGCGAGTTTCCGGAACTGGTGGTTGATGCCCGCGGGCAAGGTTTGTTGATTGCCATCGAGTTTAGCGACAACGAAATTGGCTATAACTTTGCCAGCGAAATGTTCCGCCAGCAGGTGCTGGTCGCCGGAACGCTCAACAATTCGAAAACCATTCGTGTTGAGCCTCCACTGACTATCACGATTGAGCAGTGTGAACATGTGTTGGGCTGTGCGAGGAAGGCTTTGCAGGGATTACGTGTAACAAAGCGTGAAATGGCAGGAATAGCTGATTAGCAACTAGAGCAATAGTTCCTATGGAACTATTGCTCTTGCGCTCTCAATTTTTTCACGTTAATTATTTTGTAAAATAAGGGTGTGAACATACGACGCAGACGATTTCTAACTTTTACTTTGAATGGTCTGTTGGCCATAATCTTTAACCATATTTCTTTCTTTTTCTTTATATGGTTCTCATCAATACCATCTTCAAGAATAACAGATTGTTGCGCATGTTCAGCTAAAGTTACTGGCTCAGGATAAACTGCTAACGTCTTAATCGCTGAATAGTCTTCGAAAAGCTGCCACTTATCTGCAACCATCCATACAGGGAAAAGTAATTTTTCCAGGTTACGAGCGGCCTCAAGATTAATCATATAAGCATGAGTGGTGGTTGCATGGTAAACAGGATAAATTGCATATTGATGATTAATATCCAGAATTTTTTTATCTATAATTCTATTTGTTTTACTCAATAACAATACTTTCGGTTCATCGTTATAGTTAGCTAATGGGTCAACCTCTACTAACGTTTTAACTATGTCTGATAGCAATGCATCATCTTCTAAAATCAGCGCTGTTTTTATTCCTTCATCAATCATTTTACGATAAATATAAATATGACTGAGAGCGCAACCTACCTCACCTGGCTTAACTGCATAGCAGTCCTTTTGAGTCACGGCTGCGAGTTCTTCTTGAGAAAATTTCCTGCCGTCTACAGCATTAAATATTTCAAAAGGAAGGCCTAATTTCTCGCACTGTAAAGAGATGGATTGTCTTCTTTCAACAGAGCCTTCAAGGTTTACGATAAAAATCTTCATCACGGTAATCATCCCTGATAAATATAAAATTGCACCCGGCAAAAGGTGCCATCAAAGTATGCGCATCATTATAAAGACGTATCGACAAAAATCTCTCTAAACTTACCTCAGTTGTATCAAACCCTAAGGCAACAACCCCACAAAACTCCGCTTCTTACGCGGTTCTGACATCATCTCTTCAAGCTTATCAACACACGCTAAGTAATGCGGCGTTTGCTTATGCGCCAGCACGGCTTCATCGTCCTGGTAGGCCTCATAAATAAAGAACCGCGTAGCAATATCCGGGTCCTGCAACACATCAAAACGCAGATTCCCCGGCTCTTTGATTGAGCCTTCATGATTGGCGCGGAACACGTCCATAAACTCGTCCACACGCTCCGGTTTAATATTAATTTCCACCAGCGTCACGTTCATGCCTTGCCTCCATGGTGTTTTTCATCCAGCCAGAATTGATACGCTTCGCGGGCGGGAACATTTTCATGCACCACCTTTTTCACCGCTTTTAGCATGGCGAGCGGCGCGTCTGACTGGAAGATATTACGCCCCATATCCACGCCGGATGCGCCCTGGTCGATGGCCCGGAAACACATATCCAGCGCCTCTTGTTCCGGCAATTTCTTGCCTCCGGCGATAACGATCGGCACCGGGCAACTGGCAGCAACCTTCTCGAAACCCTCTTCGACAAAATAGGTTTTCACAAACTGCGCCCCAATTTCTGCAGCGATTCGGCTGGCAAGCGAGAAATAACGCGCATCACGCGCCATCTCCTTACCCACACCGGTTACAGCGAGAGTTGGAATGCCATAGCGTGTGCCTTCGTCCACCAGCTTGATGATGTTGTTGATCGACTGATGCTCGTATTCACTGCCGATATAAATCTGCGCCGCCACCGCACAGGCGTTGAGGCGCAACGCGTCCTCCATCGTCACAGCCACACTTTCACGCGACAATTCGCTGAGAATTGAATTCCCGCCCGAGGCCCGCAACACCACCGGTTTGTTGGTAGCTGGCGGAACCACGCTGCGTAAAATACCGCGCGTACACATCAGCACGTCCGTTTCTGGGAATAGCGGCGCAATCGACAAATCAATGCGCTCAAGGCCCGTCGTCGGCCCCTGGAAATAACCGTGGTCGAAGGCCAGCATCACGGTGCGCCCGGAATCAGGGTTAAAGATTCGCGCCAGGCGCGACTGCATTCCCCAGTCCAGCGCCCCGCTGCCCTTCAGGTAAAACGCTTGGTTCTCCTGAGGACGGCCAATGCCGTAATCTTTGCCTTCACGGATATCATCAAGATCTGCCATTTTTCCCTCCTCAGAAGTCGTATTTACCGATGTTCTCTTTGGTGAACACTACGCGCTCCGGCAGCAGCACAATACCGTTGCCTTTCGCTTCATACTGATAGCCCTGTACGCTATTCGGCTCGACTTTCAGGCTGCCAATTTTCGCCACATCAACAGTGTCACCAACATTAAGATCGCCCTTTTTCAGCATGGTATTTGCGACGTTCACCGCAATTTCACCCTGTTGCACCACGTCCCATAGACCGAAGGCTTTAACAGTGCCGCGTTCAACATACGGGCGCATGACGTTCGGCGTGCTGAAACCGACAATCGCAACATTGGTGCGTTTCAGGTTTTCAGCAGCCTGTGCGGCAGCAGGTAATGCGTTAGCATCGGGCGCAATGATCGCATCCAGATCCGGGTACGCTTTTAAGATCCCTTCTGCAGTTTGCAGAGATTTGGTGGCATCGTTATAGCCAAACTGTGTGGTGACGATTTCCCATTCTGGATGATCCTTCGCAATCTTCGCTTTTGCCTCTTTCACCCATTGGTTTTGATCCGTCACCGTTGGGCTCGAGTAGAAGAATGCAACTTTGGCAGCAGGTTTAGTAACTTGTTTGGCCGCCATATCCACCAGCATGCCGCCGAGCTGTTGCGGCGTTCCCTGGTTGATGTAAATACTGCGGCATTCAGGTTTAGTATCAGAGTCCCAGGTCAGCACTTTTACCCCGCGCTGCATGGCGCGTTTAAGCGCAGGGCACAGCCCATCAGGCGAAACCGCTGAGACAATAATCGCGTTATAACCCTGATTGACGAAGTTGTTGATAAGCTGCACCTGGCCGGAGACGCTTGGTTCAGTTGGCCCATCGTAAGTCACCGGAACACCGAGATCTTTGCCCGCCTGCATCGCGCCATTGCCACCGCTGGTAAAGAAGCCCACGCCAACCAGTTTTGGAATAAAGGCAATCCTGTCGGCGGCTTGCACACTAACCACACCAAAGGCTAATGCCCATGCACTGAGTTGCAGGACGCGTTTTGTTGTCTGCTTCATAATCACACTCCCGTTAGTTTTCTGTTACCGCGCAAACGACGCCACGCCGCTTGTAGATATTCGCGGTGCAAACTCACCGAACGACCAATGACCACCACAATCAACAGCGCACCGGACAACGCACTCGATACCTGATTAGGCACGCCAGCCATCTGTAAACCTTGTTGCAAATACCCGACTAATAACGCCGCCAGCGCGGTACCTAAAATCGAACCGGAACCGCCATAAATATTCGCCCCACCCAGCACTGCCGCCGTTAAAGCAGGCATTAACAAATCGCGCCCTAAATCAGAACGCGCCGAGCCGAAATACGAAACCAGCACAATCGCCGCAATAGCTGACGCCAACCCCACCATGCCGTAGACGCCATACAGTGAGCCGTTCACCGGTAATGCCGCATAACGCGCCGCTCGCGGGTTTTGCCCAATTAGAAAGATATGGCGACCAACGCGTGCGCGGTGGGTCAGTAGCCAGAAAATCAGCGTGATAACGGCAAACATCACCAGCGGAATGGGGAGACCGAAAAGCGTCAGATTGGCAAAGTTGGTAAATGCATCCGGGAAGCTACCAATGCCTTCATAACCCGTCGCACCCGCCATACCGGAAAGCAGCAATGCCGCTCCGCCGAACAGATAAAGCGTGCCGAGCGTGATAACCAGCGGGCTGATGCCGGTGTAGTGAATCAATGCCGCATTAAACAATCCGCATAGCAGGCCGACTGCCAGGGTCAAAATTATGGCTACAGATATTGGCAAACCCGCCTGCAACATCACCCCCAGCGCAATAGCGCACAGGCCAATGGTCGAGCCCAACGAAATATCAATGCCACCGCTGATGATCACAAGCGTCAGCGGCAGCGCCACTATGCCGATACAGATAAAATCGCTGGTGCTAAACAGCAGCATATTGATATCTAACATGCGTGGGTTAATTGCTCCGAATAGCAAGATTTCGACCACCAGAATAAGAAACAGCGCCACTTCCCAGTTGAGTTTTAGCTTCATCTACGCCACATCCTTTTTCTTCCGAGGAAAAGGCCGCACATTTTTCGCACCCGGTAATGGCGGTACAAAACGGCTGTATTTTTGCGCCCGCTGATGGCGCGCCAGTGCCTGACGTAACCGCCCATCCAGCACTAGTACGCCGAGTAAAACCAGACCTGCAATAAAGTCATTCCACCAGGCAGGGAGTTTGAAGAGCACCAGAACAGTGTCGATTTGCGTGAGGAAAAATGCGCCGAGAAATGCACCAATGACCGTTCCAGTACCACCAAGCAGAGAGATACCGCCCAGCACACAAGCTGCGATAGCTTTCATCTCCAGCCCGCTGCCGGTTTGATTAGGTACAAAGCCAATTTGCGAAGCGAAGATAATCCCGGCGATAGCCGCCAGCATGCCATTGAAAGTGAATGCCATAAGACGGGTGCGGTTTACCGAAACACCAAGCTGGCGAGCAGCGGCCAGGTTGTCGCCAACAGCGTAAAAATCACGCCCGAAAGCGGTTCGTGCAAATACCCAGGCAGCGATAGCCACTAAAGCAAGAACCGTAAAACCAAGCGGGGAAATCCCCAAAGCGACGGGTTCGGAGAGCGATTTCAGATTAGGGGGCAGTCCTTCAATCCATTTGCCTCCTGTCCATAACAACATACCGCCGCGATAAAGCCCGAGCGTACCAAGGGTCGCTACAATTGCGGGAATACGCAGCCAGACGACTAAAATCCCATTAAAGAAACCCGCCACCGCGCCAATCAACAAGGCAAAAAGCATCGATACCGGTAAGCTGAAGCCGCTGTTAAGCGCCACGCCGACAGCAATTGCACACAGCCCTACAGTTGACCCCACGGAGACGTCGATATTGCGCGTCAGCATCACCATCGAAGCCCCTACCGCCAGTAGGATTAGGATCTGAGCGCTGGTGAATATCATGCTTAGCGTTTGCAAGCTGAAGTAGCTGTGATTGAGCCCAACCAACACGCCAAATAGGGCAACTATCGCCAGCAGCGCGCTGAGTTCACGGTTGCGCAGCAATGTTTTCATGCTTTACCTCCGCCAAACGCCATACTCATCATGCGATCCACAGTGATTGCTGGCTTACGTAGCTCACCATTCATGGCACCCTGGTGCATCACCAGCACGCGATCCGCAAGCCCGCTGAACTCATCAAGATCGGATGAGATCATCAGCACCGCAACATTTTGCGCCGCCACACTTTTGATCAACTGATAGATATCCGCTCGCGCCGCCACATCCACACCGCGCGTAGGTTCATCAATGATGAGCAGCAGCGGATTGGCTTCAAGGCATCGCGCCAGCAGGACTTTTTGCTGGTTGCCACCGGAAAGCGTGCGCACCGTCTGCCCGGCATCGTTGAATTTGATCCCAAGCGCCCGGTGGTAACGTTCCACTATCGCGGACTCGCGCCTGCTTTGTTGCCACAGGCCCGACTCATTCAGCACCACTGTATTCCAGCGGATCGGCGCATCAAGGAATAGTCCGGAAACCTGGCGATCCTCTGGCAAGTAAATCAGTCCGCGATCGAGCCGTGATTTGGTACAATCGCTGCTGATTTCACGATTTTCTAAATAAATGTGCCCACCGCGAACCGGCCGTAAACCATAGAGCGTTTCTGCCAGTTCGGTACGCCCGGAGCCCACCAATCCAGCAAGGCCTACGATCTCACCTGCATACAGTTCAAAACTAAGATCGATAAATCCCTCACCGGTCAGCTCGTCTACGCGCAGTACCGGAAAATCCTGTGGTTCGGTGCGACGATTTCCCGGCAATGCCAGCCACAATTTTTGTGTATCGCTTAACGCGTGTTGGCGATCGTTCGGTGTCATGGCGTTGATCAGCTGCTCATCAAGAAGCTGCGCAGTTTCACCTTGTAACACTACGGCACCGTCACGCATCACTGAGATATGGCTGGCAAGCTGGCGAATTTCCGGCAATTTGTGGGAGATAAATACAATGCCCACTCCAAGACTTTGCAAAGCGCGGATCTGACGAAATAGCCGTTCGGTTTCGCCAGGTGTAAGGGACGCGGTAGGCTCGTCCAGGATCAGGATCTTCGCCTCACGCATTAAACCACGCAGGATCTCGACCATCTGTTGATCGGCCACTTCCAGCGTGCTGGCTGTAGCGCTAAGTGGGATCTGACATTCAAGCTGCTGCATTTTCTCTTGCAGGCGCTTTTCCATATCGTTTAGCCGCGGCAGCCGAAAAAGGATGTTCTCGCGCACCGTCAGATTGGGGAACAGCATCGGTTCCTGCGGCACAAGGTAAATGCCTAACTCATGCGCCTGACCTGGTTTGAGCCGCCCAAATGCTTTGCCTTGTACCTTCAGTTCACCGCTATCTGGGGCTTCCACACCGGCAAAAATCTTCATCAGTGTGGATTTCCCTGCCCCATTACCGCCCAGCAATGCGTGGACCTGCCCTGCATACAGAGCAAAATCAATAGCTTTGAGCACGCTCACACCAGAAAACTGTTTGCTTATCTGTTGTGCTTCAAGCATTGCGGTGGTGTTTGGCATCGTCACTCCACAATTGAACAAAAGAGAAATTGAATTAATAATGTTCAAAAGCGTAGACGCCGGGTAATTTTTACAACAGGGCAGAGATCACAAAATTTTTAAATAGATCAGCTAAACCATTTGCATCTGAAAATGATCTTTTTGCCGTGTGCCTCACATTTTCTTACCCCGCACCTTCGAACATATGATCTAAATTTTAATAAGAGTTCACTTATGAGCGATAAACGAGCAGCAGAAGAAGGGAAACTAGCAGCACTCCCAATGGCCGAAGAAGAGCTATTGGCACGCGTGGCCTGGTCTTACTACCACGACGGCCTGACACAGAATGACATTGGTGAGCGGCTAGGGCTGCCACGTTTAAAGATTTCACGCCTGCTGGAGAAAGGGCGTCAATCTGGGGTGATTCGCGTACAGATTAACTCGCGTTTTGAAGGATGCCTGGCACTGGAAACTCAGTTGCAGCAGCGATTCGGTCTCAAAATTGCGCGTGTCCTTCCCGCGCATAACACCCCACCGATGAACACGCGGTTAGGCATTGGCGCAGCGCAATCACTGATGGGGATTCTGGAACCAGGGCAGTTGCTGGCGGTGGGATTTGGTGAGGCAACGATGAATTGCCTCCAACATTTGAGTGGTTTTATTAGCTCGCAACAGATTCGTCTGGTGACACTTTCCGGCGGTGTTGGGCCGTACATGACCGGCATCGGCCAATTGGATGCGGCATGTAGCGTTAGCATGATTCCGGCACCACTGCGGGTTTCATCGCCCCAAGTGGCAGAGATTTTACGCATGGAGTCGAGCGTGCGGGATGTCATTCTCGCCGCCACGGCCGCGGATGTCGCAGTAGTGGGTATCGGCGCTATCAACCAGAAGCGCGATGCGACTATCTTACGTTCCGGTTATATCAGCGAGGGAGAACAACTGATGTACGCCCGCAAAGGTGCTGTGGGCGATATTCTTGGCTATTTCCTGCAAGCGGATGGCGAACTGGTGGAAGCTCTGGAAATTCACCGCGAACTGCTTGGCGTAACGCTCGACGACCTGGCGCATCTCCCAACCATTGTGGGTGTCGCGGGAGGCGTGGACAAAGCGGACGCTATTTATGCCGCACTTCGAGGCCTGCGAATAAACGGCCTGGTGACGGAAGAAGAGACTGCGCGGGCGGTGTTAGCTTTGGCTGATTAACCTCGCGCCTTAGCTTGCGGGGATAATCAATGAGTTACTTGTTGGCATTAGACGCCGGGACGGGCAGTATTCGCGCCGTCATCTTTGATACTTCAGGCCACCAGATTGCCGTCGGCCAGGCTGAATGGAAACATTTAAGCATCACCGATGTCCCCGGATCGATGGAGTTTGACCTCTCAACCAACTGGCAGCTTGCCTGCCAGTGCATTCGTGAAGCTCTCCAAAAAGCACATCTTCCACCTGGTGCTATCAGCGCAGTTTCCTGCTGTTCAATGCGCGAAGGGATCGTGCTCTACGATCGTAACGGCGATCCTATCTGGGCATGTGCCAACGTTGATGCCCGCGCCAGCCGTGAAGTCAGCGAACTTAAAGAGATCCACGATTTCCAGTTTGAATCCGAGGTTTATCATGTTTCTGGTCAAACGCTGGCGCTAAGCGCGATGCCGCGCCTGTTGTGGCTTGCGCATCACCGTCCGGATATTTATCGCCAGGCCGCGACCGTGACCATGATCAGCGACTGGCTGGCAGCAAAACTCAGCGGCGAGCTGGCGGTTGATCCTTCTAATGCGGGTACAACAGGAATGCTCGATCTGGCGACTCGTGACTGGCAACCGTCACTGATGGATATGGCTGGATTGCGGGCAGATATTCTCTCGCCAGTTAAAGAAACCGGTACGGTACTTGGTGGTGTAACGCAAGAAGCGTCACAGCAGAGCGGTTTACTGGCTGGCACTCCGGTGGTTATGGGGGGTGGCGATGTACAGCTAGGTTGTGTCGGTCTTGGCGTAGTCCGCGCCGGACAGGCGGCAGTGTTAGGCGGCACGTTCTGGCAGCAGGTAGTGAATCTGCCTGCTATCAAAACCGATCCAGAGATGAATATCCGCATTAATCCGCATGTCATCAGCAACATGGTGCAGGCGGAATCCATCAGCTTCTTTACCGGCCTGACAATGCGTTGGTTCAGGGATGCTTTCTGCGCTGAAGAAAAACTGCTGGCAGAAAGGCTTGGCGTAGACACTTACGCCCTACTCGAAGATATGGCTGCGCGAGTTCCTGCGGGCTCTCACGGCGTGATGCCGATTTTCTCCGACGCCATGCATTTCAAACAGTGGTATCACGCAGCACCGTCATTTATTAACCTCTCAATCGACCCCGAAAAATGCAATAAAGCGACACTATTCCGGGCATTAGAAGAGAATGCTGCGATTGTCTCTGCGTGCAATCTTGAGCAGATTTCCGGTTTTTCCGGCATCCAGTTTGAATCATTGGTATTTGCAGGCGGGGGTTCTAAAGGCGCGTTGTGGAGCCAGATCCTGAGTGATGTAACAGGGTTACCAGTGCGTGTGCCCGTCGTTAAAGAGGCGACGGCACTCGGTTGTGCTATTGCTGCGGGTGTCGGTGCTGGGTTGTTTAACGACCTTGCTGAAGCGGGTGAGCGCCTGGTGCAATGGCAACGCGAATTCACGCCAAATCGGGCGCACCGTGAGCTATATGACGAGATGAAACGTAAATGGACGAAGGTGTATGCCGACCAGCTCACGCTGGTGGATAGCGGTTTAACCACTTCGATGTGGCAGGCTCCAGGTCTGGTGATGCGCCCTTCTCTTTGACGGAAAGGTCAGTTAGCTATGCCCTCTGGAATAAGAAGAAAATTTCTTTTCCAGGGGGAAGATTTAAATCCTTTGCCCTTGCGGAAAACCTCATCGTTCTTTGAATCACGTCACAATCATCAGACAACTTTCCCACATTTACGCTACATCCCGCTAAATTACTAACTCATCCGACCACATAATAATAATGACCTTTTCAGGAAGAGAATATGAGCTATCCGTCGCTGTTTGCCCCGCTAGATCTGGGTTTCACCCAGCTTAAAAACCGTGTGCTGATGGGTTCGATGCATACCGGACTTGAAGAACTTCCGAATGGCGCCGAGCGTTTAGCCGCCTTTTATGCCGAGCGTGCGCGCCACGGTGTGGCATTGATTGTGACCGGCGGCATTGCCCCTTCCCCTTCAGGTGTTGGCGTGGAAAGCGGCGCTGTGCTCAACAATGAAAGCCAACTTGCTCATCACCAGATCGTGACCGACGCCGTACACCGTGAAGGTGGGAAAATTGCCCTGCAAATCCTGCACACCGGGCGCTACAGCTACCAACCAAACCCAGTCGCCCCTTCCGCTATTCAGGCTCCAATTAACCGCTTTAAGCCGCATGCACTGACCCATGATGAAATCCTCACGCTGATTGAAGAGTTTGCTCAGTGCGCGAGCCTTGCGAAGCAAGCCGGATACGACGGCGTGGAAATCATGGGTTCCGAAGGTTATTTGATTAACCAGTTTCTGGCCGCAAGAACCAACCAGCGCGATGACGAGTGGGGTGGCGACTACACCCGACGCATGCGTTTTGCTATCGAAGTGGTACGCGCAGTTCGTGAAAGAGTTGGGATTAATTTCATAATTATTTACCGCCTGTCGATGCTCGATTTAGTAGAGGGTGGCGGTACTTTTGAAGAAGCCGTTCAGCTTGCCAAAGCCATTGAAAATGCAGGCGCGACGCTGATTAACACGGGTATTGGCTGGCACGAAGCGCGTATTCCAACCATTGCAACACCTGTGCCACGCGGTGCATTCAGTTGGGTAACGCGCAAACTAAAGGGTCAGGTTTCGATCCCGTTGGTCACAACCAACCGAATTAACGATCCGCAAACAGCCGAAAAGATCCTTGCCGAAGGTGACGCCGATATGGTGTCGATGGCACGGCCATTCCTCGCCGATGCCGAGTTTGTTTCCAAAGCCGAGCAAGGGCGTGAAGATGAGATCAATACCTGCATCGGCTGTAATCAGGCGTGCCTGGATCAGATTTTCCTTGGCAAAGTCACTTCCTGCCTGGTGAACCCGCGCGCCTGCCATGAAACAAAAATGCCTGTTGTACCTGCCGCCGTGCTTAAAAACCTGGCAGTGGTGGGAGCCGGTCCCGCAGGACTCGCTTTTGCGATCAACGCCGCGGCACGTGGCCACAAAGTGACATTATTCGATGCCGCTTCAGAAATCGGTGGGCAGTTTAATATTGCCAAGCAGATCCCCGGCAAAGAGGAATTTTACGAAACGCTACGCTATTACCGCCGCATGCTGGGGCTGACGGGCGTTGAAGTTCGCCTTAATCAGTACGTCACCGCGCCAATGCTCAAAGAGTTCGACGAGGTTATTCTCGCCTGCGGCATCGAGCCACGCCTGCCGCTTATTGACGGCATCATGCATCCTAAAGTCCTCAATTACATCGATGTGCTACGCGAGAAAGCACCAGTGGGTAACCGTGTGGCAATCATCGGTGCTGGCGGGATTGGCTTTGATACCGCGATGTATTTAAGCCAGGAAGGGGAATCCACCAGCCAGAACATCGCAGAGTTTTGCGTGGAATGGGGTATCGATACTAGCCTGCAACATGCGGGCGGTTTACGCCCGGAAGGCGTACATCTGCATAAAAGCCCACGTCAGATTGTGATGCTACAACGCAAAACCAGTAAGCCTGGCGAAGGGTTGGGCAAAACAACAGGCTGGATCCATCGCACAACGCTGTTAGCGCGTGGCGTGAAAATGGTGGCGGGTGTGACTTATGAACGCATTGACGATGAAGGGCTGCATATTACGGTCGGTGGAGAGTCGCAGACGCTGGCGGTCGATAACGTGATTATTTGTGCCGGGCAAGATTCACGTCGTGAACTGGCAGAACCGTTACGCGAACTGGGGAAAACGCTGCATTTGATTGGTGGTGCGGATGTGGCGATGGAGCTGGATGCCCGGCGCGCAATCGCGCAAGGCACCCGTTTAGCGCTGGAAATTTAGCGAAGACGGCCTAGTTTCACGGCTTTTAATACGACGAATTTCTTGTTCGTAGCCACGGTGTCGCAGTTACCGAAGATCTTCTTCAGTTTGTGGTAGTAATCCAGGTGGCGGTTAGCAACGATGTACAGCTCGCCGCCATTTTGCAGGCAACGACGGGCGTGGTGGAACATTTCCCACGCAACCTGATCGGTCAGGGCATGCTGCTGGTGGAACGGTGGGTTGCACAGAATGGTGTTAAAACGGTATGGCTCAACACCGGACAATGCGTTATTAATCATGAACTCGCAGCGTTCCAGGTTTTCTGGCATGTTGAATTCGATGTTCTTGCGGCTGGATGCCACGGCCATCGGTGATTCATCAACAAATACCACTTTCGCATCCGGGTTCTGCTCCAACAGGTGCAAACCGACCACGCCGTTACCACAACCTAAATCAACAATTTCACCTTCAAGACCTGTCGGCAGATTTTCGATAAAGAAGCGAGCACCAATATCCAGACCGGTACGGGAGAATACGTTAGCGTGGTTATGAATCGTCCACGGCGTGCCTTCCAGTTTCCAGTTCAGCGTTTCGGGTACTTCTTTAATTACCGGAGCATTGAACGTCGTGTTGATCAGACGCGCTTTTTTCCACGCAAGCGTCGTGGTGGTTGGCCCAAGAATCTTTTCAAACAACTCGATAGTTGAGTTGTGAATATCACGCGTTTTTGCACCCGCGATAATACGTGTTTCAGGGGTCACAACATGGCGCAACGCACGAAGCTGTTGCTCAAGCAGTGCCAGCGTTTTAGGGATCTTAATCAGAACTACGGCTGGCGCTTCCGGGTATTTAACGGTGCTATCAAGGAACGTTACGTTGGATTCAACGATGCCGTTCTCACGCAAGTTCTCACGGATAGCCAGTTCGCTAAGATATGAGTCACTGATGCTGTATGGCTTGTGTTCAGCCAGCACGCAAGACAGCGCCCCGAAAGTGTCGTTAAAAATCAGGACCGGGCCACTGATTTCGATTTCGTCCAGTTGCTGCAAAAGATAGTCATCGGCAGCTTCCCACGCCTGTAGTGGGTTAACGTCGTCCGTTTCTGGAAAACGTTTTAGTGTCAGTGAACGGAAACCGTCGTCTAATTGGCTCATCGGCCCTCCTGGATGGTAAAATTTCTGCTTATCCCCGAATGGGGGCGTGAGTATACCCTTTTTTTTCCTCAAACTGCGCAACTGCCTTTTGAAAGACGTCGAGCGAGCGAGATCTAATGAGCAATTTAACCTACCTTCAAGGCTATCCCGAGCATTTGCTCGCACAGGTCAGAACATTGATTGCGGAACAACGTCTGGGCGAGGTGCTGCAAAAACGGTATCCGGATACGCACAACATCACGACCGATAAAGCGCTATATGCGTGGACGCAAGATCTGAAGAACCAGTATCTGCGCAATGCGCCGCCGATTAATAAAGTCGCCTATGACAGCAAGATCCATGTTTTGAATAACGCGCTGGGTCTGCATACTGCGGTTTCGCGCGTTCAGGGGAACAAGCTGAAAGCCAAAGCGGAGATTCGTGTCGCGACAGTATTTAAGAATGGGCCAGAAGCCTTTTTGCGCATGATTGTGGTTCACGAACTGGCGCACCTGAAAGAGAAAGATCACAACAAAGCATTCTATTCGCTGTGCTGCCATATGGAGCCGCAATATCACCAGTTGGAGTTTGATACACGGCTTTGGTTAACGCAGATGGCATTGAACGGTCAGGCTTGAGCAACATCTATCTCCTGCCAAATCATGCAATTGTAGGTCGGATTAGCGCCCGCGACATCCGACACAATCACGATGCCATTACTTCAACCCGGCAAAGACCGCAGCAATCGCCACCGCACCAGGATCTTTCACCCCTTTCAGGTTATCGCTGTTCACGTATGACGAGCGCCCGGCATTAGCCTTTTGCATCTGCGCCGTTGCCTCCGCACCATCTTGTGCAGCCTTCACAGCAGCGTTCAGGTCGCTATCTTTGAGCGCTTCAAGTGCAGGCTGCAAGGCATCAATTAAGGTACGATCCCCCAACTCGGCCCCACCGTAGCGCTTCATCTGCTCAAGGCCAAACAATAACGCATCTGCAATTTTTTGCTTTTTAGCGACTTTTTGCCCGGCTGCCGTGAAGAAAATAGACATCAGCACGCCGCTTGAACCACCCATGACTGTTGCCAGGCGTTCTCCGACTAACTCCAGGAGTGCTGCGGTATCATTTAATGGCAGCTTTCCGTCATCGTTAAGCTGCGCGATATCTCGCGCCCCCAGTGCAAACGTGGAGCCGGTGTCACCATCCCCGACTTTAGCATCCAGGGCATTCAACACTTTTTCCTGCTCAATAAGCGTCTGCGTGATGCGGCCTACCAGTGCTTTAACCGTGTCGTTTTCCGACGGTTTTGCATGCGTTCCCTCGCGAATGACGCTGTGTTTTTGCATCGGCATCGCATGGAGTTTTACCATCGGTTGCCAGCCTGTGGTTGCGACATCCGCTTGCAGCGCTTTAATAAATGTCTCATTCAGAGCAATGGCCGAGAGCGAAAAACCTTTCATATCGAGCGCGGTAACCAGCGGTGCAGGGCCAATCAAGTAGTCGATTTGCTCTTTCATTTCTGAATACACCAACTCTTTCGTCAGGATGGCCATTTCTAACGATGAAACTCCGCCCAGGTTGTTTACCAACACAGCCAGTCTTGCTTCTTTACCGATTTTCTTACGCAAATGTTTTACCAGCGTCGCCACTGTTTGCTGGCTGTTCTGGCTTGCAACGGTGCTTGCTCCGGGTTCGCCGTGAATACCCAGCCCTAACTCAACGTGACCGCCTTTGATGCGCCCTTTTTCCTCATTTTGCTCGGGAAGATTGCAGGTTTGCATGGCGACACCGATGCTGGCAATGCTGTCGCAGGCACTTTGCGCGATGTCTCGAACATCACTCAATGATTTCCCCTGCTCTGCGGCAAAGCCCGCAATTTTGTGTACCAGTACTGTCCCGGCAATTCCACGCGGCTGCTTGTTATCGGGCAGCGAAATATCATCGCCAACAATCACCATCTCCACTTTCAGGCCGTGCTTTTTAGCTTTCTCGGCTGCCAGCCCGAAATTCAGGCGGTCACCGGTATAGTTTTTGACGATAAGCAGGCAACCACGGTCGCCGGTCACGGCCACAATGGCGTTTAATACCGCATCCACGCTCGGTGATGCGAACAGATCACCACATACCGCTGCGGTGAGCATCCCCTTACCAACAAAGCCTGCGTGCGCGGGTTCATGACCCGAACCACCGCCAGAAATAATCGCTACTTTGCTTTTGTTCCAGTCTTTACGCACCACCACGCGAATAGCGGGATCGGTATCTAACCGGGCCAGGTTATGAAAACGAGAGCTGATGATGACGCCTTCGATGGCATCGTTGACCATTTGCTGACGGTCATTAAAGAAGAATCTGGACATAGTTTCCCAACAATAAGTAATACATATGCAAAGCATAGCCTTTGCTGCGAGAGATGCCGCAAACCAGGATTTTTGAGTGATGACGTTCCCTATCCACTTGCTATGCTTATGGAAATGTTGCCACAGGAAAATCACCATGACTGCGCCGCTCCTGATTGCCAGAACTACCGAACAAGAACTGCATCTGTTGCCCAACATGGCAAACCGTCACGGGCTAATCACCGGGGCTACAGGCACTGGTAAAACCGTGACGCTGCAAAAACTGGCCGAGTCATTTTCAGAAATCGGTGTGCCAGTATTTATGGCTGATGTAAAAGGCGACCTCACGGGTATTGCGCAAGAAGGTGCTGAATCCGAAAAGCTGATCGCAAGGCTTGCCAAAATTGGCGTGACTGACTGGTCACCTCATAGCAATCCAGTTGTCTTGTGGGATATTTTTGGCGAAAAAGGCCACCCGGTGCGAGCAACGGTGTCCGATCTTGGCCCATTGCTACTTTCACGCCTGCTCAACCTCAATGAAGTACAGGCGGGTGTACTGCAAATCATCTTCCGCATTGCCGACGATCAAGGTCTATTGCTGCTCGATTTTAAAGATCTGCGCGCGGCGACGCAGTACATCGGCGATAACGCAAAATCGTTCCAGAATCAGTATGGCAACATTAGCAGTGCATCGGTGGGTGCCATTCAGCGTGGGCTGTTGCAGCTTGAACAACAGGGGGCCGAATATTTCTTTGGCGAACCGATGCTGGATATCAAAGACTGGATGCGCACTGATGCTAATGGTAAAGGAATTATCAATATTCTATCGGCCGAAAAGCTCTATCAGATGCCGAAACTGTACGCCGCCAGCCTGTTGTGGATGCTTTCGGAAATCTATGAGCAATTACCTGAAGCTGGCGACCTGGAAAAACCAAAACTGGTGTTCTTCTTCGACGAAGCGCATCTGTTGTTTAACGATGCCCCACAGGTATTGTTGGACAAAATCGAGCAGGTAATTCGCCTGATTCGTTCCAAAGGCGTCGGGGTCTATTTTGTTTCCCAAAACCCATCTGATATTCCGGATACCGTGCTCGGCCAGCTCGGTAACCGCATTCAACATGCGCTGCGTGCCTTTACGCCTAAAGATCAGAAAGCCGTTAAAACTGCCGCGCAAACCATGCGCGCAAATCCAAAGTTCGATACCGAAAAAGCGATCCAGGAGTTAGGCACTGGCGAGGCACTAATCTCATTGCTGGATGAAAAAGGCAGCCCGACGGTGGTTGAGCGAGCCATGGTTATCGCCCCTTGTTCACGCATGGGGCCGGTCACTGACGATGAACGCAACGGGCTTTTGAACCATTCACCGTTATACGGTAAATACGATGAAACGGTCGACAGGGAATCGGCGTATGAGCGCTTACAGCAAGGTGTTCAGGCGGCATGTGAGCAACAAAATGCACCACCAGCCAAAGGCGAAGCTGTAGCGGTTGATAGCGGTATTCTCGGCGGGCTAAAAGATATTCTGTTTGGCACTACGGGCCCGCGTGGCGGCAAGAAAGATGGCGTCGTGCAAACCATGGCGAAGAGTGCGGCACGCCAGGTAACTAACCAAATTATTCGCGGAGTTTTAGGCAGTATTATGGGTGGGCGGAAACGGTAATTTCTACACGTTAACTATCTATACCCAAAATAATTCGAGTTGCAGCCAACGCAGCTGCAACTCGAAGTATGAAGGGTATTATTAGCCGGAGCGCTTCATCATCATCCACAGACTGATAAGGAAGAACGTCGCACTTGGTAACAACGCACCCAAAATCGGCGGGATGCTGTAAACCAGACTTAGCGGGCCAAAGATTTGGTCAAGCACGTAGAAGACGAAACCAAAGCTGATACCAGTGACAACCCGCACACCCATTGGCACGCTACGCAGTGGGCCAAAGATGAATGACAGGGCCATCAGCATCATTACCGCAACGGAGAGTGGCGCAAAGATTTTGCTCCACATGTTGAGCTGGTAACGCCCGGCGTCCTGGCCACTGGATTTCAGGTACTTCACATAATTGTGCAGGCCGCTGATAGAAAGCGCGTCCGGGTCCAGCGCCACTACACCTAGTTTGTCTGGGGTCAGGTTGGTTTTCCACTCACCGCTAACGGTTTGAGCACCGGTAATTTGCTTCTCATTTGTCAGGTTTGACTCATCAACCTGTGACAAACGCCATACCTTATGTTCCACATCGTACTGGGCCGATGCCGCATAACGAACAGATTGCAGACGACGCTCTTTGTTAAAACTATAAATACTCACGCCCGCCAAATCGTTATCGCCTTTAACGCGCTCGATATAGACAAAACTTTGGCCATCTTTAGCCCACAAGCCTTGCTGAGTTGTCAGCAAAGAACCGCCATACATCTGTTGTGCACGATAGTTACGGGCCATTTGTTCGCCTTGCGGAGCAACCCATTCACCAATCGCCATGGTCAGTAACACCAACGGAATAGCCGTTTTCATTACTGACAGCGCAATTTGCATCCGCGTAAAACCAGAGGCTTGCATCACCACCAGTTCGCTACGCTGCGCCAGCATCCCCAACCCAAGTAGAGCACCAAGCAGTGCCGCCATCGGGAAGAAGATCTGGATATCTTTTGGAATGCTAAGGACGGTATATACACCTGCGCCCATTGCTGAATAGCTGCCCTGCCCGGCCTTTTTCAACTGGTCGACAAACTTAATAATGCCCGACAGCGACACCAGCATGAACAGCGTCATCATGATGGTGGTGAAGATGGTTTTACCGATATATCGGTCGAGAACACCAAACATTTATGCCGCTCCTCGTGTTCTGCTAAAGCTTGCACGTAGCCGGCGCATAGGCACCGTATCCCACACATTGAGGGCAATCGCGATGGCAAAATAGACCAGGTTAACCAACCATATCCAGATCATCGGATCGATTTTCCCCTTCGCCGCATTCGATTTCAGCGAGGTCTGAAGCAGGAAGAAAATCAGATATAACAACATCGCCGGAAGCATTGAAAGCACGCGCCCCTGCCGTGGGTTCACCACACTTAATGGCACCACCATCAACGCCATAATGACAACGGCCATAATGAGTGTCAGACGCCAATGCAGTTCAGCGCGAGCATTTGGCGCATCGTTAGTCCACAGAGCTTTCATGTACATCTGACTGGAATCTTCAGGGTCAAGCGCAACCGTCTGGTGCCCTACAACCGCCTGATAATCCTTGAAGTCAGTAATACGGAAATCGCGCAGCAATGCTGTACCTTCAAAACGCGTACCGGTATTGAGCGTCACAACCTGCGAACCGTCAGGGCGTTGAGATAAATGGCCGGAATCCGCAACCACTACCGATGGACGCGCATTACCTTTCGGGCGCAACTGAGCGAGGAAAACGTCTTTAAAACTTGAGCCGTCAACGCTTTCAATGAACAAAACTGAGTTGCCGTCGGTCGCTTGCTGGAATTGCCCTTGAGCAAGTGCAGCCATACCAGGGTTAGCTTTGGCCTCAGCCAATACTTCGTCCTGATGACGAGAAGACCACGGCCCAAGCCACATTACGTTGACTGTTGCAATTGCACCGGTAAAGAGTGCGAGGATCATTGCAGCTTTGATCAGCACAGCTTTACTCAAACCACAGGCATGCATTACCGTGATTTCACTTTCGGTATACAGTCGGCCTAGCGTCATGAGCAGCGCAAGGAAAAGGCTAAGTGGAAGGATGAGCTGCGCCATTTCAGGCACACCAAGTCCTAACAAAGAAAGTACGAGGTTTGTCGGAATATCGCCGTCAACCGCCGCCCCGAGAATCCTGACCAGCTTCTGACAAAAGAAGATCAGTAGCAGGATGAAGAGGATCGCAAGTTGGCTTTTGAGCGTCTCCCGAACCAGATATCTTATGATAATCACATTAAATACGCCTGTGAAAACGAGTCTTTTTGCAGGAAAATCGCTTGTTTCATCGCTTATACGTCATTTATTCTCTTGAGTCGTCGAAAACATCGCTAAGATTAAAAAGCCCGGCATAATACTGGCGCAGGGTGATTTAAATGACGTTGCCGAAACCGTAAAAAAACATACTCGTAAGATTAACACGAAGTCATCGCAACCGCGGAGATGAGTTACGAAAGCTTGCAATTCTAGCTGTAGCCACCGCCGTTGTCTTTAAGATTCAGGAGCGTAGTGCATGGAGTTCAGTGTAAAAAGCGGTAGTCCCGAGAAACAGCGTAGTGCCTGCATCGTTGTGGGAGTCTTTGAACCGCGTCGCCTGTCCCCGGTCGCCGAACAACTCGATAAAATCAGCGATGGCTACATCAGCGCGCTTTTGCGCCGTGGTGAGCTCGAGGGGAAACCCGGTCAAACTTTGTTGCTCCACCACGTTCCAAACGTACTCTCAGAGCGCATTCTACTGATTGGGTGTGGCAAAGAGCGTGAACTGGATGAACGTCAGTATAAGCAGGTTATCCAGAAAACCATTAATACTCTGAACGATACCGGTTCAATGGAAGCCGTATGCTTCCTGACCGAGTTGCACGTAAAAGGCCGTAATACTTATTGGAAAGTACGCCAGGCAGTAGAAACGGCAAAAGAATCTTTGTATAGCTTCGACCAGTTAAAAACCAATAAAAGCGAGCCACGCCGCCCGCTGCGTAAAATGGTCTTTAACGTGCCAACCCGCCGCGAACTGACGAGTGGTGAGCGCGCCATTCAGCACGGTCTGGCGATTGCTGCTGGTATTAAAGCGGCAAAAGATCTTGGCAACATGCCACCAAACATCTGTAACGCGGCTTATCTGGCTTCCCAGGCGCGTCAGTTAGCTGATTCTTACAGCAAAAACGTTGTTACTCGCGTGATTGGCGAACAGCAGATGAAAGAACTGGGCATGCACTCATACCTCGCAGTAGGCGATGGTTCCCAGAACGAATCGCTGATGTCGGTTATCGAATACAAAGGCAGCGCCGATCCTGATGTGCGCCCAATCGTGCTGGTCGGAAAAGGCCTGACGTTTGACTCCGGTGGTATTTCTATCAAACCTGCCGAAGGCATGGACGAGATGAAATACGACATGTGCGGAGCGGCTTCCGTATACGGCGTAATGCGTATGGTTGCAGAGCTGAATCTGCCGATTAACGTTATTGGCGTGCTGGCGGGTTGTGAAAACATGCCTGGTGGCCGTGCTTATCGCCCAGGCGACGTGCTGACCACCATGTCTGGTCAAACGGTTGAAGTGTTGAACACCGACGCTGAAGGCCGCCTGGTTCTGTGCGATGTGCTGACTTACGTTGAGCGCTTCGAACCTGATGTGGTTATCGATGTGGCGACGTTGACCGGTGCTTGTGTGATTGCTCTTGGCCATCACATCACCGGTTTGATGTCTAACCACAATCCACTGGCTCACGAACTGATCGGCGCGTCTGAACAGGCCGGTGACCGCGCGTGGCGTCTGCCGATTGCTGATGAGTATCAGGATCAACTGGACTCCAACTTTGCGGATATGGCAAACATTGGTGGCCGCCCAGGTGGCGCAATCACCGCTGCCTGCTTCCTGTCGCGCTTTACCCGTAAGTACAACTGGGCGCACCTGGATATCGCCGGTACCGCATGGCGTTCTGGTAAAGCCAAAGGCGCAACTGGCCGCCCTGTTGCGCTGTTATCACAATTCCTGTTGAACCGTTCTGGGTTTAACGGCGAAGAGTAATTTAACACCCTCACTCTAACCCTCTCCTCAGGCGAGGGTTAGAGTGAAACACCATTCAATAGAAAAAGCTGGCTTAATGAAAAACGCGACGTTCTACCTGCTCGACAACGACACGCCTTCCGGTGAGTTGAGTGCCGTTGAAGCGTTGGTGTGTGAACTGGCGGCAGAAAGCTTTCGTGCAGGAAAACGCCTGCTGATTGCTTGTGTTGATGAACAACAAGCTATCCGTCTGGATGAAGCACTCTGGCAGCGCGACGCGCACGCATTTGTGCCGCATAATCTTGCCGGTGAAGGGCCGCGTTATGGTGCCCCGGTAGAATTGGCCTGGCCGCAACGACGCGGTAGTTCTCCGCGCGATGTGCTGATTAGCCTGTTGCCACAGTTCGCAGATTTTGCCACCGCTTTCCATGAAGTGATAGACTTCGTACCTTACGAAGACACTCAAAAACAACTGGCCCGTGATCGCTATAAGGCGTACCGCGTTGCTGGTTTCCACTTGACTACGGCGACTCATACCCCGCCGGGAACGACATAGCAGACAATGGAAAAGACATATAACCCGCAAGATATCGAACAGCCGCTTTACGAGCACTGGGAACAGCAGGGCTACTTTAAGCCAAATGGCGACACTAGCCAGGAAAGCTTCTGCATCATGATCCCGCCGCCGAACGTTACCGGCAGCTTGCATATGGGTCACGCCTTCCAGCAGACGATCATGGATACCATGATTCGTTACCAGCGCATGCAGGGTAAAAATACTCTGTGGCAGGCGGGGACTGACCACGCCGGTATCGCGACCCAGATGGTCGTCGAGCGCAAAATTGCCGCCGAAGAAGGCAAAACACGCCATGACTATGGCCGTGACGCTTTCATCGACAAAATCTGGCAGTGGAAGGCAGAGTCTGGTGGCACCATCACCCGTCAGATGCGTCGTCTCGGCAACTCCGTAGACTGGGAGCGCGAACGCTTCACCATGGATGAAGGCCTGTCCAACGCGGTGAAAGAAGTGTTCGTCCGCCTGTACAAAGAAGATCTGATTTATCGTGGCAAACGCCTGGTAAACTGGGACCCGAAACTGCGCACCGCAATTTCCGATCTGGAAGTTGAAAACCGCGAATCTAAAGGTTCTATGTGGCACCTGCGTTATCCACTGGCTGACGGCGCAAAAACCGCTGACGGCAAAGATTACCTGGTTGTCGCCACCACCCGTCCAGAAACCGTGCTCGGTGATACCGGTGTGGCAGTGAATCCAGAAGATCCGCGTTATAAAGATCTGATCGGCAAATTTGTTGTTCTGCCGCTGGTTAACCGTCTGATTCCAATCGTGGGTGATGAACACGCCGACATGGAAAAAGGCACCGGCTGCGTGAAGATCACGCCTGCACACGACTTTAACGACTACGAAGTTGGCCGCCGTCATGCCCTGCCAATGATCAACATTCTGACCTTCGACGGTGATATCCGCGAAGCGGCAGAAGTGTTCGATACCAACGGCGAAGAAGCAGACGTTTACAGCAACGAGATCCCGGCTGAATTCCAGAAACTGGAGCGTTTTGCCGCGCGTAAAGCTGTGGTCGCTAAGTTCGACGAAATGGGCCTGCTGGAAGAGATCAAACCTCACGATCTGACCGTTCCTTACGGCGACCGTGGCGGCGTGGTTATCGAGCCAATGCTGACCGACCAATGGTACGTGCGCACCGCGCCGCTGGCGAAAGTCGCGGTTGAAGCTGTTGAGCAAGGCGATATTCAGTTCGTGCCTAAGCAGTACGAAAACATGTACTTCTCCTGGATGCGCGATATTCAGGACTGGTGTATTTCTCGTCAACTGTGGTGGGGTCACCGCATCCCGGCCTGGTACGATGCCGAAGGCAACGTGTATGTTGGCCGTAATGAAGCGGAAGTTCGCGCTGAAAACAACCTCGGCGACGACGTTGCTCTGAACCAGGACGAAGACGTTCTGGACACATGGTTCTCCTCCGGTCTGTGGACATTCTCTACGCTCGGCTGGCCTGAGAACACCGAAGCGCTGCGCACCTTCCACCCAACCAGCGTGATGGTTAGCGGCTTCGACATTATCTTCTTCTGGATTGCGCGCATGATCATGCTGACCATGCACTTCATCAAAGATGAAGACGGCAAACCACAGGTTCCGTTTAAAACTGTCTACATGACCGGTCTTATCCGCGACGACGAAGGGCAGAAAATGTCCAAGTCCAAGGGTAACGTCATCGACCCGCTGGATATGGTTGACGGTATCTCCCTGGAAGACCTGCTTGAGAAGCGCACCGGTAATATGATGCAGCCGCAGCTGGCTGAGAAAATCCGTAAGCGCACCGAGAAGCAATTCCCGAACGGTATCGAACCGCACGGCACCGATGCGCTGCGCTTTACGCTGGCAGCTCTGGCGTCTACTGGTCGCGACATCAACTGGGACATGAAGCGCCTGGAAGGTTACCGTAACTTCTGTAACAAGCTCTGGAACGCCAGCCGTTTCGTGATGATGAATACTGAAGACCAGGATTGCGGCTTTAACGGCGGCGAAATGGTTCTGTCTCTGGCAGACCGCTGGATTCTGGCGGAATTCAACCGCACGGTGAAAGCGTACCGTGAAGCGCTGGACAGCTATCGCTTTGATATCGCTGCCAACATTCTGTACGAATTCACCTGGAACCAGTTCTGCGACTGGTATCTTGAGCTGACCAAACCAGTTATGAACAGTGGCACTGAAGCGGAACTGCGCGGTACGCGTAATACGCTGATTAACGTGCTGGAAGGTCTGCTGCGTCTTGCGCATCCAATCATTCCATTCATCACCGAAACCATCTGGCAGCGCGTGAAGACCTTCAAAGGCATCACCGACGATACCATCATGCTGCAACCATTCCCGGCGTATAACAGCGAGCAGGACGATGAAGCTGCGTTTGCCGATACCGAGTGGATGAAGCTGGCGATCACCGCCGTGCGTAACGTTCGCGCTGAGATGAACATCTCTCCGGGCAAACCACTGCCAATCCTGCTGCGTAACGTGAGCGCGGAAGCGGAACGTCGTGTTAATGCGAACCGTACCTTCCTGCAAAACCTGGCGCGTCTGGAAAGCATCACCCTGCTACCTGCTGATGATAAAGGCCCGGTTTCCGTGACCAAAATCATCGAAGGTGCAGAGCTGCTGATCCCAATGGCAGGCCTGGTCGACAAAGCGGCTGAACTTGCGCGTCTGGACAAAGAGATGGCGAAGCTGGATGTGGAAATTACATCCATCGAAAACAAGCTGTCTAACGAAGGTTTTGTGGCGCGCGCGCCAGAAGCCGTAGTTGCGAAAGAACGCGAACGTCTGGCGGCATGTGGCGAAGCTAAAGTGAAATTGGCTGAGCAGAAAGAAACTATCGCTGCGCTGTAATTGAGTGCTTTGATATGAGAAGGCCGGGACATTTCCCGGCCTTTTTTTTGGTGCCATCAAGCTTGAATGCTATAAATTAAGATTCGGTACCAACCCACGTGAAATTCGGCTCACCACATCGGTGGCAATTTTATCGTCGTGATCCTGCAATTCCAGGTCGTCTAAATCACCATCAACCCAGGTGTTTTTTGCCAGATAGCGGCAGTAACGAATACGTGCCCAAGGGTAGGCAATACCGAATGTGCACAAAGTGATTAAGCCATTAATAATAAGCTGCCCGACAAATCCAGCTAATGTCAAAGTGGAGCGGAAAGCTATTTTTTCACTCAGCGCTACTTGCTTATAGTAATAATTCCGCATCATCACATATAAATAGCTAAAGCTAACGATGAGTCCAAGCAGATAAATCAAATAACAAATTAGGATTGTTCCTTGAACTGATGCCAGCTCGTCCGGTGACATCATGCCGCCAGATAAAACCACGTGTATTATAGTCGGCGCTATTAACTTCAACACCAGCAATAAGAATGGAGTCAAAAGAAGCATACCGATAATACTGAACATCACACATTTTTTGACACTGACACTAGCCGCAAATTTTTGCGTTCCAAAGCTTAATCCATTGAATAATAAATTCAACCACATGCCGACGGCAACGCCCTGTACTGCGCCAAATCCCAGGATGCCTACAATCATGGCAATAACAATCGTGATAACAATCCTGTCCATTTCAAACAAAGAGGCCGAACTTGCGGTATAGACAATCATCGAGCAGATTAAAAAAACACCTGCGAGCATTAATAATGGCGCACCCATCATCACCCACCAGGCTTTAAATCCTGATGCATTAAAATTGAACCGTACATTATTTAGCGTTGTTGATTGCATCTGATAACGCAGACTTTGAATAACTAAATAAGGCAAGAACAATATCAATATCGCTAACAGGCAAAATGACAAAGGACTGCTTTGTTTAATGATTGCAAATTCTAAAGCCCCAAAGAAAACAAAAAGGCAAAGCCAGCTTATGAATAGTGATCCACCTTTCACGTTGTAAGAAAACCGTGAACCCGATAATTCGGTATTGCTGTAAATATAACGTTTACAACGCACGTAGGCCCACGGTGCAAAAATACCAAACGTGACAAGAGTGAGTAGAAAATTAACAACGCACACGCCAAAATAGCCGCTGCCTGTGCCATGAAAAGTAATATTCCTTGAGTGGCTAACTTCTGGAGTTCCCTGCTGATCAAACATATCCATCCTTATTGAAAATGAAATACTTAACGGTCAGCATTTAACCACAGCAAACTACTTCGAAATAATCCGGTTCGGGATTTCCTCGCTACTTTAGGAACTTGCTTATTAACTTTCACAGTGGTATTTAAATATTCAATCTTTATCCCCATCATTAATGAGTCCACGCTATGAATCTTGCTGCTCCGGTTGAAATCGCACTGCGCCGGATAACCCCCCAGGACAATGCGGCCATCGCGCGCGTTATCCGCGAAGTCTCTGCTGAATATGGCTTAACCGCCGATAAAGGCTATACCGTGGCAGATCCAAATCTCGATGAGCTTTATCAGCTCTACAGCCAACCGGGTCATGCCTATTGGGTTGTGGAAGTGGATGGTGAAGTTGTCGGTGGTGGTGGTGTCGCGCCGTTAACGTGCAGCGAACCGGATATTTGTGAATTGCAGAAGATGTATTTCCTGCCGGTAGTGCGTGGCAAAGGGTTGGCTAAACGCCTGGCGTTGCAGGCAATGGATTTTGCCCGCGAAAAAGACTTTAAGCGCTGCTATCTGGAAACCACAGCGTTTCTGACTGAAGCCATCGCGCTGTATGAGCGTCTGGGCTTTGAACATATTTCTGAGCCGCTTGGCTGCACTGGCCATGTGGATTGCGAAGTGCGGATGATTAAGTCTCTGTAACCGCTTTAAATGGGTTTACTGAATCTATTCGATCCAGTAAACCCTGCAACTTTTATTGGGTAGCTAACCGTTGAATTCGCTTATCACGGCGGATTTTGCGCTCTTCCATCACCGCCACCATCGCCATCAGCACGATGCAACAGATTGCAGCGGCATCAAGTGCTGCGAAAGTCCCTGCCCAGCCAGTCAGACCAAAAATTGGCGTCCCGTCGGCTATCATCCCAAGCCCTAACTTAGCGAAGCTGTCGCCAATCAAATAGGCGAAGGTGCCTTTGATGCCGTCAGCCGCACCGATAGCTTTTTTCGGAACGAAGCCGACTGCCGCCACGCCAATCAGCAATTGTGGACCAAACACCAGGAAGCCCAGCACGAACAACGATGCCAGGTAGACATACTGGTTGCTGGCGTGCTGATAAACGCCGAGGGTCGCAATAATTAATGCCAGCGCAACGCAGGCGACCAGCGCACGGCGACCGTTCGCCAGATCCGACAACCAGCCCCACAGCAACGTGCCGACCAATGCCCCTACTTCAAACAGGGTAAAGCCCTGAATCGCCACTTCTTTGGAAAGATTCAGCTCCTGAAACGCGTAAACCGTGGACCACTGGTCAATACCGATGCGCACCACGTAGAGGAAGATATTGGAGAAGCACAGCAGCCAAATAACTTTGTTCTTCAGCACGTACTCCACGAAGATTTGCCATTTGGTCATCGACTCGTCTTCGGTCTCTTTATCTTCTTCGCTGATTTCTTCGCTAAACAACTCTTCAGCTTTGCCCAGGCCGTAAGACTCAGGGGAGTCGCTGCCATAGCGCAGGCCAATGAAGCCAACAACCAGCGCGATGATGGATGGGAAGATAAACATGCCAATGACGTGGCCGTCGAACAGGACGTTCGCGCCAATTAGCGCAACGCCTGCTGCACCCGCACCGCCAAGGTTATGGGAGATATTCCACAGCCCCAGATAGGTTCCACGCTTGCGGCGCGGTGTCCATTTGGTGATGGTGGAGTAGCTGCACGAGCCGCCCGCGCTCTGGAAAAAACCGCTCAGGGCGTAGAAGGCAATCATCATAAACAGGCTGACCGAGCCGGTCCCCATACTGGCGCTAAAGCCGAGCATACAGATAGCCGAGAGGATCAGCATAAACGGCAGGAACTGCTTGGTGTTTTTGCCGTCTGCGTAGTAGGAAACCAGGGTTTTACCCACGCCGTAGGTGATGGAGAAGCCCAGGCCTATCATCCCCAGTTGCGTCATGCTCAACCCGTAAGTAGAGATCATGTCGTTCTGCGCAATGTTGAAGTTCTTACGGATCAGATACATGGTCAGGTAGCCAATAAAGACTACCAGGTAAGACTGCATGAACGGTTTGAACCACATCTTGCGCCGCACATCGAGCGGCAGATCCAGGGTCGGCTTGCGCACCTGATTTAATAAGGCCAGCATGGGTTACTCCTGATTTAAAAACCTGCGTGATGGCAGGCATTGTAAAAATCAGCAGCGGCTTTGGCCTGAGATGGCTTCCAGGAACAACCTGGAAAATTTCTTAGTTTTGCGCCATTCGAGGTAAAAAGGTGAGATGTATCACGCTTCGCTGCGGACGCGTGGGGACTGGGCATTCAGGAACGGCAGCAACAGCAGCGCAGAAATGCCTGCCGCGATAGCAATCACCGCGAAGTAACCGTTCCAATGCCAGATATCGATCACACGCGCTAGCGGCCAGCCAGACAAAGATGCGCCGAGATAAGCGAACAGGCCAACAAAGCCGGTCGCGGCCCCCGCGGCCTCTTTGTGGGAACACTCCGCTGCCGCCATGCCGATAAGCATCTGCGGGCCAAACACAAAGAATCCTGTGGTGAAGAAACAGGCCGCCTGCATCACGTAGCTGGCAAACGGCATCAGCCATAGCGAGCCTACCGAGAGCAAAATCCCGGCGGCAAATATCAGGTTCATTGGCCCACGGTTGCCATTGAAGAGTTTGTCTGACCCCCAGCCTGCCACCAGTGCGCCGATAAACCCACCCAACTCAAACATCGTTACCGCCGAGTTCGCAGTGACCAGATCCACGCCCAGAGTCTCCGACATGTAGAGATTACCCCAGTCGTTGATCGCCGCCCGAACCACGTAGACCAGGACATAGCACAGTGACAGCAGCCAGATATAAGGATTCCCCAGTACGTACTTGTAGAGGATTTCCCGGCGCGTCAGCCCTGCACCTTCCTGCTGCTGGGCGATTTCCAGTTCATCGTGCCGCCAGTCACCTATCGGCGGCAAGCCTACGGTTTGCGGGCGATCGCGCAGACGCCAGCAGAGAAATAACCCGGCCAGAATAGCCAGTGAACCGGCGATCATCATCCCGGCACGCCAGCCGTAATGCAGCGCCGCCGCGCCGACCACCATAGGGATTAGCGCCCCGCCAACGTTATGCGCGGTGTTCCATACCGCCCACCAGCCACCGCGCTCGGTACGGGAGTACCATGCCGTGAGCAAACGGGCGCATACCGGCGAACCCCAGCCCTGGAAAAAGGCATTCAGCACCCACAACAAGGCGAATGCCCAAAGGGAGGTGGAGAAACCAAAAAGGATGTTAACAACGCCGGTCGCGATAAGCCCCAACCCCATAAAATAACGGGCGTTTGAACGGTCACTGACGATGCCGGAGAAAAATTTCGACAGCCCATAAGTTATGTAAAACAGCGTAGCCAACAGGCCGATATCGGTACGTGTCATCACGCCGCTGGCGAGAATTTCCGGCGCGGCGGCATTAAAGCTTTTACGGGTGAAGTAAAACAGCGCATAGCCCAGCCAGATGGTGATCAGAATATGCCGACGCCAGTAGCTATAGCGGGCGTCAATTTCGGCTTTATCGCTGACGGGTGTCGCCGCCAGTGGGGCTTTCAGGAAAGTGAACATCGTCAGTCCTTACGCGTATCGCAATGGCAAACTGACGCTGACGCGCGTGCCGTGAGTACAGGAAATAGTGAGGGTTCCGCCGAGCGCCGTGACCCGTTCGCGCATACCTGCCAGGCCAAAACCTTGATGCCCGGAGTCGGATGGCAGGCCGCTGCCGTCATCTTCAATTACCAACATCAGGCGCATGTCCTGCTGCCAGCCCTGGATCGTTACTGCGCTGGCACTGGCGTGTTTCACAATGTTGTTCAGCCCTTCCTGGCAGACGCGGAACAGCGTAACGCGCTGGCTTTCGCTCAGTAGCGGCTCGTCGATTTTCCAGTCGAGGTGGCTCACGATGCCACGGCTTTCCAGCTCCATTTCACGCATCAGCGAACGAATCGCCTGCTCCAGAGATAAATCATCCAGCTGGCGCGGGCGCAGCCGTCCCAGCAGGCGGCGTACCGAATCATAAATCCCAAGGGACAACTGTTCGATATGCGCCCCACCCAATTTGACCCCTTCGTTTCCCGGAGCCAGGCGCTGCACAATCCCCGCCTGGGTACGAATCGCGGTAATGGTCTGGCCGATGTCGTCATGGAGTTCACGAGCCACTTCACGCCGCACGCTCTCTTCGGTTTCCAGCAGGCGTTCAGCAAGACGGTGATTGCGCGCAAGCTCAGTTTGCAGGGACTGGTTAAGCTCACGCAGGCGCTGGATCCCCGCACCCAGCAACAGCCCGGTCAGGCTTTGTGCCAGCAACGAAAGCAGCAGATCCACCGGGTGATCGTGCCAGGTTTGGCTGGCGATCAGCGCAATGGCGTTCATCAACGTCGCGATCAGCGCGCCCTGCCAGCCGTAATGCCAGGCCAGGGCGATAATCGGCAACGCCAGGCAAAATGGGGTAAAGCGGGAAAGTTCGGCTGGTAGTCCAAGTTGTAGCCACAAGCTGACCACAAACAGCAGCAGATACCAGATAAGGTGACGAGCACGCCAGTTCACCGGCTGTGAAACCAGTCCCGGCCCCAGCGGCTGCCAGACGGTACTGGTGAGGTAATGCCAGATAACCAGGCAGGTTGGGGCCAGGGTTAACCCGCCGGTCAGCGTGAGCAACAGCGCGTTCAGGGTCTCCTGCCCTTGCCCGAGCCACGGTAACGACTGTAATAGTGCGGCTGCAATCAGCGCCCCACCCTGACGCAGCAAGGTGCGCCAGTCGCGCTGATGCCGGTAGCGGGAAATCAGCGCCACGGGCAGGAGGGTTAGCACACCGCCGATCATCAACAGTGGAAGATGCGCCAGTGCGACTTCCTGCGCCAGCCAGACGAGCATCAACCACTCCGCGCCGAGCAATACAGGCCAGTAGCCGCGCGGGCATTGCAGCATCAGCCCTAAACGCAGGCCGAAGGGAAACAGCAGTACTGCAAGCTCAGGCCGTTCCACCAGGTGCAAGCTGATGCTCCACAGGCAAAACCAGCTGGCTGTGAAGATAAAAAAACTGGCGACGACGGAGATAAGCCGGGAGAAAAAGGGTTGCATCACCATCCGTCAAACAGGCGATGAGCCAGTCCGACATCGTTGCTGACGTCGAGTTTTTCCATCAGATTGGCGCGATGCACGTGAACCGTCTTCGGCGACAGCCCAAGTTCGGTGGCAATCTCTTTGACCGCCATGCCCTGGGCCAGTTTTTCCGCCACCTGGCGCTCGCGTTTGGTTAGCGGATCCTGCCGGCCGGCCGCCAGTTTAATGGCAATGTCTGGCGTCAGGTAGCAGCCGCCTGTCGCCACCGTATGGACCGCGGCAATCAGCTCATCCGGGCTGCAGCGTTTTGACAGAAAGCCACGCGCACCGGCGTTTAAAGCCTGCTCCACCAGCGCCGGGCTGTCGTGAACCGACAACATAATCGTCGCCATCCCTTTTGGTAGCTGGCTGAGTAGTTCCAGCCCGGAAATATCCGGCATCGAGATATCGCAAATACACACCTGCACGCCACGCCCCGGCAGCCCGGCCAGCGCTTCGCGCCCGGAGCCGAACTCAACCACAATCTGAAAATCTGGCTCCAGCCCCAACAGCTGTGCAAAGCCAGAGCGGACGATAAGGTGGTCGTCAATAAGGGCGATGGTTATCATGATACTTTCCAGGAAGGTAAAAACGCGCTTACCTTAGCGATAAGCGCGAAGCTGTTCAAGCCTTAAGCAATTCCAGTGAAGCCACAGGCAGGGGCAATTCACGACCCTGCTGTTTTAGAGAAAGGTATGCCGCTGTGAAAACGAAACTCTTCGTCCGGGCTGCTAATCAATGCCGCTTCGACCTCGCCAAAGAAACGCACACGATCGCTGATGTCCCCACCTGCAATCTGTTCTGCCAGCGCTAGATAATCCTGATAATGCCGAGCTTCCGAACGCAGCAGCGACAAATAGAATTTCTGTAATTCATCATCCAGGTGCGGAGCCAGAGAGGCGAAACGCTCACAGGATCGCGCCTCGATATACGCCCCACAAATCAGTTTATCCACCAGCATAACCGGCTCATGAGTACGCGTTTGGCTCAGAAGCGCTTTGGCGTAACGGCTGGCGGTCATTTTCACGTAAGGAATATTGCGGGCGATCATGATCTCGCGCACCTGCCAAAAGTGGTGCAGCTCTTCTTTAATCAACAATACCATGCTGTCGATAAGTTGCTGGCCCCAGGCACTCTGCGTTTGCGGCATGACGTTCTTGCTCAGGGTTTTATGCAGCGCGACAAAATCAGGTTCGGCTCCCTCACGGAAAGCGAAATCTTCATAGGGTTTTAGCCAATCAAGTAAAAACTGCGCACTGCTTTTATCGGCAACATATTTGCGAATCAAAAACATCGCCGTTTGCGCAGCTTTGAGTTCGCACACCAGATGGTCAGTCAGCAGCAATGGCAAATGCTCCGGCTGGCGGGCTTTTTCAATCCATGCATCAGGCGTTGGGCAGTGCAGAAAATTCAGTACCGGGGAGAGTAGTTGCGGGTAGTTCATAATGGGGAGTTATCTTTCCTTGATGTGCAGCGGCAATCGCCGCTGCACAGAAGAGATTAGTGGCGTACGCCGTCGTCGTCTTCGTCAGCTAAATCTTCGTCGTCATCACCTTCTTCACCGTCTTCGCCATTCGGATCTTCGTAGTAAGTGCCCCAACCGTCATACTCCACACCGAATTTCTCAGCGAGGTTCAGCAGTTGTTCTACTTGCTCATCCAACAGCTCAGCTTTTAACGCACTTTCACTCAGCACATCACAGCAGATAACGGTATCACCCTCTTCCACTTCGAGCTCTTCCGGGTCAGTAACTTCGTAACCCATTTTGAAAGCTTCAACAGCTGCTTTTTCAAGAGTTTCGAAATCGTCTGCGGAAAGGTGATGCTCGATTGTGTACAGCGCGTCAGGATCGCTGCCGTCTTCCAGTAATTCTTCAATAATCAAACGCGTTTCTTCGCGTTGCTCTTCGAGTAGTTCTGGATTTGCCATGGCCCTTTCCTCAATTTGTAGGCAGATACTTCTATTTTCACACACGGCTGAGTTTGCCTCCACCTTTCCCGATAAAGATTTATCCATCGGGGGTTGCAAATGAATATTCATACATATAAATTGAATATTAATTCAATAAATGGCTTGTGCCATGCGAGGAAAATATGAGTCATTTCTATCAAAAGCATTTTCTTAAATTACTGGATTTCACACCTGCACAGCTTCATGAGTTACTTACCCTGTCTGCCAAACTAAAAAACGATAAGAAAAAAGGCACTGAAGTTCAGCATCTTACTGGAAAAAATATCGCGCTCATCTTCGAAAAAGACTCGACTCGTACGAGGTGCTCTTTCGAAGTTGCCGCATTTGACCAGGGCGCTCGCGTCACTTATCTCGGCCCAAGCGGAAGCCAGATTGGGCATAAAGAATCAATTAAAGATACGGCGCGTGTACTAGGCCGTATGTATGACGGTATTCAGTATCGCGGGTTTGGTCAGGAAATCGTTGAAACACTGGCGCAGTTTGCCGGTGTACCGGTATGGAATGGGCTGACGAACGAGTTTCATCCTACGCAATTACTGGCAGACCTACTGACTATGCAGGAACAACTGCCTGGCAAAACCTTCCAGCAGATGACGCTGGTCTATGCAGGTGATGCACGTAATAACATGGGCAATTCCATGCTCGAAGCCGCCGCACTCACCGGGCTGAATTTGCGCCTTGTGGCTCCACAAGCCTGCTGGCCTGATGAAAATCTGGTGGCAGAGTGCCAGGCTATGGCCGCTCACAACGGCGGGAAAATAACGCTGACGGAAGATGTTGCCACAGGCGTTAAAGATGCTGACTTCATTTATACCGATGTGTGGGTATCTATGGGTGAGGCCAAAGAGAAATGGGCGGAGCGTATTAACTTGCTGCGGGCTTATCAGGTTAATAGCGCGATGCTGGCACTGACCGGCAATCCGCAGGTGAAATTCCTGCACTGCCTACCTGCTTTCCATGATGACCAGACGACGCTGGGCAAACAGATGGCAGAACAATATGACCTGCATGGCGGTATGGAAGTGACGGACGAGGTGTTTGAGTCGGCAAACAGCGTGGTGTTCGATCAGGCGGAAAACCGGATGCACACCATTAAAGCGGTGATGGTGGCGACGCTTACGAAGTAACTACAGCCTTCCCTCTCCCGTGGGAGAGGGTTAGGGAAAAATTTCGTTATCCAACCAGCATCTTAACCACGACTTTACGCACAGTCGCCGGTTTCCCCACAGCGCACAGCGGTTTGTGAACTTCGCCTGGATAAAACACCACGAAATCCCCTTCATTTAACACGATGGTTTTTTCCTGCTCGCCTTCTGGCAGGAACGCAATGTCCTTATCAGCCAGCCAGTCAGTTTCCGGCGTACCAGCTGGCAGGCAGCTAAACGTCATACCTTCCAGGCCGCGCATCACAATCTGGATATCCAGATAGCGCTGGTGGAACTCTGCCGGACGCTCTTCAATAGGTTGCGTAGAGTCTTCAGAAACCAACATAAACAGACGGTTACCGTCGATGTCATGCTTGCCTAATGGAGTTTCAGGAGTGATGTGCTGTTTAACATGCTCAATCGCCTGACGCAGTTCTTCAGGAAGCCAGGATTGCAAAGAATGAATGTTGCCAATAATCATGATTAATACCTTTTTGAAACGATGTTTTATTACGGTATTTATACGAGCATTCACCTTTTGCCGCCATGAATTTTTTAAGAAAACCTGTGCTGGCGCATGTTTAGCGCAAAACATGTTACAGCTTTGTATCAGCCATGAGGTTTTTATGCATAAAAAAAGCATAACCTCTAAACCCAACCCAACAGACAACCTCGTAACTAACTGTTTAAAAAACAAAATTATTTAAAATGAACCACCAGTCACAGTTTAAAACCAGGTAAATTAGTGGAAGTTTAGTCATAACTATTTTGTTTATTTTCCCATGCTGTGGATGAAAAATGCGGCTTTATGCATAGTTATATTTAAATTTCAAAATGCTGTTAAATTTCAACAAGTTAAAAAACATCAGTTTGTTTACCCAATAACATTGGGTTAACACTAATAAAATAGAATATGCATAATTTCGCGTAGTTATTCAGACTGCTCAATTGCTTTATTTATAATTCCATGACAGCTATCAATTAATTAACAGAGAATTAAAAAGGCGCTTGAGCGCGTGATTAAGCTCACATTAAATATCCCTCATGAAATTAACATACGCCTCGAAGACATTTCGAAAGCCTATTTAACTTGCGGTAATAGCTAACTATTACCACTGATATTTTCATCTCAGGATTAATGCAAAGGAATAGTCATGGACAAGCACTATGTTGGTTCCGAAATTGGACAACTTCGCAGTGTAATGCTGCATCGCCCTAATCTGAGCCTGAAAAGACTCACCCCATCTAATTGCCAGGAACTATTATTTGACGACGTTTTATCTGTAGAACGTGCTGGCGAAGAACACGATATATTTGCTAATACATTACGCGGTGAGGGGGTTGAGGTTTTATTACTGACAGACCTTCTCACTCAAACGCTGGATGTCAGCGATGCCAAGGCATGGCTGCTGGCAACACAGATTTCTGACTACCGCCTTGGCCCAGCATTTGCCTCCGACATTCGCAGCTGGCTTGCAGATATGTCACATCGTGAATTGGCTCGCAGGCTGAGCGGCGGCCTGACTTATGGTGAAATTCCAACTTATATTCAAAATATGGTTGTCGATACCCATGAAGTCACCGACTTTATTATGAAACCGCTCCCTAACCATTTATTCACCCGCGATACTTCCTGCTGGATTTATAATGGCGTATCTATTAACCCAATGGCGAAAGCCGCACGCCAACGTGAAACAAATAACCTGCGAGCGATTTACCGTTGGCATCCATTATTTACCGATGGAAACTTTATTAAATATTATGGCGATGACAATATTAATTATGACCACGCAACATTAGAAGGCGGTGATGTATTAGTCATTGGCCGTGGTGCGGTATTAATTGGTTTGTCTGAGCGCACCACTCCGCAAGGTGTCGAGTTCCTCGCTGAATCATTATTCAAACATCAACAAGCCACTCGCGTTATTGCCGTTGAACTGCCTAAACACCGCTCCTGTATGCACCTCGATACTGTGATGACACACATCGATATCGACACCTTCTCCGTTTACCCGGAAGTGGTCCGCAAAGACGCCCAGTGCTGGACGCTAACCCCGGATGGTCGCGGTGGCATCAAACGCCATCAGGAGCCAAACCTGCTGCATGCGATTGAACAAGCGCTGGGTATCGATCAGGTCCGTTTAATCACCACTGGCGGTGATGCGTTTGAAGCTGAGCGTGAGCAATGGAATGACGCCAACAACGTGCTAACCGTACGCCCTGGTGTGGTCATCGGCTATGAACGCAATATCTGGACCAACGAAAAATACGACAAAGCGGGCATCAAAGTCTTGCCGATTCCTGGTGACGAATTGGGCCGTGGTCGCGGTGGTGCACGCTGCATGAGCTGCCCACTAGAACGTGACGGTATTTAATCCAGGGAGAGATGAAATGGAACACAAACCGACACTGGTTGTAGCACTGGGCGGCAACGCGCTATTGAAACGCGGCGAGCCTCTGGAAGCAGAAATACAACGTAAGAACATTGACTTAGCGGCTAAAACCATAGCACAACTCACCTCCTCCTGGCGTGTCGTGCTGGTTCATGGCAATGGCCCACAAGTCGGGTTGCTGGCACTACAAAACAGTGCCTATGAAAAAGTGACGCCATATCCACTCGACATTCTTGGAGCCGAAAGTCAGGGAATGATTGGCTACATGCTACAGCAGTCGCTGAAAAATCAGCTGCCAAACCGGGAAGTCAGCGTATTGCTGACTCAGGTAGAAGTGGACGCCAACGACCCCGCGTTCGAAAACCCAACGAAGTACATCGGCCCGGTGTATGACAAGGCGCAAGCCGACATGCTGGTTGCGGAAAAGGGCTGGACAGTTAAAGCCGACGGCCAGTATTTCCGCCGCGTAGTGCCATCCCCACAACCAAAACAGATTGTGGAAAGCGATGCGATCACAGCCCTTATTCAGCGCGATCACCTGGTGATTTGCAACGGTGGCGGCGGTGTTCCGGTAGTCGAAAAAGCCGACGGCTACCACGGTATCGAAGCGGTGATTGATAAAGATCTTTCCGCCGCATTGCTGGCGCGCCAGATCGAAGCCGATGCGCTGTTGATCCTCACCGATGCCGACGCCGTCTATCTCGATTGGGGCACGCCAACTCAGCGACCAATTTCTCATATTACGCCGCAGGAACTGGATGCCATGAAATTCGACGCCGGTTCGATGGGCCCGAAAGTCGCTGCCTGTAGCAAGTTTGTGGCGCAGTGCCACGGTATTGCCGGGATTGGAGCGCTTGAGGATGGCCCGGCAATTCTGGCGGGTGAGAAAGGTACGCTGATTCGTATTGCTTAATAATTTCAAAAGGATAAAAAAATGACTATCAATCTGAAAAACCGCAACTTTTTGAAACTGCTGGACTTCAAACCTGTAGAAATCCAGTACCTGATCGACTTGTCTCGCGAACTGAAAGCCGCCAAAAAAGCAGGTACTGAGAAGAAAACCCTGGTGGGCAAAAACATCGCGCTGATTTTCGAAAAAACCTCCACCCGCACGCGCTGCGCATTTGAAGTCGGCGCGTTCGATCAGGGTGCGCTGGTGACGTACCTCGGCCCAAGCGGCTCGCAAATCGGCCATAAAGAATCCATGAAAGATACCGCCCGCGTTTTAGGCCGCATGTACGACGGCATTGAATACCGCGGCTACGGCCAGGATATCGTCGAAGAACTGGGCGAGTACGCAGGTGTTCCGGTGTGGAACGGCCTGACCAATGAATACCACCCAACTCAAATTCTCGCGGATTTGATGACCATGCTTGAGCATGCGCCGGACAAAAAACTTCAGGATATCGCCTTCGCTTATCTGGGTGATGCTCGCAATAACATGGGCAACTCCCTGATGGTGGGTGCTGCGAAAATGGGTATGGATATTCGCCTGGTCGCGCCAAAAGCCTTCTGGCCTGAACCTGCCCTGGTTGAGCAATGCCGCGCGATTGCTAAAGAAACCGGTGGTCGCATCATGTTGACCGATAGCGTCGAAGAAGGTGTGGCAGGCGTTGATTTCCTCTACACCGATGTGTGGGTTTCTATGGGCGAGCCTAAAGAAGCCTGGGCTGAGCGCGTCAGTATCATGACCCCCTATCAGGTTAACCAAAATGTCATCAATGCTACTGGCAACCCGAATGTGAAATTCATGCACTGCCTGCCAGCCTTCCATAACGAACACACCAAAGTCGGTAAAGAAATCGAGCAGGAATACGGCCTGAAAGGGCTGGAAGTGACTGAAGAAGTCTTTGAATCAGCGCATTCCATTGTCTTTGATGAAGCCGAAAACCGTATGCATACGATTAAAGCCGTCATGGTTGCCACGCTCGGAGAGTAATTCGCACCGGCGGCGGGGATGCCCTCGCCGCCACCCGTGCATTCATGCTGCATCCCACAGCAAGAGGAAAGGAAAATGGCCGATGCTACCCACGGAGATGTCGCCGAGACATCCACAACAAAAGAAACAAAATTAGGGCTTAGCGCGCTGGTTGCGCTGGTAATTGGTTCAATGATTGGCGGTGGGGTATTCAGCCTGCCGCAAAACTTTGGCTCCGTCGCCTCACCGGGCGCGTTACTCATTGGTTGGGTAATAACCGGAGTCGGGATGTTATGTCTCGCCTTTATCTATCAAAACCTCAGCTCCCGTTGCCCGGAACTTGAAGGGGGCGTCTATAGCTACGCTCGCGCTGGATTCGGCGATTTCATCGGCTTCCAATCTGCCTGGGGATACTGGTTCTCCGCCTGGCTGGGCAACGTTTCCTACGCGGTATTACTGTTTAGCGCGATGAGCTTTTTCATCCCGGTATTCGGCGATGGTAATAACCTGCCGTCGATAATCGGCGCATCTATAGTGTTGTGGCTGGTACACGCACTGGTTCTGCGCGGCGTACGTGAAGCGGCTTACATCAACACGATCCTCACCGTCGTCAAAGTGGTTATCCTGCTGGTGTTTATCGTCGCGGTGTTGATAGCCTTTAAGATCGGTGTCTTCACAGCCGACTTCTGGGGCCGCATGATGCTCGTCAACGGCACCGCGCCTGAGCTGTTCGATCAGGTGAAAAATACTATGCTGGTGACCACATGGGTGTTTATCGGTATTGAAGGGGCAACCGTCGTTTCTGCTCGTGCCGCAAATCGTAGCGATATCGGTAAGGCTACAGTGATTGGTTTGCTGGGCGCACTGGCAATCTATGTGCTGGTCAGCGTGCTGTCGATGGGGATTTTGGATCAGGCATCCCTTGCCGGGCTGAGAAACCCTTCTATGGCAGGCGTGCTGGAGAGTGTAGTTGGGCCATGGGGTGCTAAATTTGTTGCCGGTGGCGTTATTCTTTCTGTTGCCGGCGCCCTGCTCGCCTGGACGCTTTTTGCCGCAGAACTGCCTCGCGTTGCCGCCAAAGACGGGATCTTCCCGAAAATCTTCGCCAGGGAGAACGCCAGACATTCACCTTCGTTCTCATTGTGGATAACCAACGGCCTGATCCAGTTATTCCTGATTCTCACTCTGTTTTACCAGGCGGGTTATCAGGCGCTGTTCTCTATCGCAACCGCCGCCATTCTGCCGCCGTACCTGTTTAGCGCCGCCTATGGTTTGAAACTTGCCTGGACGGGTGAACGCTATGCGAAAGGAGAATCACGCACCAGCGGTTTAATACTCGGCGTTATCGCCACCGTTTACGGTTTCTGGCTTTGCTACGCCGCTGGCGACTCAATGCTACTGAGTTCGTTGCTATTCACCCCAGGGCTTGTGGTCTTCCTGTGGCAGAAGAAACAGCAAGGGCAACAAATGCTGAAGGGTTATGAATGGGCAATCGCTGCGGCAATTCTACTGTTAGCAGCCTGGACGTTAAAACTGGTTGTTTCCGGTTCTATTCAGATTACCTGATAACTATGACGCCCCGAAAGGGGCGTTAAATTCTAATAATAATACATTTAGCAACATTATTTGTTGGTTAGATTAGAAAAACCTGATCGAGCAAACGGTTTGGATTTATAAGCGGCGTAAATTAGTCGCCTGATAAATCAAGGAATGGTGAATGCAATGAGCGTATCCCACGCACCCTCGGAGAAGGATCATAATCAGCTAACACTCTGCCAAAGACTCATTGTCCATAAAAGCTATCAATCGCAAGAAGAACTGCGCCGCGATATGCAGCTCCACGGATTTGAAAACATTAGTCAGTCTACGGTGTCCCGTCTGCTGAAATTGCTTGGCGTTATCAAAATACGTAACGCCAAAGGTCAGAAAATTTATGCATTAAATCCGCAATCTCAACCCGCACCGGATGCAGCACGTTCAATAGCGGAGATGGTGATTAGCGTCGAGCATAATGCTGAGTTTGTCATGATTCATGCCGTTCATGGATACGGGCGAGCCATAGCAAGAATTCTCGATTATCGTGCCGTGCCAGAGATTTTAGGCGTAGTAGCGGGCAGCAGCATTGTATGGATTGCACCACGCGAGGTACAAAAAACCGCACAGGTCCATCGGCGGGTTATGCAAACCCTTGGATTACATTAGAGTCGGATAAATATTCACAGCAACCGATTGCTAATGGCCAAAATATGTGAATTTATCCCTTGAAGTGTCCTCCCACATGCGTATAATGCGCCACAATTTGCCGGAGGAAGCATGGTCCAGTGTGTTCAAAAAATTGCCACACCACGTCGTCTAAAAGACGGCGCTAACCTGTTTTTTTCTCCGTTGCAGCAATCAATTCCAAAGGCCCCTCATTGAGGGGCTTTTTTTTTGCCCGACGCCCGAGAACAGGAGATAAACATGGCTAACCCCCTATATCAAAAACATATCATTTCCATAAACGATCTCAGTCGTGAAGAACTTGAACTGGTGTTGTCTACGGCGGCAAAACTGAAAGCGAATCCGCAACCTGAACTGTTGAAACACATCGTTGTTGCCAGTTGCTTCTTTGAGGCTTCAACGCGTACTCGTCTCTCTTTTGAGACCGCGATTCACCGTCTGGGTGCATCGGTTGTCGGCTTCTCCGACAGCAGCAATACCTCGCTGGGTAAGAAAGGCGAAACACTGGCCGATACTATTTCAGTTATCAGCACCTATGTTGATGCAATCGTAATGCGCCATCCGCAAGAAGGTGCTGCACGCCTGGCAACGGAGTTCTCAGGCAATGTACCGGTGTTGAACGCAGGTGATGGTGCCAACCAACACCCAACACAAACGCTGCTGGATCTGTTCACCATCCAGGAAACGCAGGGGCGTCTGGAAAACCTGAATATCGCCATGGTCGGTGACCTGAAATATGGCCGCACCGTGCACTCTCTGGCACAAGCTCTGGCGAAATTTGAAGGTAACCGCTTCTACTTTATCGCGCCAAACGCGCTGGCAATGCCGAAATACATTCTCGATATGCTGGATGAAAAAGGCATCGTCTGGAGCTGCCATGAAGCTATCGACGACGTTGTAGGCGAGCTGGATATTCTGTACATGACTCGCGTACAGAAAGAGCGCCTGGACCCGTCTGAATACGCCAACGTGAAGGCGCAGTTTGTCCTGCGTGCAGCAGACCTTGTCGATGCCCGCGAGAACATGAAAGTGCTACACCCGCTGCCACGCGTTGATGAAATCACTACAGATGTCGATAAAACCCCGCACGCCTGGTATTTCCAGCAGGCAGGCAACGGTATTTATGCCCGCCAGGCTCTGCTGGCGTTAGTTTTGCAACCTGAACTGGTTTGAGTGAGAGGAAGATTAAGATGACACACGACAACAAATTACAAGTTGAAGCGATTAAACGCGGAACAGTTATCGATCATATTCCTGCACAGGTGGGCTTTAAGTTACTGACTCTGTTCCAGTTAACTGAAACCGACCAGCGCATCACCATCGGCCTGAACTTGCCTTCAAAAGAACAGGGCCGTAAAGACCTGATTAAAATCGAAAATACCTTCCTGACCGATGAGCAAGTTAACCAACTGGCGCTGTATGCACCGCATGCGACAGTAAACCGTATCGATGAATATGAAGTGGTCGGCAAGAGCAAACCGAGCCTGCCTTCACGCATTGATAGAGTGTTGGTTTGCCCAAATACCAACTGCATCAGCCGCAGCGAACCGGTTCACTCTTCGTTCGCAGTGAAAAAACGCGACGAGAACATCAGTCTCAAATGCAAATATTGTGAGAAGGAGTTCTCACATTACGTTGTGCTGGCAGATTAATCATTGCCGCTAAAGCTCTCGTCCCTATAATGGACGGGAGCTTTATCACTTCTCATAAGGAATGAAAATGTCTTCTCGTACCATCAGCACCGAAAATGCCCCAGCAGCAATCGGCCCATATGTTCAGGGTGTCGATCTTGGCAGCATGATTATCACTTCTGGCCAGATCCCAGTGAACCCAAAAACAGGCACCGTACCGGAAGACGTGGCAGCACAAGCGCGCCAGTCTCTGGAAAACGTGCAGGCGATTGTTGAAGCCGCTGGCCTGAAAGTGGGCGATATCGTTAAAACGACTGTTTTCGTAAAAGATTTGAATGACTTTGCGACCGTAAACGCAACTTACGAAGCATTCTTTAATGAGCACAAAGCGACTTTCCCAGCGCGTTCTTGCGTGGAAGTAGCTCGTCTGCCTAAAGATGTGAAGATTGAGATCGAAGCGATTGCCATTCGCCGCTAACGATTGAATTTAAGGCCGCTTTCGCGGCCTTTTGTTTTGTCGGATGGCGCTTCTGTACGGCCTACTTAACACTCGCCCGCAACAATTTCTGCAACGGATACACCGCCGCAATCACCACTTCATCCTGCGTTTGCGCCGCTTCATCGAGCTGTTTTTGAATCCCCTGAACTTCATCAGCGCTCAATGTTCCCTGTTTCGCCACTAAGTCCGTTAATCGCAAGCCAATTCCCGCCAGTTTATCGACATTTTCAGCCACTGGTTTCAGCTCTTTAAGCTGGTAATTGCCATCGATAAGTTCCAGCACATCTGGCGTGTTACTTTGCCAGCGAGCAAAAGTACGGTGCAAAGACTCCGCACTGTTACTGTCCTCCGGGTCGGCTATTAGTTTATCGGCCCAGAGATCCAGCGCACGCACCTGGCTGCTTTCTGCACCCAATGCATCAGCAAAACGGTTTAGCGGCTCGAAATGATGGTAATTACCCGCCTTGAATTTCAGATGCTGCCGCGTGTAGTACTGCGCCGGTTCAACCGCCTGAGCGAGGATCTGCAACGGCATAATTTCCGTCGAACCCGCAAGGCGCGTCATTTGTAGAGCTGCAGCAGCGTGCTGCTGTAGGCCAACTGAAACGGTTGACCACGCATCTATCGCCTGCAAACGCTGATACATATTATCGATATCTTTCACATCTTCGGCGGACCACAAACGTTCAGCGACCGCAAAGGCACGCGGCCACAGCTTGATATACAGTAATGGAGATGCCACGTTTTCAGCCCACAGAGCCGCCTCGCCACCGAGGATATTGCTCATCTGCTCAGGGGTTGGCACCACAGGCTGGATGCCATCAGGCACGTCATCTAATTTCTGGCCAGTTGCAGGGTAACGCACATTGCCCACCAGCATATATCCGCTCAATTTGTCTTTATCGAGCGTTAATACCGGGCGTGTTTCTCCCATCCAGGTATCGACGGTGAACGTCACCTGGGTTGGGCTCAGCCATTCAATATCGCGTACCGCGCGGCGGGATTTACCTTTAAAGTCGATAAAGCCACGCCATGCCGTTTGGCTGCTCACCAGAGTGAAACTGCCTTCCACCGCACTGCCTTTCAGGCGCGGCATATTGAAGAACCAACTTTGGGCGCTGTCAGCTTCGGTAATTTTGTCGATGCCGTTCAGGCCCTGGGGCAGGATCTCGTTTCGATAGTGGTAAGCGGTAGACTGCGGCTGATCCAGATAGAAGCCGGTGGAGAGAATGCCTTTGTACCCGTTCGCGGCGACGGTCCCCAGCGCATCCTGTCCCTGCCATGATTGGATCAAAATACTTTTCGGCAGATCCGGGTGATAGATCTCATCCCAGCCCATCATGTGACGGTGATGTTTTTCGAGGATCTTCTCCAGGCGCTGGTTGAAGTACGTCTGCAATGCGTGGGTATCCGCCAGATTGTTCTGCTTCATAAACGTCTGGATTTCTTTCGAATTTTGCCAGTGTTCAGCATCAACTTCATCGCCGCCGATGTGCAAATAGCCGTCCGGGAAAATCGCCGTCAGTTCGCCAATCAGGGTATCGACAAATTTATAGGCCGCGTCTTTGGTCGGGTTAAGCAGCGGTTTCAACACGCCCCAATGGCGCTCCATTTGATATGGCCCCGGCGCGCTCATCAGTTCAGGATAAGCCACCGCAATCGCCGATGCGTGTCCTGGCAAGTCCATTTCTGGCACCACGCGGATGCCAAGAGAAGTCGCGTAGCGCACCACTTCTTTCATCTGCGCCTGGGTGTAAAAATCACCGTCGCTCGCCAGTTGCTGCAATTTTGGATACGCAGTGGAAGCAAAGCGCCAGCCCTGATCGTCGGTTAAATGCCAGTGCAGCACGTTCATTTTGGCGGCGGCCATGCCATCTAACTGACGCAGAATATCTTTGATTGGCATGAAGTGGCGGGCGGAGTCGATTAACAATCCACGCCACGGGAAGCGAGGCTGGTCTTTGATGGCGACAAACGGAATGGCGGTGTTTTCCGGGCCATTTTGAATCAGCTGCAACAGGGTTTCCATGCCGCGCATCGCGCCAAATCGCGTGTTTGCCGTGAGCTTTACACCGTCAGCGGTGACGCTTAATTCGTAGCTTTCATCGCTGTCGAGTTTTGGCAGTGGGGCAACGATATTTTTGATTTGGATATTGATAGTCGGTTTGGCGGGATTCGCCTGAGCGGGTTGCAACTGCCAGCCCGTTTGCTGGGAAATTCGCTGCCGCCAGCGTTCGGTGGCACCAGGCAGTTTGTCGCCGCTGATTTTTATGGAAATGGCGTTATCAATTTGCAGCATGCCTTCCGCTGCCGGACGGTTAACTTCCTGCGGCCAGGGCATCAGTGGCAAATCACCAGCTGGTGCGGCCCAGGCCGGGCAAGTTGCAGCGATGCAACCTGCCAGCAGGCTCAAACGTATGGATTTAAACATGAATATTCCTTTAACAATGACGGGCCAGAAAAAAGCAAAAACAATCTGGTAACACGTGCGGAAATATTCATCAAGGTTATGGAGAAAACTGACGGGATGTAGATCACATCCCGCTCATATTTACTATATCCATTAGCATTCGAGTTGCAGCCAACGCCGCTGCAGCTTGAAGGATGATGGGTATATTATTGCCAGCCGTAACGACGGCTGTAGAAACCTTTCATGCATTGAGTCAGCGTCATATATCCGGCGAGGATCGCAATCAGCCATGGGAAGTAGCTCAGCGGCAGCGCCTGAAGTTGCAGGTAGCTTGCCAGCGGAGTGAACGGCAGGCTGATGCCAACTACCATCACCACCAGCGTCATGATCATCAACGGCCAGGCGGCACGGCTCTGAATAAACGGGATGCGACGGGTACGAATCATATGCACAATCAATATTTGCGACAGTAAACCGACCACGAACCAACCGGTCTGGAACAGGGTTTGCGCTTCCGGCACGTTCGCCTTGAACACCCACCACATCACGCAGAACGTCAGAATGTCGAAGATGGAGCTGATTGGCCCAAAGAACACCATAAAACGGCCTAAGTCCGACGGGTTCCAGCGCTGTGGTTTCTTGATTTGCTCGTCGTCAACGTTGTCGAACGGAATCGCCACCTGGGACACATCGTACAGCAGGTTTTGAATCAGTAAGTGCAACGGCAGCATCGGCAAGAACGGCAGGAAGGCGCTCGCCACCAGCACGCTGAACACGTTACCGAAGTTAGAACTGGCGGTCATTTTGATGTATTTCAGCATGTTGGCGAAGGTTCTGCGCCCTTCAATTACGCCCTGTTCCAGCACCATCAGGCTTTTTTCCAGCAGGATGATGTCAGCGGCTTCGCGGGCAATATCCACTGCGCCATCGACGGAAATACCGATGTCTGCGGCACGCAAGGCCGGGGCATCGTTAATGCCGTCGCCCATGAATCCAACCACGTGGCCTTCGCCGCGCAACAGACGCACGATGCGTTCTTTATGCATTGGCGTCAGGCGGGCAAACAGCGTGGTACGCAACGCCAGCGCCGCCAGTTCTTCGTCAGCCATGTTTTCGATATCACTACCGATAACCAATTCGCCAACGTCCAGCCCGACTTCACGGCACACTTTCGCCGCTACCAGCTCGCTATCCCCGGTCAGGATCTTAACGGCAATGCCACTGGCTTTGAGTGCTTTCAACGCAGGTGCGGTTGTTTCTTTCGGTGGATCCAGGAACGCGATATAGCCTTCGAGGATCAGATCAGATTCATCCACACGACCATAATCTTCACAACGCGCTGGCAGGAATTTGGTCGCCACCGCTACAACACGTAGGCCCTGGCGGTTCAGATCGTCGGTCACGCGGCGAATACGAGCCAGCATGGATTCGCTCAGCGGCACGATTTCATCGCCATAACGCACTTGCGTACAGACGTTGAGGATCTCCTGCAACGCGCCTTTGCAGATCAACTGGTGCACATCCGGCTGCTCAGAAACCACTACCGACATACGGCGGCGTTCAAAGTCGAACGGGATTTCGTCCACCTTTTGCCAGCGGGCTGCAGCGTTTCGAGCATGATCTTCTTCCACACCTTCCAGTACCGCGACATCCAGCAGGTTTTTCAGCCCGGTTTGATAATGGCTGTTGAGCCACGCGGTGTGCAGAACGTGGTTGCTTACCGCGCCAAGAATGTCGGTGTGAGTTTCCAGAACAATGCGGTCTTGCGTCAGCGTGCCGGTTTTATCGGTGCACAAAATGTCCATCGCGCCGAAGTTCTGAATCGCGTCGAGGTGTTTGACGATCACTTTCTGTTTCGAGAGTTTTACCGCCCCGCGAGCCAGCGTTGAAGTGACGATCATCGGCAGCATTTCAGGCGTCAAACCCACCGCAACGGAGAGCGAGAACAGCGCCGCTTCCCACCAGTCGCCTTTGGTGAAGCCGTTGATCAGCAGCACAATCGGCGTCATCACCAGCATAAAGCGGATCAGCACCCAGCTTACGCGGCTGATGCCTTTCTGGAATGCGTTCGGCTCGCTTTCTTGTTGGGTGACACGCCCGGCGAGTTGCCCAAACCAAGTGTTGCCGCCGGTAGAAATAATCATTGCCAGCGCCGTGCCGCTCACTACGTTGGTGCCCATAAAGCACAGCGTGTCGCATTCCAGCGGGTTGTTGTGCGACATGTCGCGGCTGACTGCCACCTTTTCAACTGGCAGCGATTCACCGGTTAGCGACGCCTGGCCGACGAAGAGATCGCGAGCCTGAATGACGCGCAAATCCGCCGGGATCATGTCGCCCGCCGCCAGTTTGACGATATCGCCCGGCACCAGTTGGTCGAGGGAGATTTCGACAAACTCGTTTTCACCGTTTTCATTCACCACACGGAGCACGGTGGCGGTGTTGCTGACCATCGCTTTTAGCGTGTCCGCCGCTTTGGTGGAACGCGCTTCCTGCACAAAATTCAGCAGCGTGGCAATCACCACCATCAGCGCAATGACGCCTGCGGCAAACAGGTCTTCGGTGGAATAGGAAACAATGCCGAGGATTGTCAGCAAGATGTTGAAAGGGTTGCGATAGCACAGCCACAAATGAACCCACCACGGCGACGGTTTTTGCGCCGGGATTTGGTTCGGGCCGTGGCGTTCGAGAGCGTTTTCAACTTCACGCACATTCAGCCCTTCCGGATGGCTTTGGAAATCGCGATACAGTTGTTCTTCAGATGCTTGCGCATATTTCAGGCAGGATTCGCTCAGTGAAGCCGGAACTTCTTGTGCGTGAGCAACAGTGTTGTCATCAGGCATCAGGTCGCGCTGGATCAGGCGACGAGGCAGGTGACGGCCCAGTTGTGCGAACAACTGCCGGGTGAGATTTTTTAACAGCATAAAAGAGTCCCTCGGCCCCACATAATATGGAGCCTGGTGACATGCAGGCGCGGCTCAGCCGACCTTACAGATCAAATTTTTTCATCAGCAGGGACAAATCGAAAAGGACGATTGAAGCCGCTGCCTTACGCTATCCGGTAAGGCTGCCACTTCTTATTGAGAAGGGTTTTTTACCGGATTATTCCTGTCATTACAGGGTCTGGACTGGGATCAGGTTCCATGTCGCCTCCGGTTAAAAGAAAAGTCATCACATTAGTCGCGGGCATTCTACGCCTCGAAACATCAACCTAACGTAAACCAGAATTTTTTCCCTTGTGATATTGTTTCGCCGCCGTACTCTAATGAGCAATTGATTGCCGGGAATAAGGATTGTTATGCAAAGCCGCCTCACGATAAAAGATATCGCCCGCTTGAGCGGTGTGGGTAAATCGACCGTCTCTCGTGTATTGAACAATGAAAGCGGAGTGAGTGCTCGCACACGTGAGCGGGTTGAAGCGGTGATGCAGCAAGAAGGGTTTTCCCCTTCCCGTTCGGCACGCGCCATGCGCGGGCAGAGCGATAAAGTGGTCGCTATTATTGTGACGCGTCTGGATTCGTTATCGGAAAACCTCGCAGTACAAACCATGCTACCGGCACTTTACGAGCAGGGTTACGACCCGATTATGATGGAAAGCCAGTTCGACCCGGAGCTGGTTGAAGAACACCTCGGCATGCTCAAGCGGCGCAATATCGACGGCGTAATCCTGTTCGGTTTTACCGGTATTAATGAAAAAATACTCGCCCCGTGGCAATCAACGCTGGTACTGATGGCGCGGGATGCCAAAGGGTTTGCCTCGGTTTGTTATGACGATGAAGGGGCCATCAATATTTTAATGTCGCGCCTTTATGAACAAGGCCATCGTCACATCAGTTTCCTCGGCGTACCGCATAGCGATGTGACTACCGGTTTACGCCGCCATGAAGCCTATCTCACCTTCTGCAAACAACATCAGTTGGCGCCAAATGTAGCCCTGCCGGGGCTGGCGATGAAACAGGGTTACGAACACGTCGCCGAAGTTTTGCTGCCGGAGACCACCGCCCTGTTATGCGCCACCGATACCCTCGCTCTGGGTGCCAGCAAATATTTGCAGGAACACCAGAGCAACACGCTGCAACTGGCGAGCGTCGGTAATACGCCGCTGATGAAGTTCCTGCATCCGGAGATTATTACCGTCGATCCCGGCTATGCGGAAGCAGGCCGTCAGGCGGTATTGCAGTTGATCGGGCAAGTCACAAAAGCACGCGATCTGCGCCAGATCGTTATCCCCAGCACTCTCCAGTAAATCACCACGATGACGGTTTATTGTGATCGTCGCTGGATTTCGGGAACGTTCCCATTTTCGTTGGGAAGATTAAAAGATAACCTTGCGGCAGATAAAAACTCTCTCCTTACTCTGGAACCTCATCATGGCCAAAGTGAAACAACAGGATATCGATAAGCTGATAGAACTGGTCGGCGGGCGTGAAAACATTGCTACCGTCAGTCACTGCATCACCCGCTTACGCTTTGTATTGAACAACACCGCAATTGCGAAGCCGAAAGAGATTGAAGAGCTGCCGATGGTTAAAGGCTGCTTTACCAACGCCGGGCAGTTCCAGGTGGTGATTGGTCCGGAAGTGGGCGATTACTACCAGGCATTGATCGCCGCCACAGGGCACAGCACCGCAGATAAAGAACAAGCGAAACTTGCCGCGCGTCAGAACATGAAATGGCACGAACAGCTTATTTCCCACTTTGCAGAGATCTTCTTCCCTTTATTACCGGCGTTGATCAGCGGTGGTTTGATCCTCGGGTTCCGTAATGTGATTGGCGATTTGCCAATGAGCAACGGGCTTACGCTCGCGCAAATGCACCCTTCCCTGCAATCGATCTACGACTTCTTATGGTTGATTGGCGAGGCAATTTTCTTCTATCTGCCAGTCGGTATTTGCTGGTCAGCTGTGCGGAAAATGGGTGGAACTCCTATCCTTGGGATTGTGCTCGGCGTCACGCTGGTATCACCACAGCTGATGAATGCCTATGAATTAGGTAGCAAAATTCCAGAAGTGTGGAACTTTGGCTGGTTCACTATCGAGAAAGTCGGCTACCAGGCGCAAGTGATTCCAGCGTTGTTAGCGGGCCTGGCTTTGGGCTTTATTGAGACGCGTCTGAAACGCATTGTTCCAGATTACCTCTATCTTGTAATAGTGCCTGTGTGTTCGCTGATTCTGGCGGTATTCCTGGCTCACGCGTTTATCGGCCCGTTTGGCCGCTGGATTGGTGATGGCGTGGCCTTTGCGGTTCGCCATTTGATGACGGGAAGTTTTGCGCCAGTTGGTGCCGCGCTGTTTGGCTTCCTGTACGCCCCGCTGGTGATTACCGGTGTCCACCAGACGACGCTCGCCATCGATATGCAGATGATTCAGAGCATGGGCGGAACGCCAGTGTGGCCGCTGATTGCGCTGTCTAACATTGCGCAGGCGTCTGCGGTTGTCGGCATCATTATTTGCAGCCGTAAGCATAACGAACGTGAGATTTCCGTTCCGGCAGCGATTTCCGCCTTCCTCGGCGTGACCGAACCGGCGATGTACGGCATCAACCTGAAATACCGCTTCCCGATGCTGTGCGCGATGATTGGATCAGGTATCGCAGGCTTGTTGTGTGGCTTGAGCGGCGTGATGGCGAACGGGATTGGCGTCGGCGGCTTGCCGGGCATTTTGTCCATCCAGCCGCGTTACTGGGAAGTGTATTCCCTCGCGATGCTGATTGCGGTGGTGATTCCAATCGTGCTGACCAGCGTGATGTATAAGCGCAAACATCGTCAGGGCACGTTGTTAGTGGTTTAGTTTTACCTGGGGCCAATTTTGGCCCCTTCGATTTAGGAAAGAATTATGAACACAACTCCCTGGTGGCAACATGGTGTCATCTACCAAATCTACCCCAAGAGTTTCCAGGACACGACCGGCAGCGGCACAGGCGATCTGATTGGTGTTATCAAGCGCCTCGACTACCTCAAACTGCTGGGTGTTGATGCCATTTGGCTGACACCGTTTTATGTTTCCCCGCAGGTGGATAACGGCTACGACGTGGCGAACTACTGCGCCATCGACCACACCTACGGCACGCTGGATGATTTTGATTTATTGGTCGCAGGTGCCCATGAACGCGGCATCCGCGTCATTCTGGATATGGTGTTTAACCACACGTCCACGCAACACGCCTGGTTCCATGAAGCGCTAAACAAAGAAAGCCCATACCGCGAGTTTTATATCTGGCGCGACGGTACGCCAGATCTGGTGCCTAACAACTGGCGCTCTAAATTTGGGGGTAACGCCTGGCGCTGGCACGCGGAAAGCGGCCAGTATTATCTGCACTTATTTGCGCCGGAGCAGGCGGATCTGAACTGGGAAAACCCGCAGGTTCGCGATGAACTAAAGAAGGTTTGCGAGTTTTGGGCGGATCGTGGCGTAGACGGTTTACGCCTTGATGTGATCAACCTGATATCGAAAGATCAAGATTTCCCAAGCGATATTGATGGTGGTGACGGGCGTCGTTTTTACACCGACGGGCCACGCATTCACGAATATCTGCAAGAATTCAGCCGCGATGTGTTTAAGCCACGCGGATTGATGACTGTTGGTGAAATGTCGTCAACCACGCTTGATAATTGCCAGCAATACGCGGCGCTTAACAGCGATGAACTGTCGATGACGTTCAACTTCCATCACCTGAAAGTGGATTATCCCAACGGGCAAAAATGGGCGCTGGCGGCTCCAGATTATGTGGCACTGAAAGCTATTTTCAGCCACTGGCAGCAAGGTATGCACAACGTGGCGTGGAATGCCCTGTTCTGGTGTAACCACGACCAGCCGCGCATTGTGTCGCGCTTTGGTGATGAAGGCGAACTGCGCGTTCCGGCAGCAAAAATGCTGGGCATGGTGCTGCACGGTATGCAAGGCACGCCATATATTTACCAGGGCGAAGAGCTGGGGATGACCAATCCACACTTTAAACGCATCGTTGATTATCGCGATGTGGAAAGCCACAACATGTACGCGGAACTGCGGGCGCAAGGCCGGGATAGCGATAATCTGCTGGCTATTCTTGCCAGCAAATCACGCGATAACAGCCGCACACCGATGCAGTGGGACGATGGCGAAAACGCAGGTTTCACCCAGGGAACACCGTGGATTAACCTTTGCGATAACTATCAAACCATCAATGCTAAAACAGCAGTGGATGACCCGGACTCGGTATTTTATGCCTACCAGCAACTGATTAAGCTGCGTAAAGCAAACCCTGTTTTCACCTGGGGTAGTTATCAGGATTTGCTGCCGGAGCACCCGTATTTATGGTGTTATCGCCGCGAGTGGCAAGGGCAAACATTGATTGTCGCAGCCAATCTCAGCCGTGAAAATCAGTGGTGGATGCCGGAAGCCTTCGAAGGTGACTGGGATGTACTGATGAGCAACTATTCTGATGCTGTAGGTAAACCTGGCGAGATAAGTTTACGGCCATTCGAGGCTGTCTATTGGTTGCAAGGTTAATCCTTACCCGATTTCTCCCTCATATTTGAGGGAGATCTCCTCCTTCAAATTTAAAGATTTTCCCTCACCGCCCATCCTTCCTGCTACGCCTGATTTACTTTGTTCTGTATCAATAAAATCGCAAACATCTTTGATGCAAATCACTACATATAGACCTTAAAATGCACCCCGACCCAACATGTTGTAGTTATCGACTATTATAACAACATGTTCCACAGATGATTCTGGGGATTATCTGTGGATAAACGTAGGCCAGAAAACAGAAAGCCTATGACAGCCCGAGCAATTACAGCCCGTAGGCAATTCTAATCCTTTGTGGATAACATTTTTAAATATGGAGAAACCATGACACCGCATGTGATGAAAAGAGACGGGTGCAAAGTACCTTTCACTTCAGAGCGCATAAAAGAAGCTATTCTTCGTGCAGCTAAAGCAGCGGGAGTCGATGACGCAGACTATTGCGCCACCGTAGCAGATATTGTCCGTGCGCAGATGGAAGGTCGTAACCAGGTTGATATTGGTGAAATCCAGACCGCCGTCGAAAACCAATTAATGGCCGGTGACTACAAGCAACTTGCACGTGCATACATTGAATATCGCCACGACCGCGATATCGAACGTGAGAAGCGTGGCCGCCTGAATCAAGAAATTCGTGGTCTGGTAGAACAAACCAACTCCGCTTTGCTCAATGAAAACGCCAATAAAGACAGCAAAGTTATCCCGACCCAGCGCGACCTGTTAGCCGGTATTGTGGCTAAACACTATGCCTCACAGCACCTGTTACCACGCGATGTGGTTCTGGCGCATGAACGTGGTGATATTCACTATCACGATCTTGATTACTCGCCGTTCTTCCCGATGTTTAACTGCATGCTTATCGATCTTAAAGGCATGCTGACGCACGGCTTTAAAATGGGGAATGCGGAAATTGAGCCGCCAAAATCTATCTCAACAGCAACAGCTGTTACCGCACAAATCATTGCCCAGGTTGCCAGCCACATTTATGGCGGCACCACTATTAACCGTATTGATGAAGTGCTGGCACCATTTGTTACCGAAAGCTTTGAGAAACACCGTAAAACTGCCGAAGAATGGCAGATCCCAGACGCTAAAGGTTATGCGCTTTCACGTACTGAGAAAGAGTGCTACGACGCTTTCCAGTCGCTGGAATATGAAGTGAATACGCTCCACACCGCTAATGGCCAGACGCCATTCGTGACCTTCGGTTTCGGCCTGGGAACTAGCTGGGAATCACGCCTGATTCAGACCTCTATTCTGCGTAATCGCATCGCGGGTCTGGGTAAAAACCGTAAAACTGCGGTGTTCCCGAAACTGGTTTTCGCCATTAAAGATGGCCTGAACCACAAGGCTGGCGATGCGAACTACGACATCAAACAGCTCGCTCTGGAATGCGCCAGCAAACGCATGTATCCGGACATTCTGAATTACGACCAGGTCGTTAAAGTCACTGGTTCGTTCAAAACGCCAATGGGTTGTCGCAGTTTCCTGGGTGTGTACGAAGAAAACGGTGAGCAGATTCATGATGGTCGTAACAACATCGGCGTTATCAGCCTGAACCTGCCACGTATTGCGCTGGAAGCAAAAGGTGACGAAGCTGCCTTCTGGAAGCTGCTCGATGAGCGCCTGGAACTGGCTTATAAAGCTCTGATGACACGTATCGCTCGTCTGGAAGGTGTAAAAGCTCGCGTGGCACCAATCCTGTATATGGAAGGGGCTTGTGGTGTACGTTTGAAAGCAGACGACGACGTTTCTGAGATCTTCAAAAATGGCCGTGCATCGATTTCTCTGGGTTACATCGGTATCCACGAAACGGTGAATGCCCTGTTTGGTAACCAGCACGTTTACGACAGCGAAGAATTACGCGCGAAAGCCGTCGCCATTGTTGAACGCCTGCGCCAGGCAACCGACAGCTGGAAAGAAGAGACTGGCTACGGTTTCAGCCTGTACAGCACACCAAGTGAAAACCTGTGTGACCGCTTCTGCCGTCTTGATACCGCTGAGTTTGGCGTGGTTCCAGGCGTGACCGACAAAGGTTACTACACCAACAGCTTCCACCTGGATGTTGAGAAGAAAGTTAACCCGTACGACAAAATCGACTTTGAAGCAGCGTATCCACCGATCGCGAACGGTGGTTTCATCTGTTACGGCGAATACCCGAACATCCAGCACAACCTGCAAGCGCTGGAAGACGTCTGGGATTACAGCTACAAGCACGTTCCGTATTACGGCACCAATACACCAATTGATGAGTGCTATGAGTGTGGCTTTACCGGTGAGTTTGAATGCACCAGCAAAGGTTTTACCTGCCCGAAATGTGGCAACCACGATGCCGCTCGTGTATCGGTAACACGCCGTGTTTGTGGTTATCTCGGTAGCCCGGATGCACGTCCGTTTAACGCTGGCAAGCAGGAAGAAGTGAAGCGCCGCGTGAAGCATTTGGGTAACGGGCAGTTAGATTCTTCGCAAAGCAATTAACGTCAGAGCAAAGCGAAAATGAATGTGCATCAATACTATCCGGTAGACATTGTTAACGGGCCTGGGACACGCTGCACGCTGTTCGTTTCCGGCTGCGTACATGAATGCCCAGGCTGCTATAACAAAAGCACCTGGCGGTTAAATTCAGGTATGCCGTTCACCCAGGAAATGGAAGATCGGATCATTAACGATCTGAACGATACACGTATCCGCCGCCAGGGTCTGTCGCTTTCGGGCGGCGATCCGCTTCATCCGCAAAACATCGCGGATGTGCTGAAGCTGGTACAGCGAGTGCGGACGGAATGCCCTGGCAAAGATATCTGGATGTGGACGGGTTACACGCTTGATGAATTAACGGCAGCTCAGCGCGAAGTGGTTGATTTAATTAACGTGCTAATCGATGGCAAGTTCGTTCAGGATTTGAAAGATCCAGCGCTGGTCTGGCGCGGCAGCAGCAACCAGGTCGTACATCATTTGCGATAAAGCCCCTTATGGGGCTTTTGCTATTTCACGTAACTGACTTGAGTCCAGAATATTCACACCCTCGCCTGCAGGTTTAAGCGCCTCATGCAGCATTGCTTTCGCCACATCCCTTGCTTCAATGGACTTCCACTTCCCAGGCATGATTTTGAACAAAGGTGCAAACAGCGACTCATTTAAACGCTGTGATTCCCGATGTCCGAGCAGCATGGATGGACGAGCAATCGTCAGACGCGGCCACTGTTGCGCTATCAATGCCGCCTCCATCTCCCCTTTTACCCGGTTATAAAAGAATGGCGATTTGCTATTCGCGCCAATGGCGCTAACCACCAGCATCTGCTTAGCTCCCAGACGCAGCCCGGTGATTGCGGTATCCACCACCAGCGTGTAATCCGCCAGCACAAAAGCTTCTTTGCTGCCTGCTTCTTTCATCGTGGTACCGAGGCAGCAAAAGACTGTATCAATCGGCTCGCTTAATTGTGTAAGTGCATCACTCAACTGAGGATCATAGGGATTGGTGACTTTATTCATTGCAGGCAAGGGGCGCCGTGTCGCAGCAACGATATGACTGATTTGTGGCTCATCAATCAACATTCGCAATAAGTGCCCGCCAATCAGGCCTGTAGCTCCTGTTATCAAAACCCGGCTCATAAGTTCTCCTGTCGCTTATTAACCAAGTTTAGTGTCATCTCGCAGCCAGTGGAGCTTTTTACCAAAACCGAGCGTGTTGTCTGTCATTTTTATTTCATCAAGGCGAATTTCCCACACTGGCGCCTTCATCACTCGCGCTACTGGGAAGCGCTTGCAGTAACGAGCACGAATGCTGTCGGCTTCTTGCTCTGCAACCAGCGTGATTTCACCGCGAAACTGTACGCCACGAATTAACGCCACGGTTTTGGGCTGCCCATTAACCGTTCCGGCTACATTGGCGTGGTTTCCAATCAACTCTCCGTGACGAGTGTGACTTTCGCTTAACAGGTAGAAAGCGACGCGTTGTTCATCAAATAAGTAGAACGCATTTGCGCACCATAAATCACCATTACTGCCTACGCAGTAAGTCAGTACATGCTGTTTGTTCAGCCAACGACTAATGGCATTGAGAGTTTCCATGTGCAACCTGAAGAGTGATATTCTGCGGAAAACATCAATTATGCGCCTGACCTATGTCTCCCTGGTATCTCTATTTAGTCCGCACCCTCGATAACCGTTTATACACGGGCATTACCACCGATGTGGAGCGCCGTTTCTTGCAGCATCAGGCTGGAAAAGGGGCAAAAGCATTACGCGGGAAAGGTGAATTGACGCTGGCATTCAGCCATCTGGTTGGCGATCGTTCAAGTGCGTTGCGCCTGGAATACCGCATTAAACAGCTGACTAAGATTCAGAAAGAGAGATTAGTGACAGGCATTTTGCCTTTTGAAGACCTGTTGGCAGGCATCTTAACTCAATCCCCAATAGATTTCGTATCGCAGCAAGGCGGCAAGTGAGTAAATCCCCAGGAGCTTACTCAAGTAAGTGACTGGGGTGCATGAACGCAGCCAACACCGCTGTGATACGAAAGATGAAGGGGATTAAAACTCCCGGTTGAAATGCTCGTGATAGTCCACTAAACCACTCACGCCATTGAGCGCATCATCGGCCAGTGGATGAATCAGAAAATAGGCTTCGGTATCAGGCCAGGCACAACGTAAACCGTGTTGAGCTGCCGGAACAAAACCAAAACGGCTATACAGCGCGGGTTCGCCCAATGTCACAACGGCGGCATAACCAAATTCATTGAGTGAATCGAGTCCTTCGTAAACCAGTTTTTTCGCCAACCCCTGGCCGCGATAAGCTTCGTCTACCGCCAGTGGTGCAAGACCAACCCACTGAAGTTCTTCACCTTCTACCGCAACCGGACTGAATGCAGCATAACCAACGACCTGACCTTCGTCATCCGTGGCAACAACACCCAGTGTTAACAGACCGTCTTCTCGTAAATCCTTTACCAAATCTGCTTCACCATTACCATTAAAGGAGCGGCGAAGTAATGCGTCGATGCCTGGAGCATCAATAGGTATTTCTACACGAATTAGCATGGCTCACCTACCGAGTTACTTTCTGGAGCAGGTTTATGCTTCATCCCCGCTTCGACAAAATCAGCCAGTTGCAGCAGCAGCATGCGTAGTGGTTTTGGCATCGCATCCAGCTCAATGGCATCCATTAAATTTTTGACGTACAGACCCAGCTCAGTGTCACCTTCAATCATCAGGCGGCGTTGGAAAAACAGGGTATCGGGATCTTGTTTACGTGCAGCGATCATCAACAAATCGTTGGCTGTCGCACTGAAACTCACATCAGCCGGAGCATCTTCACGCACAACCAGTTTATTATCTTGTACCGAAGTAAACCATTTTAGACCGAGATCGCGTACTTCAATACTTAACCAGCGTCCCTCAAGAAATTCGAGTTCACCTTCTTCCATTGCCTGACGGAACTGCCAGCCAAGAACCTGTTCAAGCACCTGGCGCTTTAGAGCAAAGGGCGTCAGTTTAACCGGTGTTCTTAACAGTGACGGGCCAAGATGGACCAGGCGTGAACGCAATTTATCCAACACAAGCTTTACTCCTTGAGAAATTTAACCACCATTTTGCCACACCAGCCATTCTCCGTAGCGGTGTAAATCAACAAGTTTGCGGGTTATCAATACCATCATATTGATTTCATCAATACGCCATTAGCTGCCTTAAATCAAAATTTGTCGTGGACGGGTTAACTAAAATCCCAGTTCGTTAACAATTTTGCTGTCCGACACTGGGCCGCATGGGTTTCCTTTAAGGTTACCCAATGATTCAGGATAAATTATGGAGTTGCTTTGCCCAGCTGGAAACTTACCGGCGTTGAAAGCGGCCATCGATAATGGTGCCGATGCGGTTTACATTGGTCTTAAAGATGACACCAACGCCCGCCATTTTGCTGGACTAAATTTCACGGAGAAGAAACTGCAAGAAGCGGTGAGTTACGTGCATCAACATGGCCGTAAACTGCACATCGCTATCAATACGTTTGCGCATCCGGACGGCTACGTGCGTTGGCAACGTGCAGTCGATATGGCAGCGCAACTCGGAGCCGACGCTTTAATTCTGGCCGACCTCGCCATGCTTGAATATGCGGCTGAACGTTACCCACATATTGAGCGCCACGTATCGGTACAAGCCTCCGCCACAAATGAAGAAGCTGTCCGCTTTTATCATCGCAACTTCGACGTTGCACGCGTTGTTCTCCCACGCGTGTTATCCATTCATCAGGTAAAACAGTTGGCTCGGGTCACTCCGGTTCCGCTGGAAGTGTTTGCTTTCGGTAGCCTGTGCATTATGGCTGAAGGACGTTGTTATCTTTCTTCGTATCTGACCGGTGAATCACCGAATACCGTTGGTGCCTGCTCGCCTGCGCGGTTTGTTCGCTGGCAGCAAACGCCACAGGGCCTCGAATCACGCCTCAACGATGTGCTGATCGACCGCTATCAGGATGGTGAAAACGCAGGTTATCCAACGCTGTGCAAAGGTCGCTATCTGGTTGACGATCAGAAGTATCACGCTCTTGAAGAGCCAACCAGCCTGAACACACTTGAACTGCTGCCTGAATTATTAGCCGCAAATATTGCATCGGTGAAAATCGAAGGCCGCCAGCGTAGCCCGGCCTATGTCAGCCAGGTCGCGAAAGTCTGGCGTCAGGCAATCGATCTGTGTATGGCTGATCCGGAAAACTACCGTGCGAAACCTGCGTGGATGGAAGATCTGGGAGCGATGGCCGAAGGCACGCAAACCACTCTCGGTGCCTATCACCGTAAATGGCAGTAGGGATGACCATGAAATATTCATTAGGGCCGGTTCTGTACTACTGGCCAAAAGAGACGCTGGAAAAATTTTACCAGGCTGCGGCAAGCAGCAGTGCCGAAACGATTTATCTTGGCGAGTCAGTGTGTAGCAAGCGCCGCGCAACCAAAACCGGTGACTGGCTGGATATGGCGAAGAGCCTCGCGGGCCAGGGCAAACAAGTGGTGCTTTCCACGCTCGCGCTGGTTCAGGCACCGTCTGAATTAAACGAGCTCAAACGCTACGTCGAGAATGGTGATTTCCTGATTGAAGCCAATGATCTCGGTGCTGTGAATATGGCGGCAGAACGCAAACTGCCCTTTGTCGCAGGCCACGCGCTTAACTGCTATAACGCGGTTACGCTACGCTTGCTGTACAAACAAGGCATGGTTCGTTGGTGTATGCCGGTTGAGCTGTCTCGCGACTGGCTGGCAAACATGCTGACTCAGTGTGATGAGCTAGGTATCCGCAACAAGTTTGAAGTTGAAGTACTGAGCTACGGCCACTTGCCTTTGGCTTATTCCGCACGCTGTTTCACCGCGCGTTCCGAAGACAAGCCAAAAGATGAATGCGAAACCTGCTGCATTAAATATCCTGTCGGCCGCAACATGTTGTCTCAGGAAAACCAGCAAGTGTTTGTGCTTAATGGCATTCAGACCATGAGCGGCTATGTTTACAACCTCGGAAATGAACTGGCGTCGATGAAAGGCTTAGTCGATATGGTGCGTTTATCACCGATGGGTATGGAAACACTTCGCGTTCTGGAAGCCTTCCGCAAAAATGAAAATGGCAATGCGCCGTTATCTCTGGCACAGCAAACCGATTGTAATGGTTACTGGCGACGTGTCGCTGGCTTAGAACTGGTTACTCAGAGCTGAGAAAAGGCTCACTTTGTTACTTAATTGTTGATGATTTTGCGTAATACTGAAAAGTAATCAGCAGAAAACAAAGTGAGCCGTTATGACTTCAGTCCCGTTCTCTCTACTCGATTTAGCCCCGATTCCACTAGGCTCTCAGCCTCGTGATGCATTCCATCGTTCTTTAGATTTAGCTCGCCTGGCCGAAAAACGTGGCTACCACCGCTATTGGCTGGCTGAACACCACAATATGACCGGCATCGCGAGTGCTGCGACATCCGTGTTGATTGGCTATCTGGCGGCGAATACCGAGACTTTGCGCCTGGGCTCTGGTGGCGTAATGTTACCAAACCATTCACCGCTAGTGATTGCAGAGCAGTTTGGTACGCTGGAAACGCTTTATCCCGGGCGTATTGATTTGGGATTAGGTCGCGCGCCGGGAAGCGACCAGCGCACTATGATGGCATTGCGCCGCCATATGAGTGGTGATATCGACAACTTCCCACGCGATGTCAGCGAACTGGTGTCATGGTTTGATGCTACTGACCCAAACCCGGCAGTGCGCCCGGTTCCTGGCTACAACACTAAAATCCCTGTCTGGCTTCTGGGATCAAGCTTGTATAGCGCCCAACTGGCGGCCCAACTTGGGCTGCCGTTTGCTTTTGCTTCACACTTTGCACCCGATATGTTGTTCCAGGCGCTGCAACTTTATCGTGCCCAGTTCAAACCTTCTGCACGCCTGGAAAAACCGTATGCAATGGTATGCATCAATATTATTGCCGCTGACAGCAACCGCGATGCCGAATTCCTGTTTACCTCGATGCAGCAAGCTTTCGCTAAATTGCGTCGTGGCGAAACGGGCCAGTTACCACCGCCGATTGAAAACATGGATAACTTCTGGAGCCCGGCTGAGAAATATGGCGTGCAGCAGGCATTGAGCATGTCTCTGGTGGGAGATATTGCAAAAGTCCGCCACGGTCTGATCTCATTGCTGCGTGAAACGCAGGCTGATGAAATTATGGTTAATGGCCAGATTTTTGATACCCAAGCTCGCCTGCATTCCTTTGATCTGGCGATGGATGTGTACGAGAGCTTGTAAAGTTTTCGCCCCTCGGTCGAGGGGCGAATTTTTAGTGATAAACCGGCAGTAAATCGAAGCTTGAAAGGATATGGATGGTGGCGTTAGTCACACCAAAGATAAGAATCAGCACAATCATTTTATTCCCGCCCCACACCCGGTAAATTGGACTACCGAATTTCTTGCGAGAAGCTTTTGCCAGAAGAGCAGGAACAATTGCCGCCCAGATAGTCGCCGCCAGCCCCGCAAATCCAATCGCGTAGATAAATCCGTCAGGCCAGATAACACCCCCTAACATTGGCGGGATGAAAGTCACTAACGCGGTTTTCAAGCGACCAACTGGTGAGTCATCAAATTTAAACAGATCGGCCAGATAATCGAATAAGCCCAGGGTCACGCCCAAAAAGGAACTCGCAACGGCGAAATTAGAGAACACGATCAGCAGCAACTCCAACGCACGGCTATTCAACACACCGCTCAACGCGCCTACCAGCACATCAATATTTCCGCCTTTGTCGGCAATGGCAATAAAATCACTGCGCGGAATATTTCCCATACTGCCCACCAACCAAATGATGTACAGCACTAACGCCATTAACGTCCCCCAGACAAGGCAACGCTTAATGGTCTGTGGATCTTTGCCGTAATACTTCATCAGGCTCGGCACATTACCGTGGTAGCCAAACGATGCCAGACAGAAAGGTAGCGTCATGAATAAATACGGCAGATAACTTGGATTAATCGCTTTGCTATCCAGAAGCGTTGCAGGTTCGACATGCCACATCAGGCCGCCAAACGTCATAAAGAAGGTGAGGATTTTTGCGCCGAGCACAATCGTCGTCATGCGGCTCACTGCACGGGTGCTGAGCCAAACAATAAAAGCGACGATAAAGGCAAAAATTAACCCGGCAAATCGCGCAGGGAAATCGACAGACATTTTACCGAGCGTGTGGTGAATCACCGAACCACTTGCCGAAATGTAGGCGTAGGTAAGGATGTACAGAACAAATGCAATGGAAAGGCCATTGATCAGATTCCAACCTTTACCCAGCAAATCTTTGGTGACGGTATCAAAGCTTGAGCCAACGCGGTAATTGAGGTTGGCTTCCAGAATCATCAATCCGGAGTGCAGCATACAAAACCAGGTCACTAATAACGCTGCAATAGACCAGAAGAACCACGCGCCAGACATCACCACCGGCAGAGAGAACATTCCTGCACCAATAATAGTGCCGCCAATAATCATTACCCCACCGAAAATAGACGGCGAAGCGTGGGTGGTTGCAAAAGTTGCCATACGAATTCCTGAGACAATGAACGACTGTCGAAGCGACAGGCTTACTGCGCTACATTGTACCAGTACATGAGTACAATTTGGATAAAAAAAATCCCGGTTGCATTAACCAGGATTTTTATCACTGCCTGCTGATTAACAGCAGGCATAAACTTCTGTCAATTAAGCTTCAGTTGTACGACGACGAGTTGGAGCTGCGCCATCTTCACGACGTGGGCCACGACCGCCTTCACGACGTTCGCCGCTGAAGCTACGTGGTGCACCAGCACCTGCAGGGCCATCACGACGTGGACCGCGACCGCCTTCACGACGCTCACCACCACCACCGAAGCTACGGCCTGCGCCTGCACCAGCACCGCCGCCACGACGTTCGCCGCCACGGTCAGTACGAGGTTGTGCATCACCCATCAACTGCATATTCATTGGTTTGTTCAGAATACGAGTACGGGTAAAGTGCTGCAGGATTTCGCCCGGCATGCCTTTTGGCAGTTCGATAGTAGAGTGAGTTCCGAACAGCTTGATGTTACCGATGTAACGGCTGCTGATATCACCTTCGTTAGCGATAGCGCCAACGATATGACGAACTTCAACACCATCATCACGGCCAACTTCAATGCGGTACAGTTCCATATCGCCAACATCACGACGTTCGCGACGTGGTGCATCGCCATCACGCTGTGGACGATCTGAACGCTCTGGACGGTCACCGCGTGGTGCACGATCCGGACGATCGCCACGTGGAGCACGGTCTGAACGTTCGAAACGCTCATCACGCTCACGGAATTCACGCTTAGGACGCATTGGTGCATCTGGTGGCAGGATCAGAGGACGTTCGCCCTGTGCCATTTTCAGCAGTGCTGCAGCCAGTGTTTCCATATCCAGCTCTTCATCAGCCACAGGCTGAATTTTTGCCAGCAGACCACGGTACAGATCCAGATCGCTGCTTTCCAGCTGCTGCTGAACTTTAGCTGCGAACTTGGCCAGACGGCGCTCGCTCAGCAGTTCACGGTTTGGCAGCTCTACTTCAGGAATAGTCAGCTTCATGGTGCGTTCGATGTTGCGCAGCAGACGACGCTCACGGTTCTCAACGAACAGCAGAGCACGGCCAGCACGACCCGCACGACCGGTACGACCGATACGGTGAACGTAAGATTCTGAGTCCATCGGGATGTCGTAGTTAACAACCAGGCTGATACGCTCAACGTCCAGGCCACGAGCCGCAACGTCGGTTGCAATCAGGATATCCAGACGACCGTCTTTCAGACGTTCCAGAGTTTGCTCACGCAGCGCCTGGTTCATGTCACCGTTCAGTGCAGCACTGTTGTAGCCGCTCTGTTCCAGCGCTTCTGCCACTTCCAGAGTTGCGTTTTTGGTACGTACGAAAATGATCGCCGCATCAAAATCTTCAGACTCAAGGAAACGAACCAGTGCTTCGTTCTTACGCATACCGTGCACAGTCCAGTAGCTCTGGCTGATGTCCGGGCGAGTAGTAACGCTAGATTGAATGCGAACTTCCTGCGGATCTTTCATGAAACGACGGGTAATACGACGAATCGCTTCTGGCATAGTTGCAGAGAACAGAGCGGTCTGATGACCTTCTGGAATCTGAGCCATGATGGTTTCAACGTCTTCGATGAAGCCCATACGCAACATTTCATCAGCTTCATCCAGTACCAGACCTTTCAGGCTGGACAGGTTCAGCGTACCGCGTTTTAAGTGGTCAAGCAGACGACCTGGGGTACCAACAACAATTTGTGGTCCCTGACGCAGGGCGCGCAGCTGCACGTCATAACGCTGGCCACCGTAAAGGGCTACAACGTTTACGCCGTGCATATGTTTAGAGAAATCCGTCATGGCTTCAGCAACCTGAACCGCCAGTTCGCGGGTCGGTGCCAGCACCAGGATTTGTGGTGCTTTCAGCTCTGGATCAAGGTTGTGCAGCAGCGGTAAAGAGAACGCTGCAGTTTTGCCGCTACCCGTCTGGGCCATACCCAGTACATCGCGGCCAGCCAGCAGTTGTGGGATACACTCTGCCTGGATTGGAGATGGTTTTTCGTAACCCAGATCGTTCAGGGCTTTAAGGATGGAGTCGTTAAGACCCAGATCAGAAAAAGTAGTTTCGATAGTAGTAGTCTCGATGTTGTCAGTCATGTAGTACACGTGCCTCGTAGATGGCGGCCAGTCTACATAACTCATCGTGAAATTGACCTGCAATTTTCATTGAAAAGTGTGAACCGGCTCAAATTTGGTTGATTAACGAACAAAAACGCCCTCACCCGTTAAGGTGATGACTTTAATAAAAAAGTTTATGGGCTGATCGATGTTCGTCAGCTATTGCTGGTCCGATTCTGCCAGGTCATCTTGCTCCTGGCCCAAGAGCGCTAATTCCAACAATGCATAACGATGCTCAACGTAGTTGTGTACGTTGTTAGCGACCGCTAACTTGAACAGTGCCGTGGCGCTGTCCTTTTCCCCCAGACTTAGGTAGTACTTACCTAAATAGAAGTTGGTTTCACTGAGATGCTCAGCGAGCGAGGTGTTATCCGTTGCGTCCGCCTCGAGGCGTTCCATTAACGTTTTTTCGTTAATGTTCCCCAGGTAGAACTCGACAATGTTCCATCCCCATTGCTCTTTGTCCGATTTATCGAGGCGCTGTTGTAACGCCACTTTAGCCTGCTTTGCATCTAAATTGCTTTCAGCAATGTAGAGCCACAGACTACGGAAAGGATCATTGGGATCGTCTTGATAAAACGCTAGCAGATCATCTTGCGCTAAACGATAACGACCACCGTAGTAGAGGGCGATACCGCGATTTAAATGCGCATAGTTGTAAGTTGGATCAAGCTCAAGTACAGAATCAAACGCTTCATAGGCAGCATCAAAATTGCCTGCCTGCGTTAAATATATACCTAAGTAATTGAATACTTCAGGCATATCGGGGCGGATTGCCAACGCTTGTGAAAAATCATTTCGCGCCAGAGCCCGCAAGCCGAGGCTATCATACAACACTCCGCGCTCATATAAAAGCTGCGCGCGCTCATCATCGGTTAAAGCCCGGCTGGCAAGTATCTGTTCCATGCGTGCAAGAATGACTTCTTGCTGCAAAGTCGGCTGCAATGGCACCGCCAGGACTTCACGTTCACGCCAGGAGGAGTTGCTGCATCCTGCCAGCGCGAGAGCTGTCGCAACGAAACACCAGCGCAAAAAAGGCTTCATTTCCCACTCCCGAAGACAACATATGGATGACGTCCTGTCCGCCGGCTCTAAAACGAGACTCCCTGCCCCGTAATAAATAGCTCTCCATGTCGCCATGGAGAGCTTAATCGGTATCGCTTACTCAGCTTCTGGTGCAGCTGGTGCTGCGTTTTCCGCTGGAGACTGCTCAGTTGCTTCTTTGATGCTCAGACGAACACGGCCCTGGCGGTCAACTTCCAGTACTTTAACTGGAACTTCTTGACCCATCTGCAGGTAGTCAGTCACTTTCTCTACGCGCTTGTCAGCGATTTGAGAAATGTGCACCAGACCTTCTTTGCCGCCGCCGATAGCAACGAATGCACCGAAATCTACGATACGAGTAACTTTACCCTGGTAGATACGGCCTACTTCGATTTCAGCAGTGATCTCTTCGATACGACGAATAGCAAACTTCGCTTTCTCGCCATCGGTCGCCGCGATTTTCACGGTGCCGTCATCTTCGATTTCGATAGTTGTACCGGTTTCTTCGGTCAGCGCACGAATCACGGAACCACCCTTACCAATCACGTCTTTGATCTTGTCTGGGTTGATTTTGATTGTGTGAATACGTGGAGCGAACTGAGAGATATCGCCACGCGGAGCGTTGATAGCCTGTTCCATCACGCCAAGGATATGCAGACGCGCACCTTTAGCCTGGTTCAGAGCCACCTGCATGATTTCGCGAGTGATACCTTCGATTTTGATATCCATCTGCAGTGCAGAGATACCTTCACGGCTACCAGCAACTTTAAAGTCCATGTCGCCCAGGTGATCTTCGTCACCAAGGATGTCAGACAGAACAACAAAGTTCTCGCCTTCTTTAACCAGACCCATCGCAATACCGGCTACAGCGGCTTTGATTGGCACGCCTGCATCCATCAGTGCCAGAGAAGCACCACATACGGAAGCCATGGAAGAAGAACCGTTAGATTCAGTGATTTCAGACACTACACGTACGGTGTACGGGAAGCGGTCAGCTTCTGGCATAACAGCCAGTACGCCACGCTTAGCCAGACGACCATGACCAATCTCACGACGCTTAGGAGAACCGACCATGCCGGTTTCGCCTACGGAGTACGGAGGGAAGTTGTAGTGGAACAGGAAGTTGTCGGTACGTTCGCCCATCAACTCATCCAGGTTCTGTGCGTCACGTGCGGTACCCAGAGTTGCTGTAACCAGCGCCTGAGTTTCACCACGGGTGAACAGTGCAGAACCGTGAGTACGTGGCAGAACGCCAGTACGCACATCCAGACCACGGATCATGTCTTTTTCGCGACCATCGATACGCAGTTCACCAGCCAAAATACGGCTACGAACAACATTTTTCTCGATAGCATGCAGGATGTCGCTGATTTCGCCAGCATCAATTGAATCGTCTTCAGCTGACAGTGCAGCGATAACGTCAGATTTGATGATGTCGACTTGTGCGTAACGCTCTTGCTTATCAGTAATACGGTAAGCATCGCTCAGACGGGATTCAGCAAGTGCAGCAACGCGCGCATTCAGCGCTTCGTTAGCGGCTTCTGGCTGCCAGTCCCAACGTGGTTTGCCAGCTTCAGCAACCAGAGAGTTGATGTTCTGAATAACAACTTGCTGTTGTTCGTGGCCAAATACTACCGCGCCCAGCATCTGGTCTTCGCTCAGCAGTTCAGCTTCGGATTCAACCATCAGCACAGCACCTTCGGTACCGGCAACAACCAGATCCAGCTTGCTGGTTTTCAGTTCGTCAGCAGTTGGGTTCAGAACATACTGGTCATTGATATAACCAACACGTGCAGAGCCAATTGGGCCGTTGAATGGAATACCAGACAGGCTCAGAGCGGCAGATGCACCGATCATTGCAACGATGTCTGGGTGAACTTGTGGGTTCACGGAAACAACAGTCGCGATAACCTGAACTTCGTTCACGAAACCTTCCGGGAACAGCGGACGCACTGGACGGTCAATCAGACGCGCGATCAGTGTTTCGCCTTCGCTTGGACGGCCTTCACGACGGAAGAAGCTACCTGGGATGCGACCAGCAGCGTAAGTACGCTCCTGATAGTTAACAGTCAGAGGGAAGAAGTCCTGGCCTGCTTTCGCTTTTTTCTGACCGACTACGGTCACGAATACAGCGGTGTCGTCCATGCTTACCATTACTGCTGCGGTAGCCTGGCGAGCCATCATACCGGTCTCTATTGTGACCGTATGCTGACCGTATTGAAATTTACGGACAATCGGAGTTAGCAAAATAATATCCTTAATAATCTTTGGTAGCAGGTGATTGCACTTGCTCCGTTTAACCCGATCTCTATCGCATCCTCGCGACTAATGACAACCCTAACCCGCCTATGCGGATAAAGCCTCTCATTAGCCGCGCGAACCTCTGCAACAAAGATCACACACTGCAACAATACATTAGTTTCCATAGAATTGCTGCCATCTGGTTGAAAAAAGGGGCCCTAAAAGGCCCCTTTTTCTGAAACTCGCAAGACTTAGCGACGCAGACCCAGACGCTCGATCAGGCTGGTGTAACGTGCTACATCTTTACGCTTCAGGTAGTCGAGCAGTTTACGACGCTGAGAAACCATACGCAGCAGACCACGACGGCTGTGGTGATCTTTTTTGTGCTCAGAGAAGTGACCCTGCAGGTGGTTGATCTGAGCAGTCAGCAGTGCAACCTGAACTTCGGTAGAACCGCTGTCGTTAGAACCACGACCGAACTCGGAAACGATTTTTGCTTTAGCTTCAACGCTTAGAGACATTTTAAACTCCAAAATTATAGATAAAAAGATAGAGTGCCGATCTCTAATTCAGCAACTCCAGTGCACTTTCACAACAATGTTAAACAAAGGTATGAAAGTTAAGCCGCGCCATTTTACCTGTAGCCACCTCTTATCGCAAGGCAACTCCAGGTGTCAGAGCGGATACTCAACAACCAAACGACGAGGCGCTACGCGTCCATCATCATCAATTTCGGCCATGCCGATAAATTTGCCTTCATCACCTTCGGTGACGCGGACTAGCCCTTCTACTGGGCTACCTGCCACTTGCACCGGCTGCCCATTCTTGAAGTAACCCGCAACAGCAGGTAATAAATTCACGATTGGGAAGTCTGAAGCCGGACTATCCATTGGCATCAATAATGGATCTAACAGCACCAATGGCTCAATTTCTTGCGCTTGTGCTTGCTCAACCAATGCATGCAATTGCTCAAGCGTTACCATGCGTTCGACAGGATACTTGCTCACTGCAAGGCGACGCAGGAAAGTCACATGAGCACCACAACCGAGTTTTTCACCTAAATCATCAGTGATAGTTCGGATGTATGTTCCCTTAGAACAGTGAATTTCCAACTCAAGTTCATTGCCTTCATGGCGAATAAACAGAAGTTCGTAAACCGTGATAGACCGCGCTTCACGCGGCACTTCGATACCCTGGCGCGCATACTCATAAAGTGGCTTGCCTTGATATTTCAGTGCGGAGTACATCGATGGAACTTGCTGCGTTTCACCACGAAAGCTATCTAACGCTTGCGCCAACTCTTGCTCGGTAAAGGTTACCGGACGCTCCTGAACGATTGTGCCATCAGCATCAGAAGTATCAGTGCGCTGCCCAAGGCGGGCAATAACACGGTAACGCTTATCGGAGTCGAGCAGATAACGCGAGAACTTTGTCGCTTCACCGAGGCAAATCGGCAGCATGCCAGTTGCAAGTGGGTCAAGCGCTCCGGTATGCCCGGCACGGTTAGCGTTATAAATACGCTTCACTTTCTGCAATGCATCGTTCGAAGATAAACCCTGAGGTTTATCTAACAACAGTACTCCGTGGATATCACGACCACGACGACGAGGACGACTCATTAATCCTCCTTGCTGTCATCCGTATCGTTTACACGGCGCTCATCATCGTTTCTGATGACGTTAGATACCAGATTCGACATGCGCATACCTTCAACCAACGAGTTATCGTAGAAGAAAGTCAGTTCAGGCACGATACGCAGGCGCATTGCTTTGCCCAGCAAAGAACGAATGTAGCCAGAAGCATCCTGTAAAACCTTGATGCCTTCTTTCACTGCTTGTTCGTCTTTATCGTTCAGGAAGGTTACAAACACTTTGGCATAAGCCAGATCGCGTGACACTTCGACACCAGAAACGGTGGTCATCATGCCCAGACGCGGGTCTTTAATTTCGCGCTGCAGGATGATTGCGATCTCTTTCTGCAATTCCTGGGAAACACGCTGTGGGCGACCAAATTCTTTCGCCATAATAAATTCTCCATAAAATCAGGGGGCGCTCGGCCCCCTAAAGATATTAGCTATGTACCCGGCTGATATCAGGCGATGGTACGTTGGATTTCGATGATTTCGAATACTTCGATCACATCACCAACACGCACATCGTTGTAGTTCTTCACGCCGATACCACATTCCATACCATTACGAACTTCGTTAGCGTCATCTTTGAAGCGGCGCAGGGATTCCAGCTCGCCTTCATAGATAACAACGTTGTCGCGCAGAACACGGATTGGGTTGTGACGTTTGACCACACCTTCGGTAACCATACAACCTGCGATTGCGCCAAATTTCGGTGATTTGAACACGTCGCGAACTTCGGCCAGGCCGAGGATCTGTTGTTTCAGTTCCGGAGACAGCATGCCGCTCATTGCTGCTTTAACTTCGTCAATCAAATGGTAGATGACGGAGTAGTAACGCAGATCCAGGCTTTCTGACTCGATAACGCGGCGTGCAGATGCATCAGCACGAACGTTGAAGCCAACCAGAATAGCGTTAGAAGCTGCAGCAAGCGTTGCGTCAGTCTCAGTGATACCACCAACACCGGAACCGATGATTTTAACTTTAACTTCATCAGTAGACAGTTTCAGCAGGGAATCGCTGATCGCTTCAACAGAACCCTGAACGTCCGCTTTCAGCACAACGTTAACTTCAGACACTTCGCCTTCGGTCATGTTGGCGAACATGTTTTCCAGTTTAGATTTCTGCTGGCGAGCCAGTTTAACTTCGCGGAATTTACCCTGACGATACAGAGCAACTTCACGAGCTTTTTTCTCGTCACGAACAACTGTTACTTCATCACCCGCTGCCGGAACACCAGACAGACCAAGGATTTCAACAGGAATAGACGGACCCGCTTCAGTAACTTCACGCCCCATTTCGTCACGCATTGCACGAACACGGCCATATTCGAAGCCACAAAGAACGATGTCGCCTTTGTTCAGCGAACCTTCACGAACCAGAACAGTTGCTACCGGGCCACGACCTTTATCCAGGAAGGATTCGATAACTACACCGCTCGCCATACCATCACGCATTGCTTTCAGTTCGAGAACTTCAGCTTGCAGCAGGATTGCGTTCAGAAGTTCGTCAATACCAGTACCTGCTTTAGCAGATACGTGGATGAACTGGCTTTCACCGCCCCACTCTTCTGGCATGATGCCGTACTGAGACAGTTCCTGCTTAACGCGGTCTGGATCAGCTTCTGGCTTATCGATTTTGTTCACCGCAACGACTACCGGCACCTGCGCCGCTTTCGCGTGCTGGATAGCTTCGATAGTTTGTGGCATTACGCCATCGTCTGCAGCAACAACCAGAACAACGATATCCGTCGCCTGAGCACCACGAGCACGCATAGAAGTAAACGCTGCGTGTCCCGGGGTATCCAGGAAGGTAACCATACCGTTGTCAGTTTCTACGTGGTATGCACCGATGTGCTGGGTAATACCACCCGCTTCGCCAGACGCTACTTTAGTAGAACGAATGTAGTCGAGCAGGGAAGTTTTACCGTGGTCAACGTGACCCATGATGGTAACAACTGGAGCACGTGACTCAGCAACTGCGTCAGTGTCACGGTCGCTCATCAGCGCTTCTTCCAGCTCGTTTTCACGACGCAGGATAACTTTGTGGCCCATCTCTTCGGCAACCAGCTGTGCGGTTTCCTGGTCGATGACCTGGTTAATGGTCGCCATAGCACCCAGTTTCATCATCGCTTTGATGACCTGAGAGCCTTTAACAGCCATTTTGTTAGCCAGTTCTGCAACAGTCACTGTTTCGCCGATAACGACGTCACGGTTAACTGCCTGCGCAGGCTTGTTGAAGCCTTGCTGCAGAGAACTTGGTTTACGCTTGCCTTTACCACCACGAACTGCAGCACGCGCTTCTTCACGGTCAGCTTTAGACTCGCCGTGTTTGCCGCCTTTCTTCTGGCGTGGTGCTTTAGTTGTCGCAGTACGAGCACGAGTACGGCCAGCTTCAACTTCGCGGTCGTTTTCGTCTTCAGCCTGGCGAGCGTGTTGAGAAGTGGTTACATGGTAATCAGATTTATCGTCTTCCACTTTCTCTTCTTCCGTCCATACACCTGCGTTAGCTTCAGCCATTTTACGGGCCTCTTCAGCTACACGACGGGCGTCTTCTTCTAATTTGCGACGGGCTTCTTCTTCAGCTTTGCGCTTAAGCTCTGCAGCTTCAGCTTCGCGACGGGCTTTATCTGCCTGGGCGCTTTTCGTCATATCGTCTTGTTGATTGCTCACTTTGTCTTTTTCCGCAGCTTCACGTTTCGCTTTATCAGCGGCTTCACGCTTAGCTTTATCTTCAGCTTCACGTTTAGCTTTTTCTTGCGCCTGACGATTGGCAGCTTCCTGCGCCTCACGTTGGGCTTGCTCTTCCGCTTCACGCTGCGCCTGTTCTTCCGCGGCAAGACGTTCTGTCTCTTGCGGATCACGTTTCACAAAGGTGCGCTTCTTGCGGACTTCGATTTGTACCGATTTACTTTTCCCACCGGTACCTGGAATGTTTAAAGTACTGCGCGTTTTGCGCTGTAATGTCAACTTATCTGGCGCAGAACCGTGTTCACGATTCAGGTGCGCCAGTAATGTCTGTTTTTCCTGGGCCGAGACAGAATCATCAGCAGCCTTAGGGATCCCTGCATCAGCAAATTGCTGTACCAGGCGGTCCACGGAGGTCTGAATCTCTGCGGCCAGCGCTTTTACGGTTACATCTGTCATGCTGTTCCTTCCTGCTACAGTTTATTACGCTTCGCCGCCAAACCAGCAGATATTGCGAGCAGCCATAATCAATTCCCCGGCTTTCTCGTTGGTTAAACCTTCAATATCTGACAGATCGTCGACACCTTGCTCAGCCAAATCTTCCAGCGAGCTCACACCGCGCGAAGCGAGTTTAAAGGCCAGGTTGCGATCCATACCTTCGAGGTTCAGCAGATCCTCTTGAGGTTTGTTATCGCCCAGGCTTTCTTCCTGCGCCAATGCCAGTGTGGTGAGGGCGTTTTTGGCGCGATCACGTAATGCTTCCACTGTATCTTCATCAAGGCCGTCAATTTCCAGCAGCTCTTTCATCGGCACGTATGCCAACTCTTCGAGGGTGGAGAAGCCTTCTTCTACCAATACAGTGGCAAAATCCTCGTCGATCTCGAGGTATTTGGTAAAGGTATCAATGGCAGCATGTGCTTCAGCCTGATGCTTGGCTTGCAGGTCATCAACAGTCATAACGTTGAGTTCCCAGCCGCTCAGCTGTGCAGCCAGACGAACGTTTTGTCCGTTACGACCGATTGCTTGTGCCAGATTGCCTGCCTCTACCGCGATATCCATTGTATGTTTGTCTTCGTCAACAACAATGGAAGCCACGTCAGCCGGAGCCATAGCATTGATAACGAATTGTGCCGGGTTATCGTCCCACAGCACGATATCAATACGCTCACCGCCCAGTTCAGTAGAAACTGCCTGAACACGCGCACCGCGCATGCCAACACAAGCACCTACTGGGTCGATACGCTTGTCGTTGGTTTTCACGGCGATTTTCGCACGAGAACCAGGATCACGAGCAGCGGCTTTGATTTCAATAACTTCTTCGCCAATTTCCGGCACTTCAATGCGGAACAATTCGATCAGCATTTCTGGCTTGGAACGGCTAACAAACAGTTGAGCACCACGAGCTTCCGGACGCACAGCATAAAGCACACCGCGAATACGGTCACCTGGGCGGAAGTTTTCACGTGGCAGCATATCTTCGCGAAGAATTACAGCTTCAGCGTTGCTACCGAGATCAAGAGAGATGTTGTCACGGTTAACTTTCTTCACCACTCCGGTGATGATTTCACCTTCGTGCTCGCGGAACTGATCAACCACCATTGCACGTTCAGCTTCACGTACTTTTTGTACGATAACCTGTTTTGCAGTTTGAGTAGTGATACGGTCAAAGGTTACAGATTCAATCTGATCTTCAACATATCCGCCAACATTCAGCTCTGGATCTTCGAATTGAGCTGCATCAAGAGTGATTTCACGCGTAGGTTGAGTAACTTCTTCTACAATGACCCAACGGCGGAAAGTATCAAAGTCACCACTTTTACGATCGATGCTAACGCGCACATCAATCTCTTGTTCGTATTTTTTCTTGGTCGCTGTTGCCAGTGCACTTTCCAGCGCTTCGAAAATCTTCTCACGCGGCAGTGATTTTTCGTTGGAAACTGCTTCTACAACAGCCAAAATTTCTTTGTTCATCCTGGGTTTTCACCTCAATCCAAACTATTAAAAGTGGGGTACCAGGTTCGCTTTCTGGATGTTGCTCAGCGCGAACACTTCATCTTTGCCTTCCACCGTAACCGTGATCATCTCACCTTCTACGGCTTTAATAATACCCTGCCATTTACGACGGTTTTGCACGGCCATTCGCAATACAATGCTTACTTCTTCACCGGTAAAACGGACGTAATGCTCGGCGGTAAACATTGGGCGATCAAGGCCTGGTGAGGAAACTTCCAGGTTGTAAGCCACAGTGATTGGGTCTTCGACATCCATAACTGCACTTACCTGGTGACTGACATCAGCACAATCATCAACATTGATGCCATCTTCACTATCAATATAGATGCGCAGCGTGGATTGGCGACCTCGAACAAATTCGATTCCTACCAATTCATAGCCCAGCGCCTCGACCGGTGCTGAAATCATCTCTGTTAATTTTTGCTCTAATGTGGACAAGCCCACCCCCAAGAAATAAAAAAAGGGCATATAGCCCAGTTATTCTAAAGTCAGATAACAAAAAACCCCGATAAATCGAGGCTTTATATAACTGAACCCTGTACACCGCGAATGCGGTTCGGACAATATCCAGGAGAATTTTTTTCTAAATTCTTCGCGAGGCACCATCTGGTGTTCACAGTATATTTGAAAAAGAACTCTCAGGGAAAGTGGTTGCGGGGGCCAGATTTGAACTGACGACCTTCGGGTTATGAGCCCGACGAGCTACCAGGCTGCTCCACCCCGCGTCCGAAAACGTGGCAAATATTACGCCGATATTGCATAAAATGCAAGAAATGCAGATATTTTGGTACCGAGGACGGGACTTGAACCCGTAAGCCCAATCGGGCACTACCACCTCAAGGTAGCGTGTCTACCAATTCCACCACCTCGGCACTTTGAACACGGTAATCACTTCTTACCGTATTGAAGCTTACTACTTACTGCGGGATATCGCTGCTCGGCTTGGTAGGTGCCGCTGGCTGTGACTCAGTTTTTGTTGGCTGAGTTAAATTATCCCACACACTTCCTTTATCGGTTTTGTTGGTATTGAGGTTACCCAGTACCAGGCTGATGATAAAGAACAGCGTTGCTAACACAGCGGTCATGCGGGTCATGAAATTACCAGAACCACTTGAACCGAACAGCGTAGCGGAAGCGCCTGCTCCGAAGGAGGCTCCCATATCAGCGCCTTTACCTTGTTGCAGCATGATAAGACCTACAAGGCCCAGGGCTACAATAAGGAAAACAACTAAAAGAGCTTCGTACATATTATCAACCTGTTCCTTGCGGTATTACCGCATACCAAAGCTTCAAACCAGTCAAGCGGATACGTTTAAGTTTACCCACTGAAGCGGGTGAGAATACTAACCAAAGCCGGGGTCACGCGCAAGGGCAATTTATTCACATTTCACTGACTGGAGAAAAAAACAGCAATACATTTGGATTTGTTTATAAAAAAGGCGGCAAGTGCCGCCTTTTTACACAACCATAGCGATAATAAATTAAACCGCTTTTACGGCATCAGCGATGCGGTTGGCATACTCAATAACCAGCGCTTCATCTTCACCTTCTACCATCACACGGATTAAAGGCTCAGTTCCCGATTTACGCAGTAGCACACGACCACGGTTACCCAGTGCTTCTTCAACTTCAGCGGTCACTTTTTTCACGGTGTCGTGCTCAAGCGGATCGCCACTGCCCGCAGTAAAGCGTACGTTAACCAAAACCTGTGGGAATAATTTCATTCCGCTACACAAGTCATGAAGGCTCATATGGTTACGCACCATAGCGGTAAGTACTTGCAAACCTGCAACGATACCGTCACCAGTGGTGGTTTTGTCCAACAAGATCACATGGCCTGAGTTTTCAGCACCAATTCTCCAGCCTTTTTCCTGTAGTTTTTCCAGCACATAGCGGTCGCCCACTTTTGCACGAGCAAACGGAATACCCAGCTGTTTCAACGCCAGCTCCAGACCCATATTGCTCATCAGTGTACCAACGGCACCGCCGCGCAGTTGGCCCTGACGAAGCCCTTCGCGAGCAATGATGTAGAGGATCTGGTCGCCATCAACTTTATGGCCCAGGTTGTCGACCATGATGACACGGTCGCCATCACCATCCAGTGCAATACCAATGTCAGCTTTCTCAGCCAGCACGCGCTCCTGGAGCATACGAACGTCAGTGGCACCACATTTTTCGTTGATGTTGACGCCGTTCGGTTCACAACCCACGGTAATGACCGTAGCACCCAGCTCACGCAGCACATTTGGCGCAATGTGATAAGTCGCTCCATTGGCACAATCGACAACAATTTTGAGGCTGCTGAGGCTTAATTCATTAGGGAATGTGCCTTTGCAGAATTCGATATAGCGACCTGCCGCATCAACAATACGGCTGGCTTTGCCCAGTTCCGCGGAATCAACACAGGTGATCTCTTTTTCCATTTCAGCTTCAATGGCTTCTTCAACTTCGTCTGGCAGTTTTGTGCCGTCAATTGAGAAGAATTTGATCCCGTTATCATAGAACGGGTTATGCGATGCAGAGATAACGATCCCTGCTTCGGCACGGAATGCACGGGTCAGATAAGCAACAGCAGGCGTTGGCATCGGACCGGTGAATGAAGCAGACAAACCCGCAGCAGCGAGGCCCGCTTCGAGAGCAGATTCCAGCATGTAACCTGAGATACGAGTATCTTTGCCGATAATAATCTTACGCGAGCCGTGGCGTGCTAATACTTTACCCGCAGCCCAGCCGAGCTTCAGCACAAAGTCAGGGGTAATCGGGGAATCGCCTACACGACCGCGGATGCCATCTGTGCCAAAATATTTACGGTTACTCATAGCGTTTTTTTTCCTTCGCTGAAAGTGTGGCTTCCACCACGCGCATCGCTTCGACTGACTCTTTTACATCGTGAACTCGAATGATATTAGCCCCTTGCATCGCAGAAATGACTGCACACGCAATACTGCCACTCAGGCGTTGATCCGGCCCGACATTGAGCAGTTGGCCAACCATTGATTTACGCGACATCCCCACCAATAGCGGTAAGCCAAAGTGATGGAATTCGGAAAGTCGGGCTAAAAGTTGATAATTGTGGGTCAGATTTTTACCGAAACCGAAGCCGGGGTCGAGCAACAATTTTTCTTTTGCGATGCCCGCCGCTTCACAGCGTGCTATTTGGTCGATAAAAAAGCGATTCACATCTGCAAAAACATCATCGTAACGCGGAGCCTGCTGCATATTCTTAGGTTCGCCCTGCATGTGCATCAGGCAAACGGGCAAACCAGTTTCAGCGGCTGCTTCAAGCGCGCCAGGTTCTTGCAACGAGCGAATATCGTTGATGATATGTGCCCCAACCCGTGCTGCTTCGCGAATCACTTCAGGTTTGGAGGTATCGACTGAAATCCAGATCTCAAAGCGCTGTGCAATTGCTTCAACGACCGGAATCACACGCGACAGCTCCTCATCTACACTCACGTCAGCCGCCCCTGGGCGCGTCGACTCACCACCAATATCAATAATCGTCGCACCAGCGTTAATCATCGCGTTAGCGTGTTTTAAGGCTTCCACTAACGAATTGTGCTTTCCACCATCGGAAAAAGAGTCTGGCGTGACGTTCAAAATACCCATGATATGAGGATGAGAAAGATCGAGCGTAGTGCCCTGAGCGGTGAGTTTCATCAAAATTCCCTGCATAGACTTTGGTTAAGACAAAAACAAAAACCCCGGGACAAGCCCAGGGTTTTATAGATTACTGCAGTAACATCCGGCAGAGACGACTTATTTATCGCCCAACTGCTCTGACATAGTATTACCAGGATTTGGCGTACGCGGTTCGTCGACCGGACGCGGTGCTCGTGGTGTACCATTGTTATCAGAATTGTTGTTGCCGTTATTTGATTCTTCCCAGCCCGCTGGCGGACGCACATCACGACGATTCATCAGATCATCAATCTGTGGCGCATCGATGGTTTCATACTTCATCAGTGCGTCTTTCATGGTGTGAAGAATATCCATATTTTCATTCAGGAGCTGACGAGCACGAGCGTAATTACGCTCAATCAACAGCTTCACTTCCTGATCGATGATACGTGCAGTTTCATCGGACATATGTTTTGCTTTCGCCACGGAGCGGCCCAGGAACACTTCACCGTCCTCTTCCGCATATAGCAACGGACCGAGTTTCTCAGAGAAGCCCCATTGGGTGACCATGTTACGAGCGATAGATGTTGCTACTTTGATGTCGTTAGACGCACCGGTAGAAACATGCTCAGCACCGTAAATAATTTCTTCAGCAAGACGACCACCGTACAGCGTAGAAATCTGGCTTTCCAGTTTCTGACGGCTGGCACTGATTGCATCACCTTCTGGCAGGAAGAACGTCACACCCAGCGCACGACCGCGCGGAATGATAGTTACTTTATGCACAGGATCATGCTCTGGAACCAGGCGACCAATAATTGCGTGACCCGCTTCGTGGTATGCGGTGGATTCTTTTTGCGCTTCAGTCATCACCATGGAGCGACGTTCCGCACCCATCATAATTTTGTCTTTCGCTTTTTCGAATTCAACCATGGAAACCACACGCTTGTTGCCACGGGCAGCAAACAGAGCAGCTTCGTTCACCAGGTTTGCAAGATCTGCACCGGAGAAGCCTGGAGTACCACGTGCAATGATTGCTGGATCGACATCTGGAGCCAGTGGCACACGGCGGCTATGCACCTTCAGGATTTGCTCACGACCACGCACGTCTGGCAGGCCAACAACAACCTGACGGTCAAAACGGCCTGGACGCAGCAACGCTGGGTCAAGTACGTCTGGACGGTTAGTCGCAGCGATAACGATGATACCTTCGTTACCTTCGAATCCATCCATTTCAACCAGCATCTGGTTCAGTGTCTGTTCACGCTCATCGTGACCACCACCAAGACCCGCGCCACGCTGACGGCCTACGGCGTCGATTTCATCGATGAAGATGATGCATGGTGCCGCTTTCTTAGCTTGTTCAAACATGTCACGAACACGAGATGCACCCACGCCCACGAACATTTCAACAAAGTCAGAACCGGAAATGGTAAAGAATGGTACTTTCGCTTCGCCTGCAATGGCTTTCGCCAGCAAGGTTTTACCGGTACCCGGAGGGCCAACCATCAGCACACCTTTCGGGATTTTACCGCCCAGTTTCTGGAAACGGCTTGGCTCACGAAGGTACTCAACCAGCTCAGCAACCTCTTCTTTTGCTTCGTCACAACCAGCAACGTCAGCAAAAGTGGTCTTAATTTGGTCTTCGGTGAGCATACGCGCCTTGCTCTTACCGAACGACATGGCACCTTTGCCTCCGCCGCCCTGCATTTGACGCATAAAGAAGATCCAGACCCCTATCAGCAATAGCATTGGGAACCAGGAGATGAAAATAGAAGCCAGCAGGCTTGGCTCTTCAGGCGGTTCGCCTACTACTTTCACATTTTTGGTCAGCAGATTATCAAGCAGCTTAGGATCGTTAACGGGGATGTAAGTCGTGTATCGGTTACTATCTTTCTTGGTAACTTTGATTTCACGTCCATTGATACTCGCTTCGCGAACCTGGTCTTGATTTACTTCAGACAGGAAAGTGGAGTAATCCACCCTACGGCCGTTTGACTCGCTGGGCCCAAAGCTCTGGAACACAGACATCAGCACAACCGCGATGACCAGCCAGAGTATTAGGTTTTTCGCCATGTCACTCAAGGGATTAACCTCATATTACAACTGTGTTAACAAACAGCGTCAGGGGACTATACTTTTCGCCCAGTCGCTACAATGTACACTTCACGTGAGCGGGCACGAGAAGAGTCCGGTTTACGAACTTTAACTGTCGTAAACAGGGAGCGAATTTCCCGCAGATACTCATCGAAACCTTCGCCCTGAAACACTTTCACTAAAAAACTACCACCCGGTGCAAGAACATCACGACACATTTCCAGTGCCAGCTCTACTAAATACATAGACCGAGGAATATCAACTGCCGGTGTCCCGCTCATATTTGGAGCCATATCTGACATGACAACCTGAACTTTACTGTCACCAACACGATCCAACAGAGCTTTCACGACTAATTCATCACGAAAGTCACCCTGAAGGAAATCAACACCAACGATAGGATCCATTGGTAAAAGATCGCAAGCAATGATTCGCCCCTGATTCCCGATTTGAGTCACCACATACTGTGACCAGCCTCCGGGAGCAGCGCCAAGATCAACAATAGTCATTCCTGGCTTAAAAAGTTTGTCACTTTGCTGTATTTCATCAAGTTTAAACCAGGCACGGGAACGTAACCCTTTTTTCTGCGCCTGAATTACATATTTATCGCTAAAGTGTTCCTGCAGCCAGCGACTAGAGCTGGCAGAACGCTTTTTACCTGTCATCTCAAATTCCAACTTTGTTCATCGTGAATAGCAGGCTGTAAGAGTTATCAGCACAGCCGATTGGCGATACGGGAGATATGGCGGTAGAATGAACCGTTTTCAATCCCAACGTAAGCAAAAAATACGATGAATCTGAGTACTAAACAAAAACAGCACCTGAAAGGTCTTGCTCATCCGCTCAAGCCAGTAGTTATGCTTGGCAATAACGGTTTGACCGAAGGGGTACTGGCCGAGATTGAACAAGCGCTTGAACATCATGAGTTAATCAAGGTGAAAATCGCAACGGAAGATCGCGAAACTAAAACCTTGATCGTGGATGCCATCGTGCGTGAAACCGGCGCCTGTAATGTACAGGTTATCGGTAAAACGCTGGTGCTCTATCGCGCGTCTAAAGAGCGCAAAATTTCTCTGCCAAAATAAGCAGAGAGTGTGCAAAATGCCACGCTCTGTTAGTTGATAAAAGGCCGCGGTGCGGCCTTTTTCCTTTCTTTACAATACGCCACGCTATAAAAAAGCGTAGCAGATATTATAAATATTCCACTTTTAGTATCTCGAACTCAACATCACCGCCCGGCGTGCGGATAACAACAACATCCTCCTGCTCTTTGCCCACAAGGCCACGAGCAATCGGTGAGTTCACTGAAATAAGATTCTGTTTAAAATCAGCTTCATCATCACCAACAATGCGATAAGTCTGCTCTTCGTCGTTATCCAGATTCAAAACCGTAACGCTCGCGCCAAAAATGACACGGCCATTGTTTGGCATTTTGGTGATATCGATAATCTGAGCGTTAGACAGCTTCGCTTCGATATCCTGGATACGGCCTTCACAAAAACCCTGTTGCTCACGTGCGGCATGGTACTCAGCGTTTTCTTTCAGATCGCCATGTTCGCGAGCATCAGCAATCGCGGCAATAATTTGTGGGCGACGCACAGACTTCAGGAAATCCAGCTCTTCACGTAATCTTTCTGCGCCACGTAGGGTCATCGGAATAGGTTGCATTGTTATACCTCTTCAAAACTTTCCTGTTCAGAATTACCAAACGGCATTCCTGAATCCAGAGCCTGGTTTGCTTTAAATAAGCCAAACCCCTGGCACTAAGCAAAATAAAACTGACCCGGAGCAAAGCACCAGGTCAGGAACGGTTTCCAAATTGACCTGTATTTTACCCTGGAGTTCACTAAGGGTCATCGTTTACTTTGCACTGCGATGCACCGTAGTATGACGATACGTTTCCAGGTTGTTACCGCGAGATTATGCGATTTTTTAGATTTGTCATTGGATTGACCAGCGCTGTGGTGTTTACCGTCCAGGCCGCCAACGTTGAAGACTATACTTCCCAGCTCCCCGCTGGCGCGAACTTGGCTTTGATGGTGCAAAAAATTGGTGCGCCGGCCCCATTGATTGACTATCACAGTCAACAGATGGCGCTGCCCGCAAGTACCCAAAAAGTCATCACGGCTCTGGCAGCATTATTACAATTGGGCCCAGATTTCAGGTTTAACACCACGCTTGAAAGTAATGCACAAGTCAGTAACGGTGTATTACAAGGTGACCTTATTGCCCGATTTGGTGGCGATCCTACGCTAAAACGGCAGGATATTCGCAATATGGTCGCTGTCCTGAAAAAATCAGGCGTACAGCAAATTCAGGGTAATGTACTGATCGACACATCCATATTCGCCAGTCATGACAAAGCGCCTGGCTGGCCGTGGAATGATATGACTCAGTGTTTTAGCGCCCCGCCTGCTGCTGCAATTGTCGACCGAAACTGTTTTTCTGTTTCGCTCTATAGTGCCCCAAAAGCTGATGATTTAGCCTTCATCCGCATCGCTTCCTACTATCCTGTGGTTATGTTCAGCCAGGTTAGAACTCTCGCCAAAGGCTCACCAGATGCACAATATTGTGAACTGGATGTGGTGCCAGGCGACCTGAATCGCTTTACGCTTACCGGCTGCATGACACAACGTGCAGACCCCCTCCCGCTAGCCTTCGCAATACAGGATGGAGCCAGTTACGCAGGCGCGATTTTGAAAGCCGAACTGAAAGAGGCCGGGATAAGCTACAGCGGGACCTTATTGCGTCAGACGCAATCCAATACCCCAGGAACGGTAATTGCCAGCAAGCAATCTGCACCACTGCACGATTTGCTAAAGGTAATGCTGAAGAAATCAGACAACATGATCGCCGATACTGTTTTTCGAACCATCGGCCATAACCGTTTTGGCGTCCCGGGGACGTGGCGTTCAGGTGCTGACGCAGTACGACAAATCCTGCGACAAAAAGCGGGTGTCGATTTAGGTAATAGTATCCTGGTAGATGGTTCGGGGTTGTCTCGACATAATCTGATTTCACCCGCCACCATGATGCAGGTGTTGCAATACATCGCCCAGAATGACACTGAGCTTAACTTTATCTCAATGTTACCGTTGGCCGGTTATGACGGCTCGCTGCAGTATCGTGCAGGCCTACATCAGGCGGGTGTTGACGGCAAAGTTTCGGCTAAGACAGGCTCACTGCAAGGTGTATATAACCTTGCAGGATTTATCACCACTGCCAGCGGCCAGCGCATGGCCTTTGTGCAATATTTGTCAGGCTATGCTGTTGAGCCTGCCGATCAACGTAACCGTCGTATCCCATTAGTGCGCTTTGAAAGTCGTCTCTATAAGGATATCTACCAGAATAATTGAGTTATGAAACTGCTGATTGTTGAAGACGATTTACTGTTACGGGAAGGCTTGGTGCTGGCATTAAACAACGAGGGTTATGCTCTCGATTGTGCAACGACAGCCGTCGAAGCGGATGCACTGATAGAAAGTGGCGAATATGGCATGATCATCCTCGATCTTGGCCTACCAGACAAAGATGGTGCCACCCTTTTGAGGCAATGGCGACGCCGTAGTATCAGTACACCAGTGTTGATATTAACAGCACGTGACGCTCTTGAAGATCGAGTTAACGGTCTGGACTCTGGTGCCGATGATTATCTGGTCAAACCCTTTGCTCTAGCTGAATTACAAGCTCGTACGCGGGCATTGATTCGCCGTTATCAAGGACATAGCGATAACCTTCTTCAGCATGATGATCTGACACTCAACCTGCAGACTCAGCAAGTACTTCTACAAGACCAGGCCGTTGAAATCACGCCAAAAGAGTTCGCGTTACTCACACGATTGATGATGCGAATCGGGCAGACGGTGCACCGTGAAACATTACAACAAGATATCTACAGTTGGCAGGATGACCCTGGCTCAAATACGTTAGAAGTGCATATCCACAATCTTCGACGCAAGCTAGGCAAAGACAGAATAAAAACCGTGCGTGGTGTTGGCTATCGACTGGAGAGCCGAACATGAACAGCATGCGCCAGCGTTTGATGATACTTCTCGCTCTTATTCTTTTGTTTTTCCAGTTAATTAGTGTCATTTGGTTATGGCATGAAAGTCGAGAGCAAATCAGTTTCCTGGTCAGTGAAACGCTGTCCGCCAAGGCACGAAATCAGCATGTAGAGAAGGAGATCCGCGAAGCTATTGCTTCATTGCTGGTTCCTTCTCTGGTGATGATTGGTTTCACATTGTTCTTCTCTTTCTGGGCGATCACCTGGATTACCCGTCCATTGAATCGACTGCGCACCAGCCTTGCTAATCGTTCCGCTGATAATCTTACCCCTCTGCCAATGTATTCAGACATGGAAGAGATGGTTGCCGTCACCAATTCACTGAATCAATTGCTGGCAAGGCTTGACCATACTATTCAGCAAGAACGCTTATTTACTGCCGATGCTGCCCACGAGCTTCGTACGCCATTGGCTGGCATTCGACTGCACCTTGAGTTGATGGCAAACTCAGGCGTTCAGCAAGCTCCTATGCTGTTGGAGCGAATAGATCAGCTGATGCATACCATAGAGCAGTTGCTAATGCTCTCGCGTGCAGGGCAAGCTCTGGCGAGTGGGCATTACGATACGCTGAACTGGCAACGCGACATTATTTCGCCGCTCAAAATGGAAATGGAAGAAATGGTCGCCTCGCGTGAACAATCGATCATCTGGCCAAAGGAAAGTGAAAACATCGTTCAGGGGGATGCCGTACTACTGCGTCTGATGCTGCGTAACCTGCTGGAAAACGCATCCCGTTATAGCCCGGTCAAAAGTAACATTACGGTGTCATTAACTGCTGAGGGTAATGGCGCAACACTTGCGGTGTCCGATCAAGGGCCAGGTATAGACGAAGAACATCGCCAGACGATTACCGATCCTTTCCGCCGTATGGATCAACGTTATGGCGGCAGTGGCTTAGGTTTGAATATTGTTCAGCGTATCGTTCAGCTACATCATGGGAAATTAGCGTTAGAGAGTGGCCCTAAAGAGATTGGTCTTCAGGCGAGCTGCTGGATCCCTGCGCAAAGCCAGTGACTCCCAAATAAAAAAAGGCCGGAAAATTTCCGGCCCCTTCAAAGATAACGTCTTATTTCTGGTAGATGATCTCGACACCTTCGTCGTCATCTTCATCCCAATCGTCATCCCAGTCATCATCTTCTTCTGCTTCTACTGCATCGAGTTGCTGCTGATGATAATCATCCCACATAAACTCGACTTTCTCAGGAGCAACAGGCTGAAGCTCAGTGATTTTCGGGTTAGCAATGATGAAGTCCATTACATCCCAGCACAGCGCGTTAACGCCTTCGCGGTTAACTGCAGAGATCAGGTAGTATTTCTCTTCCCAGCCCATTGCGGTCGCAATTTCTTTTGCACGCGCTTCGGCGTCTTCTTTGCTCATCAAATCGCATTTGTTGAAGACCAACCAGCGTGGCTTCTCAGCAAGTTTCTCGCTGTATTTTTCCAACTCACCAATGATGACTCGGCCATTTTCAACCGGATCTGATTCGTCAATTGGTGCGATATCGATGAGGTGCAATAACACGCGGCAACGCTCAAGGTGTTTCAGGAAGCGGATGCCGAGGCCTGCGCCATCAGCTGCACCTTCGATAAGCCCTGGAATATCGGCAACCACAAAGCTCTTCTCGTTATCCATACGGACAACGCCAAGGCTTGGGATCAGGGTAGTAAACGGATAATCCGCTACTTTTGGTTTTGCCGCAGAGACAGAACGAATAAAGGTAGATTTACCCGCATTTGGCAAACCAAGCATACCCACGTCTGCCAGCAGCAGCAGCTCAAGTTGGATATCACGCTTCTCACCTGGGGTACCCATGGTTTTCTGGCGTGGTGTACGGTTTACAGATGACTTGAAACGGGTATTACCCAAACCGTGCCAGCCGCCTTTAGCAACCATCAGCTTCTGACCATGCAGGGTCATGTCACCCATAGTCTCGCCAGTGCCTTGATCGATAACACGCGTCCCTACAGGGACTTTAACGGTAATGTCTTTACCACGTTTACCGGTACAGTCACGGCTCTGGCCATTTTGACCACGTTCAGCGCGGAAAGATTTCTCAAAGCGATAGTCGATAAGGGTGTTGAGGTTTTCGTCAGCCTCAAGCCACACATCACCGCCATCACCGCCATCACCACCGTCCGGGCCACCTCTGGGAATATATTTTTCACGACGGAAGCTAACGCAGCCGTTACCGCCATCACCTGCTACGACCAGGATCGTTGCTTCATCAACAAACTTCATTTCACTTCTCCGTAAATCATTCGCCCGAACGTTGTACTGGAAGAACAGCTTCGGTTTTGCGCCAGCGTCCCCAAAGACGGTGACCAATGGCTGAATACATCGCACCTGCAACCACGATAAACGCGCCGCAATAACCCACAAGGTTAAGTAACGGCATGGCGAAGAAATCGGGCCAGGCTAACGCTAATAAATCTGAAAATAGCAAAGTAAACAGCGGAGTTAGCGTAATAATGGCGCTAACCTGTGCCGCCTGCCACCGTGCCATGGCTTCTGCCAGTGCCCCATACCCAACCAGTGTATTCAGGCCACAGAAAACTAAACACGCCAGTTGCCAATTACTGAGTTGGAAGATTTTATCCAACTGAGCCAATGGGAAAAGCGCAAGAGTACATAAAGTGTACAGCAAAAAGAGGATCTGTTGCGAGGCCAGGCGGCGTAATAATACCTTCTGCGCCACACCATAGGTGACCCACACTGTCGCCGCCAGAACACCGAAAATCACCCCAAGGGTGTAATCTGTCAGGCGGGTAAAAATTTCTATCAGGCTGGTATTAAAAAACATCACCAACCCGCAAAGAAGCATTGTGGCCCCGATGACCTGCGTACCGCGCATTTTTTCTTTCAGCACAACAACGCTTGCCACCATCATTCCCACTGGGGAAAGCTGGCCAATAACCTGTGATGCCGTCGGGCTTAAATACTGTAGTGATGAACTAAACAGCAAAAAGTTACCGAACAAGCCACCCGTTGCAATCGCGAGTAAGCCCAACCAACGTGGCTTTCTGAACAACGCCAACGGAGGCAATTTTCCGCGTATAGCAAGAATGCTACCCAAACCCAGACTTGCCATCAGGAAGCGATAAAAAACAACTGTTGGCGGTTCCATTACCGTCAGCACCTGTTTCATCGCTATTGGCAATGCACCCCAGCAAATTGCTGTTGTAAGCGCCAGGAGAATGCCAATCCCTGCCTGCTGTTTCATGATCTAATCCTGCAACCCGAAATCTGAAGAAAATACTTCATTGATTTACCGGTCGCAGAATGTAAAAAGCCCCGCAACGTGTTGCGGGGCTTCTATCCGTTACCGGGACGCGAAAAACTTATTCAGCAACGATGCTGATGAACTTACGGTTTTTCGGACCTTTAACTTCGAACTTAACTTTACCGTCAGTCAAAGCGAACAGAGTATGATCTTTGCCGCAACCTACGTTAGTACCAGCGTGGAATTTAGTACCACGTTGACGAACGATAATGCTGCCTGCCAGAACTGCTTCTCCGCCGAAACGTTTTACGCCCAGACGTTTAGCTTCGGAATCGCGACCGTTACGAGTAGAGCCGCCAGCCTTTTTATGTGCCATTTAATATGCTCCCCTGTATTAAGCGCTGATGCCGGTGATTTTCACATCAGTGAACCACTGACGATGACCCTGCTGCTTACGGTAGTGTTTACGACGACGAAACTTAACAATCTTAATTTTCTCGCCACGACCATGAGCAACAATTTCAGCTTTAACTACGCCGCCATCGACGAAAGGAACGCCGATTTTGATTTCTTCACCATTAGCGATCATCAGAACTTCTGCGAACTCAACTGCTTCGCCAGTTGCGATGTCCAGCTTTTCCAGGCGAATGGTTTGACCTTCGCTTACTCGGTGTTGTTTACCACCACTTTGGAAAACCGCGTACATATAAAACTCCGCTTTCCGCACGCACCCTACGTATGTTTCAGGTGGCGCTATAAATATTCACAATAGGGCGCGAATATTACGCAAAACGAGAGCCTTTGACAAGCCCTGTCATTAAACAGAGTAGAAAAAAAACGCAACATCACACCAGCCGTTTATCTGCCTCGTTTTTTCAGTACAATCTGTACTACATTATTACTCCTCTACCCTCACGTGATTCCATAAAGACATGTGGTAAACAGGACTTTAAGCCAGACTTTTGCGATGAATTTAGAAAAAATTAACGAGTTAACCGCGCAAGATATGGCGGGAGTCAATGCGGTCATCCTTGAACAGTTGAATTCAGATGTCCAATTGATCAATCAGTTAGGGTATTACATCGTCAGTGGCGGTGGTAAACGTATCCGTCCAATGATTGCTGTTCTTGCTGCTCGCACGCTTGGTTATCAGGGAAGCGCGCATATCAATATTGCAGCGCTCATTGAATTTATCCATACCGCGACACTGCTTCATGATGATGTCGTTGATGAGTCAGATATGCGTCGCGGGAAAGCAACGGCTAACGCCGCATTTGGCAATGCCGCTAGTGTATTGGTTGGTGATTTTATTTATACCCGCGCCTTCCAGATGATGACTCAACTAGGCTCGCTCAAGGTTCTGGAAGTGATGTCCGAAGCAGTGAATGTCATTGCCGAGGGTGAAGTTCTGCAATTGATGAATTGTAATGACCCTGATATTACTGAAGAAAGCTATATGCGGGTGATTTACAGCAAAACAGCGCGTTTGTTCGAAGCTGCAGCTCAATGCTCAGGTATTTTAGCTGATGCATCTGCGGAACAAGAACTCGCACTTCAGGATTATGGCCGCTATCTCGGGACGGCTTTCCAGCTTATCGACGATCTTCTGGACTATAGTGCCGATGGCCAAACGCTTGGTAAAAATGTGGGGGATGACCTGAACGAAGGTAAGCCAACTCTCCCTTTACTGCACGCAATGCGTAACGGTAATGCTGAGCAAGCCAAAATGATTCGTGAGGCTATTGAGCAAGGCAACGGGCGTCATTTACTGCAGCCGGTGTTAGATGCTATGGCGGCCTGTGGCTCGCTGGAATGGACTCAACTACGTGCAGAACAAGAAGCTGACAAAGCTATTTCAGCTCTGAATGTTCTGCCTGAAAGCGAGTACAAAGAAGCTTTAATTGCTCTGGCCCGCATGGCTGTTCAACGCGATCGTTAATCTCTATTTAGTGCGCCGTTCAAAGGCGCACTAAGTTTCCAATAAATTCATTCCAGCCCTCAAAACCACTCTCCCTAGCATCCTGTATTCATTGGTTTCATTCACTTTGTGTGTGTTAACACAAATTTGAATTTTTACGCCATTTATTGGAGTCTTTTGGATTAATGCTGTGCTATAACCGCAATTGAGTAAACCGGTAAATAGAAGCGGTTACAGGGAGAAACATGGAAAGTAACAATACTGACTGGCACCCGGCAGATATCATTGCAGGGCTACGCAAACGCGGAACATCACTTGCGGCTGAATCACGGAAAGCAGGTCTAAGCTCTTCTACTTTAGCTAATACGTTGACACGCCCTTGGCCAAAAGGTGAATTAATCATCGCGCAGGCACTGGAAACTTCACCTTGGGTGATTTGGCCTTCACGCTACTACGATCCGCAAACTCATCAGTTCATTGACCGAATGAGCCTTATGCGGAAAAGATAAAAAAAAACCGGGCAAGCCCGGTTAATGCCGATCGTTTAAGGATCAGTTGACCGATCCGGTGGCTCGTGTAAAAAGGGTTCATGCTCAACATGGACCCTTTTTAAATGGAACTTTCACAAGCTCTCGGTATTATCAATCTCACTGCCCCC